>JAFLVF010000099.1 GCA_022508425.1 Clostridiales bacterium | reverse complement strand
GCCGTCCGGGCTGATAGACGCGGAGGAAGTATTACGGGACGTCAAGTCGGTGGCGTTTGTACACCTTACCGACGGGGACGTCGTGCGGCACGACCTCGTGCAAAGGATTGTCGCCGCTTATGCCGATAGGAGCAACCATGGAAAATCAAACGGAAAAGACCAATAACGACAACGATAATTTATCGATGATCAACCCGCCCAAGAGCGCGTATCTTTGGCTTGCGGGGATTTTCGCAATAATGTTTGCGGTCATTTACATAGGCATGCTGTTGGGTGTGCACTTCTTTACGGTTAGCTCGGGCAACAATGTGATGTCCAAGACGTCCGCCAACCTGATGTTTGCGGTTTTGCTTCTTGCAGTGCTGGCGACGATGTATATGTACATCATCTTCTCGCGCAAGGAGCTGTTGTTCAACCTCAAAATTCCCGCCGCGCTTTCGACCATATTTGCCGTAGTGGCGATAGCCAACATATTTATATCGTATCTCAATCCGTACGCAATGTTGCTCTCGCTCACGGCGCTGTGGGCGCTTCCGTTCTGTAAGAAGCGCGACGCATTCGTACTTAATACGTTCAGCACATTGGTTGCGGCGTTCATGCTCATAGATATTATGGACGACGATACATTGTTTGCTGTTGCTATATTTGTCGCAATTGCGGGGTTGGTCGGCGGCGCAATAGGCGCATATTCTTTCCCCAACGCAATGACAAGGACGGCGAGCATATTAAGAGCGTTCGTCACGGTGGCGGCCGTTATGGCACTGCTCGGAGTCATGCTTTCGGCGTATTCGCTCGACGTTCAGCCGTTTATAGACAATATTATATATATCGGTGTTTCGGCGGCCGGTCAGCTAATGCTGTCCGTCGTTCTCGTCCCGATAGTGGAGTCGGTGTTCAACATCGTTACCGACTACAAGCTCGTCGAGCTGACCAATCACAAATCCCCGTTAATCCACAGGCTTAGCGTGGAGGCGCCCGGCACTTTCAATCACTGCATGGCTGTCGCCAACTTTGCGGAAATCTGCGCGAATGCGATAGGCGAGGACCCGTATCTCGCTCGCGCTTGTGCGTACTATCACGACATGGGCAAGCTTAACAATGCCATGTACTTTACCGAGAATCAGGCGGGCTACAATCCGCACGACGATATTTTACCCGAGGTTTCCGCCGAGATTATCCGTCAGCACACTATCGACGGCTATAATATCTGCAAGGAGAATAGAATTCCCGAAGAGGTGGCGCGCGTCACAATCGAGCACCACGGCACTCTGCCTATAGTGTATTTCTTCAACAAAGCGAAGACTCTGACCGACGGCGAGGTCGATATGGCGGACTACCGCTACAGGGGCAAAACGCCGACGAGCAAGATTGCCGCGATATTGATGATTTGCGATTCGGCGGAAGCTGCTATTCGTGCAATGGACAACCCCGACGGCGAGAGGGTGAACAAGCTTCTGTCCGCCATGATAGACGAGCGCATCAAGCTCGGGCAGTTCGCAAATTGCGATATAACAATGCGCGACTTGAACGCGGTGCGCGGCGCTATTGTCGGGGCGTTCGGCGGACTGTATCACAAGCGAATCAAGTACGGCGGCCGCGGAGACGCTCATGTTTAAGTTTACCGGCGACGTGAAGCCGGAGTTTCTCAGGCTGGGCGGCATTATTTTCGATATATTGGGACTGAAAGGCGACGCGAGCGTCGATATCGCTATTGTAGACGACGAGGAAATGCGCGAGCTAAACAAGTCGACGCGCAATATCGACAAGACCACAGACGTATTAAGTTATCCGGCGCTTACCGAAATCAAGGAATTTTCGCAGAAAAACTACTCGAACGACTACGACGCGCAATCTCGTGCAGTCGTGCTCGGCGATATCGCAATCAATACAGACGCGGCGGCGCGTCAGGCCGAGGAATACGGCACGGGCGAGCGCGAAATCAATTACTTATTCGTTCACGGCATGCTTCACGTCCTCGGCTACGACCATATGACCGACGAGGACAAGACCGTCATGCGCGAGCTTGAAGAGAAAGTGCTCGCCGAACAGGACAAGTCGGTTGTCGTTGCCGTTATCGGCAGGCCAAATGCGGGCAAAAGCTCGCTGGTCAATGCGATTGTGGGCGAGAAGGTTTCCATTGTTTCGCCCAAGCCGCAGACCACGCGCGATAGAATAACGGGGATATGCACGGAAGGAAGCAAGCAGATTGTGTTCCTCGACACGCCGGGAATGTTCAAGCCGCGCACAAAGCTCGACGAGCACATGGACAAGAGCGTTAAGAGCTCGCTGTCGGGCGACGCGGACGTCGTCGTAATCGTGCTCGACTGCACTAAGGGTATCACCGAGGACGACGAGAAGACCATACAGGCGCGCCTTGCTTGCCGCGCACCGCTGTATGTCGTTCTCAACAAGACCGACCTAAAAGGGTACGATTCGATATACCCGTTGCTCGACAAGCTCAACAAGTACATGAACCGTAAGAGCGGGCGAAATATCAAAGAAGTCATACCGATAAGCTGCAAGACGGGCAGAAATATCGACGTACTCAAATCCGCGTTAAAAAAAGAATGCCGCGACGGCGGATTTTTGTTCCCGCCCGACGAGTACACCGATCGGCCTGTTAAGTTTATTATAGGCGAGGTCATTCGCGAAAAGGCGCTGTTGTTTTTGCAAGACGAAATTCCGCACGGCGTAGGTATTGCGGTGCTGTCGGTAGATGAAGGGAAAACGCCCGTGCATATCACGGCGGACGTTATTGTGGATAGGCAGTCGCACAAGCGAATAGTTATAGGCGACGACGGGACTATGATCAAGCGCATCGGGGCTTCGGCGCGGCGGGATATAGAACAGATTATAGATGACAAGGTGTATCTCGAGCTTTTTGTCAAGGTGCGGCCGGGGTGGCGCGACAAAGCCAACATTTTGCACGATATAGGGTACTGAATCACATAATTTTGCCGTAGTTAAGGATAATACTTAATGGAGAGGTTTTTATCATGAACGACGACGAAAAGATGTTATGGGAACTGTTTTGCACTACGGGCGAGCCGCGGTACTACTCGATGTATGCCAAGCTCAAATCGGACGGCAAACGCCGCGACGGCGAAGAAATCGGAGAATAATTTTGCGTGATTTTACGGACACTTGCGTAATATTGAAGGTGAGCGATTACAAGGATAACGACAAGCTCGCCAAGGTGTTGACGGCGGAACACGGAGTCGTCACCGTCATTTTGCGCGGCGTGAAGAAAGCGAAAGCCAAGCTCAAGCCGTTCGCGCAGGTGTTTACCGTATTCGACGCACACCTTACGTCCAATCGCGGCGCGTTTCTTACCCCCATCGATCCCATGCTGATTAGCGACGGATTCTCGCTGTGCAACGACCTTCGCGTATTCACGGCGGCGGCGGTGACGGCGGAGGCGACTGTTGCGGCGATAGGCGACGACGAGCCGCATAAGGAAGTTTTCGTACAGTTTTTGAAGTTTCTCAAATCTGTCGAGTTCGACGGCGATCCGTACTATCAGGCGGCGGTGTATATGCTCGAATTACTTAAATTATCGGGATTTTATCGCGAATATACGTACACACCGGAGCCCAAAACCCCTGTGCAAATGCTGTCGTACGCACAGCGTCACGGGCACGAAAAACGCGGTGACGACGATTTGTCACGCCGCGCGCTCAAATACATAAGCTCCGAGTTTTCGCGCAATTTCGACGTGGGGCTGAAGAGCGTCGAGTCAATTGATTTGTATTAGTTTTGCCGAGTTTTCAATGAGAAAAGCTCGGCTTTTTTCGTCCTTTTATAAAAGAAAAAAGAAACTGTGTCAAATCGCTTGCGTTTATCAACAATGTTTGATAAAATAATCAACGGACAAAAATATACTTTAAGGAGAATAAAACATAATGGCAAAAAAGTATTGCTATCTGTTCACCGAGGGTAACGCAGGTATGCGCGAGCTTCTCGGCGGCAAGGGCGCAAACCTCGCAGAAATGACCAATATCGGGCTTCCTGTTCCTCAGGGCTTTACCATTTCCACTGAGGCGTGCACTCAATACTACGAGGACGGCCGCAAGATAAACGACGATATCCAGAAGGAAATCATGTCGTACATCGACAAAATGGAGAAGATTTGCGGCAAGAAGTTCGGCGATAAGGACAATCCGCTTCTTGTTTCTGTACGTTCGGGCGCGCGTGCTTCCATGCCCGGTATGATGGATACAATCCTTAACCTCGGTCTCAACGAGGATGTTGTAAACACTATAGCGGCCAAATCAGGCAATCCCCGTTGGGCTTGGGACTGCTACCGCCGCTTTATCCAGATGTTCTCCGACGTCGTTATGGAAGTC
>JAFLVF010000098.1 GCA_022508425.1 Clostridiales bacterium | reverse complement strand
CAAAAGCAGGGCGACGAGGGCAAAAAGAAGATTACGCAAATCACGCGCTATATCACGATTGTTCTTGCGACCGCGCAGGCGATAGGCATTACCGTATCGTATGCAAACGCGGACGCGCTCAGCACCAACGTTTTCGGCCCGATGACGCAGGAATGGGTAATCGGCATATTCGTAGCTATCCTTATGATAATGGGCTCCATGCTCACAATGTGGCTGGGCGAGCGCATTACCGACTACGGCGTAGGCAACGGTATAAGCCTTCTCATTTTCGTAGGTATCATCTCGTCGGCGGGTCTTGCGATTATCGCTAAGTTCCAGGAAGCGTTCGGCGGCGACCAAATGGCTATATGGGAGCTTATCGGCTTCTTGATTATGGTTATCGCGGTCTTTACGCTAATCGTTTTCGTAGACCTTTCCGAGCGCAGAGTTCAGGTTCAGTACGCCAAGCAGATAAAGGGCAGAAAGCAGTACGGCGGTCAAAGCACGTATATACCCGTCAAGCTCAATGCGAGCGGCGTGCTGCCCATAATCTTCGCAACGGCGATTATAACCTTCCCTCAAATGATAGCTCAGCTTTTTGCACCCACGTCAAGTTTTTACGGCTGGTGGATGAAGTGGTTGGGCGCGGGCACGCCTATATACTCGGTGCTCGTCGCATTGCTTATACTCTTCTTCTCGTACTTCTACGCGCAGATAGAGTTTAACCCGGAAGAGATTTCGAGAAACATTCAGCAGTACGGCGGATTTATCAACGGCATTCGTCCGGGAAAGCCGACTACCGAATACTTGTCGAGAATAAGCAAGCGGCTCACCCTTTTCGGCGCGCTCTTCCTTATGTTTATCGCGCTCGTGCCGTCCGTCGTGTTTGCGGCGGTGCTCGACGACACCTCGCTCGTAAACGCTTTCTCCGCAACGGGAATGCTCATCGTAGTTTCCGTCGCGCTCGAGTTTAACAAGCAACTTCAAAGCTTGCTTATGATGAAGCAGTATAAGGGATTCTTAAAGTAAAAACCGACGGCGTATGCATCGCGTGATGCGGGCTACGTTCGGCGTCGCGGCTCGGTCACTTAGGTCTAACTAAGCTCCCTCGCTTCGCCACCGACAGTTACCCGCCTGACGCGCGCCTCCGCCACCGCTGTCGTGATAAGTAAAAACCTGAAAAAAAGGAGCATTATGAACTTAATAATAATGGGCGCGCCCGGCTCCGGCAAGGGCACACAGGCGGCGCTTATATGCAAAACGCACGACATTCCGCACGTATCGACGGGCGACCTTCTTAGGAAGAACATAGCCGACGGTACGGAGCTCGGCAAACAGGCCAAGGCGTTTATGGACGCGGGAGCGCTCGTTCCCGACGAGCTCGTAATAGCTCTTCTAAAGAACCGTATCGCCGAAGCGGATTGCAAAAAAGGTTTCCTTCTCGACGGATTTCCCCGCAATAAGGCGCAGGCGGAAATTCTCGACACGATAACGCACATTGACATCGCATTAAACCTCGACACCGACCTTAATAAACTCGTCGACAGAATGGCGAGCCGCAGGGTCTGCCCCGTTTGCGGGTATTCGACGAGCGCGAGCTTAGCTCCCGACGGCAAGTGCAAGGAGTGCGGCGCGGAGCTTATTATCCGCGACGACGACAAGCGCGAGGTTGTTGAAAACCGTCTCAAGGTTTACGAAAAGAACACCGCTCCGCTTATTGACTACTACAAGGCAAAGGGCGTTCTCAAAAACATCGACGGAATGCAGTCGATAGACGCGGTAAACGCGGCGATCGAGGCGGCGCTTAAATGATTTGTAAAACCGACAGAGAGCGCGAGGGCATGCGCGCGGCGAGCAGGGTCGTAAAGGCGGCGCTCGACGCGGCGAGGGATTTTATAAAACCCGGCGTGTCTACGCTCGAAATCGACGCGGTAGTTGAGGAAACAATACGGAGTATGGGCGCAACCCCGTCGTCCAAAGGGTTTCAGGGCTACCCCAACGCGTCGTGCATATCTGTAAACGACGTCGTTGTACACGGAATACCGTCGCTCGCGGTAGTAAAATCGGGCGATATAGTGTCTGTCGACATTACCGCACTTTTAAACGGATATCAAGGCGACGCGGCGCGCACCTTCGCGGTGGGCAGTGTGTCGGAAGCCGACAAAAAGCTGATTGCGGCGGCTGAGGAAGCCTTTTACATGGGGCTCGAGTACGCGGTGGACGGCTGTAGAGTCGGCGACGTGTCGAGCGCCATTCAGCTCTATTCCGAGCTAAACGGCTACGGGGTGGTGCGGGCGCTTACCGGTCACGGTATCGGGCACAAAATGCACGAGTTTCCCGAAGTTCCCAACTTCGGAAAAAAGCACGCCGGACCGACGCTCAAAAACGGAATGTGTATCTGTATCGAGCCGATGATAACGCGCGGAACCTGGAAGGTGTTTATCGAGCGCGACGGCTGGACGGTGCGTACCGCCGACGGAAGCAACGCCGCGCACTATGAAAACACGGTAATCGTTACCGACGGCAAGCCCGAGATACTCACAATTTAGGTGGTGACACATGAGTACAATCGAAATCGGCGACATAGTAATCAGCCGAGCGGGGCACGACAAAGACAAAGCGTTCGTGGTCGTGTCGGTGGTAAGCGACAGCTTCGTACTCATAGCCGACGGCGAGTCGAGAAAAGTGGAGAGCCCCAAGCTCAAACGACAAAGGCATTTACGGGTCGCTTGTAAAAGCGGAATAACAAACCCGACAAACGCAAGCGTTAAAAAACGCATAAAACAATTTTATAAAGACAGGAGGTTGTATGCCGAGAAGTGACAATATCGAAACGGAAGGCGTTGTGGAAGAATGTCTCCCGGGCACAAAGTTCAAGGTCAAACTCGATAACGGCGCGATAGTGCTCTGCACGATAGCGGGCAAAATGCGCGTCAACTATATCAAGGTACTCTTGGGCGACCGTGTTAAAGTAGCGATTTCGCCGTATGATATTACCAAAGGCATAATTACTTTTAGGTCTAAAAATTAGCCCCCAAAGTTAAAATCAACCCCAAAACAACAATCTCTACTATAAAGGAGAAACAACTATGAAAGTCAGATCGTCAGCAAAACCCATGTGCGACAAGTGCAAGGTTATTCGCCGTCACGGAAAGGTGATGGTTATTTGCAGCAAGAATCCTAACCATAAACAACGCCAAGGCTAAAAGGCGGCGGCACATTCATCGCGTGATGCGCGCTACGTTTGGCTCGGCGACTTGGTCACTTAGGTCTAACTAAGCTCCCGCGCCGCCTCACCAACTGTTGCACGCCTGACGCGCGACTGCGCCACCGCGACGGCGTTTCTACGAACTCGCTTCTACGCCGCAAAAGGCTGTTATTCAGGCACCGCGACTGCGCCACCGCGACGACTTATCGATAGGTCTGTACAACTCTGTGTTAGTCTGTATAGAGTGGCGTTAAAGCAATTAATAACGACACAAGACTATTCGGGTGTAACAAAACTACCACCCACATAAGCCCACACACGGAATTAAAAACAACGCTTTAGGCGTTCCGCGACATTCCACACGGCGCGTTTACGGCGAAGAATATAGTAAAAACAAAAAATTTCACCAATCACTTTCAAGTTAAGGAGAAACCAAAGTGGCAAGAATTGCAGGTATAGATTTGCCCAAGGACAAGCGTATCGAGATAGGTCTTACCTATATCTACGGTATCGGCCGTCCCACGGCGAACAAAATTCTCAAAGAGACGGGCATCAGCCCCGATATTCGCGTTAAGGACCTGACAGGCGATCAGGAGAACGCGCTTCGTACCTATATTGACAAGAACATAAAGGTCGAGGGCGATCTTCACCGCGAGGTCGAGCTTAACATCAAGCGCCTTAAGGACATCGGATGCTACCGCGGAGTAAGGCATCGTAAGAACCTGCCCGTTCGCGGTCAGAACACCAAGCAGAACGCGCGCACCCGCAAGGGTCCGAAGCGCACCGTTTCGCGCAAGAAGAAGGAGAAGTAATAACTTATGGCAGTCAAGAAAACAGCTTCCAAACGGAAGATAACAAAAAATATCGACAAGGGCTGCGTCCATATCCATGCGTCGTTCAACAACACGATTGTCACGGTCACGGACGAGCAGGGCAACGCGATAGCGTCGTGCTCGGCGGGCGCGCTCAAGTTCCGCGGCTCGCGTAAATCCACGCCGTACGCCGCGCAGATGGCTGCCGAAGAGGCGGCGCGCCGCGCTATGGATCACGGCCTTCGCTCGGTCAAGGTTTTCGTAAAAGGCCCGGGTGCGGGCAGAGAATCGGCTATCCGCGCTATGGAGGTTGTCGGCCTTGCCGTAACCGAAATCAACGACGTATCGCC
>JAFLVF010000097.1 GCA_022508425.1 Clostridiales bacterium | reverse complement strand
ATACCTCGACTACGCTCGGTATGACAGGATTGGTGTTGTGCGAAGCGACGGCTTATGCGGACTTTTTTAAGTAGTCGATTATAAAGCCTTCCAGGTCCCCGTCCATAACCGCCTGCACGTCCGAATCCTCGTAGCCTGTGCGGTGGTCTTTGACTAGGGTGTAGGGCTGAAAAACGTAGGAGCGTATCTGACTGCCCCATTCTATCTTTTTTATGTCGCCCTTGATTGCCGCCGCCTTTTCCTGCGCCTCGCGCTCTTTCAGTTCAACGAGCTTGCTCTTTAGCATTGTCATCGCCATTTCGCGGTTTTGGGTCTGACTGCGCTCGTTCTGACATGTGACGACAATGCCAGTCGGGAAGTGCGTTATGCGTATCGCCGAGTCTGTCTTGTTTATGTGCTGACCGCCCGCACCGCTCGATCGGAATGTGTCCACCCGTATCTCGTCGGGGTTTATCGTTATAGTTATATCGTCCTTTATCTCGGGCATAACCTCGAGGCTTGCAAACGACGTGTGCCTGCGCGCGTTCGCGTCGAAAGGCGAAATGCGAACGAGCCTATGCACGCCCTTTTCCGCTTTAAGATACCCGTACGCGTTTACGCCGCGAACGACAAAGGTTATGCTTTTTATGCCCGCTTCGTCGCCGTCCAGTCTGTCAACCACGTCAACGGAATAGCCGGCGCGCTCGCAGTACATTCGGTACATTCGAAACAGCATAGAAACCCAGTCCTGCGCTTCCGTGCCGCCTGCGCCTGCGTGGAGCGACATAATAGCGTCAGACTTGTCGTACTCGCCCTTGAGTAGCGCCGAAATCTGCGCCTTTTCCGCTTCGGCGTACAGCGCGTCGGTCTCTTGCGCGAGCTCGCTCATTAACTCCTCGTCAGGCTCCGCCTCGAGAAGTTCAACCATCGACCTTAGAGAGTCCACCGTGGATATAAGTTTTTCGAACCTTGCGAGCGTGTTGTCAATATATTTCGCCTCGCTGTTCACTGCCTGCGCCGCTTTGGGGTCGGAGTACAGCGACGGGTCGTTTTGGCGCTCGGCAAGCTCCGCCCGCCTTGCCTTTAGCTTGTCGGGCGATATCGCCGCGTACGAATCGTCTATCATCGTCGCCGCTTGATTTATTTTTTCCTTGTAATCTTCTATGCTCATTTTTTCAATCTCGTATATTGACTGCGCCGATAATACTTTGTTGCACTCGAAGAGTTTCGTGCCGTTAATAATTTCTTATACGCTACACTGTTATTAAGGAAAAGCGATTTTGCGAACTATTATATGCTTAACCCTGCTCGTCCTTGCCGCAGCAGTTTTTGTACTTTTTGCCGCTACCGCACGGGCACGGATCGTTGCGCCCCGTGCGTTCGACCTTGCTCTTTACCTCGGGCTGTTTGACGGTGCGCTCCTGCGAATCGCCGTGCGTTTCGATTAGCTCGGTCTGTTGCTTAGGCGGTTCGGGCGGATACTCCACGTTTACGTGAACGAGCATGTTTACAACCTCGTCGTGAATGTTGTCTATCATCTCGTCGAACATATCGAAGCCCTCTTTCTGGTAGGCGATTACGGGATCCTGCTGACCGTAAGCCTTTAAACCGATACCGCTTCGGAGCGCGTCCATATTGTCGATATGGTCCATCCACTTTTGGTCGACTACGCGTAGCATAATGTAGCGCTCGATGTTTTCAAAGTCCACTCCGTGCGCCGCCGCGTCGTCTATCTTCGCCTGGTACGTCTCTTTGAGCCTGTCGAACAGCATATCTTTAAGCTCTTCGAGCGCGTAGTTACTTAGCTTGTCCTCTGTAAAGAACTCCGCCTCGCCGGGGAGTAGTTTTCTCTCCACCTCTTTGTTGAGCCCTTCCGCGTCCCACTCGTCGTGGTCGACCTTGGGGTCGGTGTACATATCGACGATAAGATCGCACCTGTCGCGCATTATCTTGAGTATCTCTTCGCGCATAGGCAGACCCTTCAGAACCTTGCCGCGCTCGGCGTAGATAATCTCGCGCTGCTTGTTCATTACGTTGTCGTATTCGAGAACGGACTTTCTTATCGAGAAGTTTCTGCCCTCGATATTGCGCTGGGCGTTTTCGATTTGGCGCGACAGTATCTTGGCTTGAAGCGGCGTGTCCTCGTCCACCTTGAACATTTGCATTACTTTCTTGAGCCTATCGCCCCAAAGCCTAAGTACGTCGTCCTCCGCCGAAAGGTAGAATATGGACGAACCTATATCGCCCTGACGACCGGCACGACCGCGGAGCTGGTTGTCGATACGCCGCGACTCGTGGCGCTCCGTACCGATTATTCTGAGACCGCCGAAAGCGACAACCTTTTCCTTTTCCGCCGCGACTTCCTTTTTGTACTCGACCATATACTTGTTGTACTCGTCGCGCGCTTTTAACACCTCCTCGTCCTGCGAGGGGAATACGGACGAGGCTATGTCGATAACCGCCTCGTCGAAGCCGTCCTTTTTGAGCCGCTCTTTTGCCATAAATTCGGCGTTGCCGCCGAGCATAATATCGGTACCGCGGCCCGCCATGTTGGTTGCAATCGTAACCTGGTGGAGCCTACCCGCCTGCGCGACTATCATAGCTTCCTTGGCGTGGTTCTTTGCGTTGAGAACGCTGTGCGGAATTTTTTCGTGGCGAAGCAGCTTGCTGAGCTCCTCGCTCTTTTCGACGTTGGTCGTGCCGACAAGCACGGGCTGACCGCGATCGTAGCACTCCTTAATGTCCGCAACTACGGCGCGCATCTTGCCCTTTTCGGTGGTGAACAGCAAGTCCTCCTCGTCGACGCGCTGGCTGGGCAGGTTTGTGGGAATTGTCACGACGTCCAGCTTGTATATAGAGCGGAACTCATTCTCCTCCGTCTTTGCGGTACCCGTCATTCCCGAAAGCTTGTCGTAAAGCCTGAAGTAGTTTTGGAAGGTTATCGTCGCGAGAGTCTTGTTCTCAGACTGAACGCGCACGTTCTCCTTTGCCTCGATAGCCTGGTGAAGTCCGTCGCTGTATCTTCTTCCTATCATAACGCGGCCTGTAAACTCGTCGACAATAACTACTTCGCCGTCGCTGACAATGTAGTCTTGATCGCGGTGCATAATAAAGTTGGCCTTTAGAGCGTTGTTAATATAGTGGTAAAGCTCGGTGTTTTCAATGTCCGCGAGGTTTTCAACCTCGAAATACGTTTCGGCACGTTCTATACCCTGCTCGGTAAGGTTTATGGTGCGCTTCTTTTCGTCAATCTCGTAATCATCGTCGCGAACGAGCCTGCGCGCAAAGCGGTTGGCTCTGCTGTACATCTCGCTGCTTCGCCCGCCGCGGCCGGAAATAATAAGCGGTGTTCTCGCTTCGTCGATAAGTATGGAGTCTACCTCGTCGATGATTGCAAACGCCAAATCGCGCTGAACCATATCCTCGCGGCGAATGACCATATTGTCGCGCAGATAGTCGAAGCCGAGCTCGTTGTTCGTGCCGTAGGTTATGTCGCAGTTGTACGCCTTGCGCTTTGCGTCGGGCTTCATTCCCGAAACGGCAACGCCGACGGACAGCCCCAAAAACCTGTGAATCTTGCCCATCCACTCCGCGTCGCGGCGCGCAAGGTAGTCGTTGACGGTAACTACGTGAACGCCGCGCCCCGCAATAGCGTTAAGGTACGCGGGAAGAGTCGACACGAGCGTTTTACCTTCGCCCGTTCGCATCTCGGCAATTCTACCCTGGTGAAGAGCGATACCGCCCATTATCTGCACCTTAAAGTGCTTCATATCGAGTACGCGCTTACCCGCCTCGCGAACGACCGCAAACGCTTCGGGAAGCAGATCGTCGAGACTTTCGAAGTTCTCGTTGTATCTCTGCTTAAACTGTGCGGTCATACCGCGAAGCTCGTCGTCGGACATTGCCGCAAACTTGTCCTCGAGCGTAAGCACCTGCTCGGCGCGCGCCGAAAGCTTTTTTACGTTGCGACGGTTGTCGCTTCCTGTTATAAAAGATATAAGTCCCATATATGCCTCTTTTCCACCGTACGGTGTCTGTTTACATTTTTACTTATTGTCGCAGTAGTATCTGCCCAAAAACCTAAACGCCGAGCAATTTTGCTCTATTGCTTTAAGAAGTGAGTCGAGCGCCTCGTTGGAATCCATAAAGTCAAAGTCGACGAAAAACCTGTACTCGCCGCTTCCCGTTCTGTGCGGACGGCTTAAGATTCGCGTCATATTTACGCCGCGTTCGTTGATTGCTTGAAGTACGCCGAGCAGTGTTCCCGGCTTGTTCTTTAGGTCGAACGATATCGACGCTTTGTCACCTTCGCTCTCCGCCGTTTTTTTAAGGAGCGCAAACCGAGTCGCATTGAGTAGACTGTCCTGTATGCCCG
>JAFLVF010000096.1 GCA_022508425.1 Clostridiales bacterium | reverse complement strand
GACAGCGAATCGGAAAGGTCGGTGTCGGTCGTGTTGATTGCGGGCGCATTATCGCGCTCGGCAAGCATTGTTACCTCGTTGCGAAGCCTTGCAATCGCGTCGAGAATGATTTCGTTTTCCCTGCTCGGTTTTGCCGCGCTGAGCTCTTCCCTGAGTTCGGCAAGCTCGTTGAGTATGGTGTCGTTATCCGAAGAGCTTCCGGCCTGTTCCATTATCTTGCGAAGCTTTGCGACTTCTTGCGCGATTGCGTCGGACGAAGCCAACTCGGCTTTTAGGCTCTCGATTTTGTCGGCTATATCGGTGCCGGCGTTCTTCGTAAGATATTGGTTCTGGCGTTCTATCAAATGCGCCATTTCGGACATGAAGTTGAGCGTGGACATATCCGCGTCGCGCTGATTGGCTACCTCGTTGCGCAGTGAGGCAATCTCGTCGAGAATCTTGCTGTTTTCGGCGGCGTTGTTCATGCTGCCTACGAGCTCGGCAAGCTCGTCGTACGCGGCGTCGCGCCTGTCTATCGCTTCTCTGAGGCTTGCAAACTCTTCCGCCATGGCCTCCTGATCCGCACCGTTGCTCACAGCGTTGACCTGGTCACGCAACGAAGCAATCTCGTCGAGAATTATATTGTTGTAGCTTTCGTAATTGGATTCGCCGGAAGCGGGATCGTTTACGTTGGCCATGCTTATTGCAAACAACTGATCGCGGAGCGACTGAACTTCGTTCATAAGCGAATCGTCCGCCGCCTTGTTCGTCTGTCCGGCAACGCGCTTGACTTCCTCTATCTGCTCGCGCAGGGCCTGGAACTCGTCGCGAAGCGCGAGTATCTCGCTCATAACGCCGAGATCGGGCTCGTCTTTAAGCGACTGAACGTCGGCCTTGATAGCGGTAACGTCTTCCGCAACCGCGTACAAGCTGTCGGACTGCGAAAGCATGTTTTTGAGCTCCGCCAACTCGTCGCGCATCGCCGCAACCTCCGCCGCACCGCCGCTTTCCGCGGTTACGGTGGTAAGGGAACGGAGCTGTGCGATTTCGTCGCGTATTTCGAGCAATTCGTCGCCCAAGTCGAACGACTGTTGGGCAGGCTCCGCATTTGCGGCAAACGCCTCTTTGAGCCCGCGTATTTCTTCGATAAGCGCCGCGTACATTGTGTCGTCGGCGGGTGCGGCAGGCGCGCCGGAGAGCGCCATGCCTTGCATCGCTTCTTTTATCTCGGCAAGCTGAGCGCTTATATCGCTTGTGCCCGCCATGCGAAGCTGTTCGTTTTCTTCGCGCAACGCCTGTACTTCGGCGCGGAGAGTGTCAAGCTCGGTTGCGTAATCACCTGCGGGAGACATTTCGCCTACGGCCGCTTTGAGCTCGCTTATCTCTGTTCTGAGCGCGTAGAGATTGTCGTCGCCAAGACTGGCTTCTATTCTTTCTATATCGTTTTTAAGGTTGATTATCTCGTCGAGAACAACGTTTAGCTCGCCTGCGGACGGCGCGGCTTGTTGCTCCTCGCCATCCGTTTCCGCAACGCCTAACGACGTTCTGCGGCTGATCAAATCTTTTAGCTCGTCAATGTTGTCGGTGAGCGCGCTCTGGTCTATACGGAGCGCGGAGAGCTCGTCGAGAATGGCGTTTACGTCGTCGCCCGATTGAGGCTCTGACTGCTCGCCCTGAGGCTCTGCCGCCACACCACCGCCAAGCACTTCGTCCTTGAACGAGAATACTTCGTCGCGCAACGATACGATTTCGTTGAGAACAAGGTTAAGTTCGCCGCCGGTGGGCTCTGCCGCACCTTCCCCGCTCGGCATGTTAACAAGGTCTTCCCTCAATGCGCGAATCTCGTCGAGGATATTGCCGGACGATATAGCGGCAAGCTCGTTCTTTATGGCTTCGAGTTCGCCCGAAACCTCGTCCTGATCGACTATGCGCGAAGCCTTTATGTCCTCGCGAAGCGACAAAATCTCTTCTACCGTATCGAACTCGGTCTGAACGTCTAACTTTTCTTTGAGGGTGGCAATCTCGTCGAGAACTACTTTAAGCGCGTCGGAAGCGTTTTCTCCCGATTCCGCCTGCTCGACGGCCTCGCCGCTCAACCTTTCTTCGAGCAACGCCTGCAAGTCGGCAAGCTGACCGTTTATTCCGTCGAGAGTAGTCGTATTGAGCTCGGACATAGACTGCGTAGCGCTTTCTATTCCCGCCAACCTTTCGCGCATGTCGGCTATTTCGCCTATAAGCACGTCGCGCGTTTCGTCGTCGATACCCGCGGCAGTCATCGTCTCGTCGAGCGTGCTTATATGCACTTCCTCGCGAATGCCGTTTACGGTATCGATTATTTCCTGTTTATTATTTGCGGCCGCGAGGCTGAACTCTTCTATCTTATCGAGTACAGTCCCGATGTCCTGCATAATTTGCGAAAGATTCTCGCCCGCCTGCTGCTCGTCGAGCTTGGTGCGAATATAATTGACGTCTTCCGCCGTCGTATTGACGGTTTCGGTCATAGCCGTAAGCCCGTCAGCTACCTGCGCAGAAGCGTTTGTGCTCGCCAAAACCGCTTCCATATTTTCGGAAAGCGAAGTAACTGCGGCGAGTACCGACGCAACATTGTCGCGCGTAACGTTAACGTCCTCCGCGTGCGGCATTGCCGTCAATGTTTCGATTATGGAATAAGTATTATCGCGTGCCGCAACGACGTCTTCCGCCTGCGGGAGCAACGTGAGCGTGTCGAGTATGTTATTGACGCTTTCTTTAAGCTCCGCAAGCTCTTGGCCGGACAGCGCCTCTTCCGCAACGTTCTCTTGAACGACCTCTTGCTCTTCGTACAAGGGCTGTTCTTCCGCCGCCGCGTCGAATCTTTCAAGAATGGAAGTGAGCTGTTCGGATATGGGAGCGAGCGCTTCCAACACTGCGTTTGCCGTGTCTCTCGTGGCGGCCACGTCTTCCGCAATCGGTTGAACAGTGTCGCCCAAAAGCGTTACGTTGTCCAAAACTGCATTTACGTTGTCGGATACGGAAATGATCGCGTCACGCACCGTGGCAACGTCGTCCGGAACGGTAGCAAGCAACGCTACGCGCGACGAAATATCGTCGAGATACGCGTTTACCGCTTCCTCCTGCTCGGCGTGACGGTCTACGTCCTCGCCCGCCGCTTGCTCGCTTTCCGCAATGGCAAGCTCGGCCTGCTCGCGCAGGAACGTTACGTCGTCCAACAGTTTTTGTCTGTCTAACGTAGCCGCGTCGGTATTTTGCGCCGTCTGGGCCGTGAGCGCGGCGACGTCGGCGCGAAGCTGTTCTATCGCGTCGTTTACAGTCGCGGTGAGCGAAGCGTCGGACGCCGCAAGCAGCGATTCGCGTATGGCCTGAGTGTCTGCCAAAACCGCGTCGGACAAAGACATCACGGCGTCTCTTGTGGTTTGATTGTCGGCAATTATGTCCAAACGCGCGTTCTCAACCGACTCGGCAGGATTGCCGAACTCGCTGAAACGAGCGATAATATTGGATTCGGATTCGATTAGCGCATTGGAAAGATCCTCGTACAGCTTATCGAATTGAGTGTTTATATCGCCGAGGAGAGCGTTTATGCTGTCGGTAAGCGACGCGGGAACATCCGAATTGCCGCCTATACCGAGAATGGCGTTTTGAATTTCGTCCAAACGCGTTACAAGCTCGCCCTGCTCGTCCATCTTTTCGCGAATGTAAATTA
This sequence comes from Clostridiales bacterium, assembly GCA_022508425.1. Classification (GTDB taxonomy): domain Bacteria; phylum Bacillota; class Clostridia; order Christensenellales; family Pumilibacteraceae; genus Anaerocaecibacter. Next base: position 707 of record JAFLVF010000096.1, on the reverse strand, counting down.
AGTCGTCTATTGCGTGGTGCTTTTCCTCCTCGGTCATTGTCGGAATGTACCTGACTTCGTCGCCGTCCGACGTAACCATAGGCGGGGTTTGTATAGCCTCGAATATTTGTACAAGCTTGTTAGCAAGCTCGACGTAGTTATTGCGCACCTCTTCGAGTACTTGCGATATATCTGCGTTTTCGTTTGCTCCGAGCGCGGCTTTGAGCTCGTCCACTGCGGCCAAGATTTCCGTAACCGCGCCGTAATCGAGGTCTTGCTCCTCTTCGGTCTTTTCGGGTTGCTCGCTTTGCGCTTGATACGCTTCTTCGGGCTTTGCCTCGGTCGGCGCGCTATCGGCAGCCGGTGCGGCCGCGGCTTCGAGCACGGCGGCCTTGATCTCGTCAAGCTTGCCGAAGATACTTTCGTCGCCTATCGAGCGCGCGGGCTTGTACGCTTTGGGCTTATCGAGCATAGGCATTTCCAAAACGTCCGCCACTTCGAGCACCGCAAGCTCGGCCAACATATCCTTAATCGCCTCGTCGTCTCTGTCTTCCCCTATCAAAGCATTGGTTATTTGAGTTACAAGCTCGGCGTTTTTGGTTTCGTTTTTGTTGGATTCGAGCGCGTTTATGGCGTCGACGAGGTCGGGCAAATAGTACGCATACTCGTCCACATTTTCCGACGAAAACTTGTAGAATATGTTAAAAAATAGCTCTGCGCTGTCGCGC
>JAFLVF010000095.1 GCA_022508425.1 Clostridiales bacterium | reverse complement strand
GATTGACACGAGTGACTGGAGTTCAGACGTGTGCTCTTCCGATCTATTGTTGACATACTGTTGTCAGTAATTCGGTGATAAAATCCGCTCGAAAAAAATAATGAAGGGTGGCGTATGAATTCGGCCGATAGAAAAGTTATCGATAATATTATACGTATAAATAAGTATATACCGATTTTGCAGGACAAAATAGAAAAGGAACAGGAAAACGTAATAGGCGATATGAGTGCGCCCGCTATTAAGACGGTCAACGCGCTTATCAAGCTTGACAATCGGCGCATAGACCTGTGCAATCTTAATGTTTTGTACGGGTTTATAAGGCGAAAGCTCGGCGAAAAGTTTTGCGTGCTTACCGCCTGCGCCGCTACGCAGACGACCAGCGAATTGTACGGGCAGGCGCTGATAGCAATAGGCGAGTGCGGCTATGACACTCAACGCGTGCGCGACGAGTTTACTTATTTATTCAAACAAATGAAAGCGCCTTTGACAGCGTATACGTCGCGCGATAGTTCGGTAAGGTACGCGCCGCCCTCGGTCGTTTAGGTTTGACTAAATTCCCGTCGGTCGGCTCCCTTGACTGCGTTTGTCTCGCGTGATGCTGTGTCAAGTATCGCGCCCACTTCGAGTCATATATGTCTATCTCACTCCTTTCGCGGACGCTCGCTTTCCTTGCTTGACGCGAACTTATGCCGTCAACATAAACGGTTTGCGCGCGTCTACGCCGTCGTCGGCAAATAGATTTGTTGCGGAGTCGGCGTTTCGCGGCTAAAATAAAGAGTGGTAGCGTTTACCGCTCTTTGGGTTTGCGGAACAGGTAGAACATTATTATCGGAACGGGAATGCACAGCGCAACTATCAAGAGTATGGCGGCGTAACGCGGCAGACCTTGCGTTTCGTCTTCGGCGGGCGGTGTGGAGGTAGGCTCGTCGAATACTTCGTCGGGCTCTTTTTCTATCACGTTGGGCGGGGTCGGGTCGACCGAGATATGCGCGTAGTAGCAGTAGCCGCGCACGCCGTCGTATCTGACGTAATACCACACGTCGCCGCCGCCCGTCATCAGTACGTCGCCGTTTACCGCGCCGTAGCTGTGGCCGGTGGCGGTAGCGGGCAGCACTGTGATTATGCCGGCGGACTTTCGCGGCGCAGACCGAAGATTTACGGGCTGACCGTCGTTGTCGCATCTGAATTGAACGTTCGTTTCGTACTTATTGACAGGCGTGTAGTCGACGGCGGTGACGGCGTCCGATTTGACGTAACCTATTAGGTCGTCGTACATGACGGCGGTGTAGCCCGCCTTTTCCTCGCCGTCGGACAGTATGCAGAAATACCCGGCCGGAAGAGTGACTACCGGGGTCAGGTCGGAAGAATACAGCGTCGTTTGCGCCGGCATGAAGAGAAATACGAGTGTCGAGAGTATGGATGCCACCGTCATGATGGCATTGTAGCGCATAAACGCGGGCGAAATACCGCGCGTTTTGTCGTGCGTGAACGAATTGCGTCGCACGGTGTTTTGGTTTTTTCGGGGTAAAATATGGAAAGGGATATCATAAAAAACATACTCAAAATCGAGCATGAGCAAAAGCGAAGATACAAAAACAATACGCTCTCTCGCTACAATACCGACAAAGTGCACCTAAAACAAATGGAGTTTCACAGATGCTTAAAGCGCAACCGCTGGGTGTTCGGCGGCAACCGCACGGGCAAGACGGAGTGCGGAGCGGTGGAGACGGTGTGGCTTGCGCGCGGCATTCATCCATATCGCGACAACAAGCCGACAGACGGTTGGGTGGTGTCGCTGTCGCGGCGCGTTCAGCGCGACGTCGCGCAGAAGAAGATTTTGTCGTACCTAAATCCCGATTGGATAGCGGATATCGTTATGGATTCCGGCAAAAGTCAAAACCCGTCGGGCGGCGTCATCGACTACATTGCCGTAAAGAACGTTTTCGGCACGATAAGCACTATAGGGTTTAAGACGTGCGAGTCGGGCAGAGACAAGTTTGCAGGCGCGTCGCTCGATTACGTTTGGTTTGACGAGGAACCGCCCGAAGATATTTACGACGAGTGCGCCATGCGCGTGGTCGACAAGAAAGGCTTGATATTCGGAACGATGACGCCGCTATTGGGGCTTACTTTTGTGTACAACCGCATCTATCTTAACCGCAACGATGACCCCGAGGTGTGGCACATCTTCATGGAATGGGCGGACAATCCCTATCTAGACCCCGAGGAGGTGAAGCGCGTGTCTGCGGCGATGACCGACCAAGAGCGCGACGTCAGGCGGTACGGGCGTTTTGTTGACGCGAAGGGCGCGGTGTACACCGAGTTCGACGAGCGTGTGCACGTGATACCGCCGTTCGAAATTCCCGTCGAATGGCAAGACCGACTGTCAATCGACCCGGGTCTTAATAATCCGCTGTCCTGTCATTGGTATGCCGTAGACTACGACGGAAACGTTTACGTCACGGCCGAGCATTTCGAAGCGGGTAAATCGGTCGACGAACACTGCCGCGCCATTAAGGGAATTTCCGCTTCTATCAATTGGCACACCGACGGCAAGGGGCGCATTCAAGCCCTTATCGACAGCGCGGCCAACCAGCACACGTTAAACGCCGACAAGTCGGTCGCAGAGCTGTTTTCCGATGGCGGAATACTCGTCGACACGCGCGTAAACAAGGATTTATTCAGCGGCATAAACCGCGTCAAACAGTATCTCATGACTGACGGCAAGCCGAGGCTTTTTATCTTCGACAACTGCGTCAATCTTATTCGCGAGCTAAAAAGCTACCGCTGGGGTGACGGCGACCGCCCGGTCAAGACCGACGATCACTGCCTGGACGAGTTGAGATACTATCTGATGTCGCGCCCCGCGCCGCCGAGAGTAACGCGGGTAAAAAGTGAAATACAACTTGACAAAGAGAGGTTGATCAGGCGCAATGCAACGCGACGACATTTTTCAAGCGGTGGTTAAGCGCGCCAAGGGCTACGAAGCTACCGAGACGGTGGAGGAATACGCCATTGTCGACGGCAGTCTCGAGCTTGTAAAAAAGCGCGTTACCACCAAGGACGTGCCGCCCGATATCGCGGCGGCAAAGCTGATATTCGACGATTCGCCGTTCGACGGCATGACGGACGACGAGCTCGAAGCGGAAAAGGCAAGGCTTTTGAGCGAACTGAAAAATAAATGACGGGAGGTCAGTTATGGAAATTATAGACACCAAAACAAACGTAAAATGCGAGCTCGGCGTGTGTAAAAACCGCGCGGAGCATGCCGTGCATTTCGAGCGCACCGGCATTCGCGGCCGCATCTACATGTGCGATAAATGTATGCGCGAGCTGTACGGCGCAATAGGCGCCGTCGTCGTGCCCAAGTCAGTCGAGACGGCAAAACGCAAAAAGGACGGCGGCAAATGAAACGCGAGTACGAAGAGGACTTAATAGCGGATATCAAGCGCGACTACGACGCGCGCGCCGAGGCGCGTAGGCCGTTCGAGACGCAGTGGCGGCTCAATATAAACTTCTACATGGGCAATCAGTTTTGCACGGCGTTGCCGACAGGCGAGATCGCGGACGTCGAGCGCGATTATTACTGGCAGGAGCGAGAGGTCTTTAACCACGTTTCGTCGCTCGTCGAGACGCGCCAGGCAAAGCTTAACAGCGTGCGCCCGACGCTCACCGTCAGGCCGTTTTCGTCCGACGACAACGATATAAAGACGGCGAAGAACTCGTCCAAAATTCTTTCGTCGACTTGCGACAAGCTCGATATGGACGGAGTACTCGCAGAGGGCACAATGTGGTCGGAGATTTGCGGCACGGCGTTTTATTACGTCGGCTGGGACGATCAAGCCGGACTTGATATAGGCGACGGCACGCATGAGGGCGACGTCACGATAGACGTCGTATCGCCATTCGAGATATATCCCGACAATGTCGGTGCGCAAAACCTCGACGATTGCCGCTCGATTATACGTGCGCGCGCAGTGCCCGTCGACGAGATCAAGCGCATTTACGGCAAGACAGTCAAGCCCGAAAACATTGACGTCGCGTCGTTTGCGCAAATCCCCAACGGCGGCGGGCTGGTGTCCGAGAGCGTAATTAACAAGCTTTCGTCCGCGGCGGCTGCGGACAGTGCGGTGGTGATCGAGCGGTATACGCTACCCACCAAAGAACACCCTCGAGGCGTATATGCGGTCGTCGCTAACGGAGTGCTCTTGAGCTACGGCGATCTTCCGTATCGAAACGGCGTGGACGGGAAGTATACCTTTCCGTTTATCAAGCAGGTTTCGCTGAATGCCGCGGGGTGCTTTTTCGGTACGTCGATAGTGGAGCGGTCTATCCCCGTTCAGCGCGCATATAACGCCGTCAAGAACAGAAAACACGAATTTTTGAACAGGCTGTCAATGGGCGTTA
>JAFLVF010000094.1 GCA_022508425.1 Clostridiales bacterium | reverse complement strand
AATACTATCAATATTGCGGCAAACAGCCTTCCAAGGAGCTTGTTCTCAATGACCTCCATATAACTCCGCCGGGTATTGAAAGGTCCTCCAAATATTACGTTGGATTTTATGATAATACTGTTTTAGTCGCAATTATGGATCTGATCAATGGGTATCCGAGTGGCGATTCCGGGTATATTGGTTTCTTTATGATGAATAAGCAACTTCAAGGAAATCAAATCGGAACGGGTATCATTCAGGAAGTATGTCAGTATCTAAAAGAAGCTGGAATTACAACTGTGCTTTTAGGTATTGATAAAGGAAATCCTCAGTCCAACCACTTTTGGAAAAAGAATGGGTTTCTTGTAATCAAAGAAGTTGAACAAGATGAGGGGACAGTACTGGTTGCAAAGAAGGCACTTTGATAAATTTCAATTTTGCTTATATGCGAGCAAAAGCACTGATAAGCAGTGACATAGAAAAAGCCTGTCGGTATAATCGACAGGCTTTTTTGGTGTAATTTTATGTATACAATATTCTATATTAAATCTTCTAAGTCGTTGATGACTGTTTCGGTAGCCTTGCTGCTCAGGCGCTTTGTGTCGCTGACCGTGCCCGCGATAATCAACAGGTCCTCGGCGAGCAGCTTGCAGTCGCCGCCGGGCGAGGCAATTACGTCGTCGCCACGTTTGATTACCACGAGCGTAACGTGTTCGGTATTGCGCAAATCGAGCTCGGCAAGCGTCTTGTCCTGCCATTTTTTAGGCGTGCGTATCTCTATCATGCGGAACTTGTCTGCAAGCGTCATAATCTCGACCATGTTCGGTTTGAGCAGGGTAGCGGCGAGCTTTTCGCCCATCGCTTCCTCGGGAATGATAACTGCGTCGACGCCTATGCGCTGTAAGACGAGTTTATGGCGCTCGTCGCGCGCTTTTGCTATCGTTTTTGGAATGCCCATCTGTTTGCACATTAGGCTGATATAGATGCTCGCTTCGATGTTGGACGCCAAGCAAACTATGGCGACGTCCATATTATTGATGCCAAGCTTTTCGAGATTGTGCTCGTCGGTCGCATCACAGCACACTGCGTGCGTGCAATAATCGGAAATCTCGTTTATCTTCTCTTCGTCGGCGTCTATTGCGAGCACTTCCGCACCGTACTCGTTGAGCGCCTTTGTGAGCGAAACACCGAACCTGCCGAGCCCGAAAATAACGTATTGCTTTTTGAGTGGTGATACCTTTTTTACAGCCATGTTTTATCTCCTTGTCAACCTATCATTATGTTAGCGTTGGGGTATTTAAGCGTGTCGTTTTCCGCTTTGACGAATATCGTGCCGACGCTCATCGGTCCGATTCTGCCTATAAGCATGATTACGGCTTGAATATACAAAGCGCCGTTTGACAGATACGGTGCGGCGCCTGTCGACAGCCCCGTCGTTGTAAACGCCGTTATACATTCGAAGAAATATACGCCGACGTCGTTATTGACATTGTTGTTTCCTATAGTTTGTGATATAGTTTGCGTTACGTTGGGATCGGTCGCACTTATTGCCAATGCGGCGGTCAGCACGATAAACGTTGCGAGAAACAGTACCGTCACGGCGCGCAAGCCCGTTTTGACCGATATACTGCGCCTTGCAATTGTTATTTCGTCTTTGCCGCGCAGGCCCGTTATCGCCACAAGCATAAGCACGGCAAACGTGCTTGTCTTAATGCCGCCGCCCGTACTGCACGGCGACGCGCCTATAAACATCAGCACGCAAGTCATTATTCGGCCCGAGTATGATATATCTGTTTGATTGATTGAGGAAAATCCCGCCGTCGAGCTTGCCATCACCGATTGGAACATGCTGTTGAGCAGTTTTTCGCCGCCGTTCATGCCTGCAAGGGCGGCGGAATTAAACTCGGACGCCAAGAGGAAGAACATACCGAACGCCATAAGCGACAGTTGAACTACGATGACTATTTTTGTGTGGAGCTGATATTTCTTCCAGCGGAATTTGCTTTTTAGCACGTCGTTTATAACGGGGAAGCCGAACGCGCCGAGTATGGCGAGCAGAGCTATGACTAAGAGTATGCCCGCATTGCTGTGGTAGTCGGTGAGCGAGCCGTACGGGTTTGTCGGCGTGCCGTTGACGTCGAAGCCTGCATTGCAGAATGCCGATACGGAATTGAAAACCGACTGCCATATTCCGATTACGCCGTTGCGTGCGCAAAAGAAGGGTATGAGCAGCAGTGCTCCGACGCCCTCGATAATCGCCGTCATAATCGCTATGTTTCTGACCAGACGCACGACGCCTTTGGTTTCGTCGAGGCCGAGTGCCTCTTGGATTGCTATTCTGTCCTTAAATGTTATGCGCTTGCCGATTACTATAAATACTATCGTGGCAAATGTCATAAAGCCCAGCCCGCCGAACTGTACGAGCAAAAACATTATGGCTTGACCGAAGCCGCTGAATGTCAGCGCCGTGGACGTTACCGTCAGTCCTGTTCCGCACACGCCGTTGGTCGCCCAGTATATAACGTGCGTGAACGACGCCCATTCGTGGGATGTGTTGGAAATGGGCAGGGCGAGCAGAAACGCGCCTACGAGCATTACTCCCAAGAAGCCGAGCAACACAACGAGCATGGGCGGCATTTGCAGCCGTTTTTTTTGTTTGGTTTCCTTCATACTACCTACATAGAAAGCAGACAGGACGCGCTCGATGCTATAGCGTTGCCGTCTGCGATTACTCCGAGATTTTCTGTTGTGGTGGCAGAGACGTTTACTCTGTCGATGGATAAGTTCAGCCTTGCCGCGAGGTTTTTGCGAATTTCTTGTATGTGCGGCGCCATTTTGGGCTGTTGTGCGATTATAACGCACGAAACGCTGTTGATTGTATAGCCTTTGTCGGCTACGCGCTCGAGCACGCGGTCGAGGAGCAGCATTGACGAGATATTTTCGTATTCGGGATCGGTGTCGGGGAAAAGAACGCCTATGTCGGGAAGGTCGGCGGCGGAGAGCAAAGCGTCCATTACCGCGTGGACGAGCACGTCGGCGTCCGAATGTCCGAGCAAACCCTTAGCGTAATTGATATGAACTCCGCCCAAAATAAGCGGTCGCCCTTCGACAAGCCTGTGTACGTCGAAGCCGATACCGACGCGCATGGACGAGGGTAGAGTGCGGAGCAAGTCGTTGTGAGTTGTGATCTTAATGTTGTCGTACGAGCCCACGACTATGCGCGGCGTGTAGCCCGCTTTCTCGTAAACCTCCGCGTCGTCGGTGAAGCTCCCTAAAACTGTGTTGTACGCTTTGACGATTTCGTTGTAGCGGAATGTTTGCGGCGTTTGCATATTATACAGTTTGTCGCGGCGGATAGAGCGTTCGATTCTGCCGTCGGTAACTTCTTTTACGGTATCTACGGTGGGTACGGCGGCTATTCCGCTTCCGAAATTGATGGCCGAAACAATGCTTTTGTCGATGATATCAGGGTCGACGTACGGCCGCGCACCGTCATGAATGACTACGATATCGCAGTCGGGAAGCGCTTTCAGTCCGTTTTGCACGCTGACTGACCGCGTGTCGCCGCCAAAACAGGTGCAAGTATTGGGGTAGGGTGCGCGCAGTTCATCTATCGCGGCCTTGTCGTCGGGCGAGATGACGAGCACGATTTTGTCAACGTGTGCTTGCACAAACTTGTCGAGCGTCGTTTCGAGCACCGTTTTATGCCCGAGATTGTACAAAATCTTATTATAGGATAATCCCGTCCGCTCTCCGCGCCCTGCGCAAACAATGACTGCGCCGACCGTGTGCCCGGAGAATATATCGGACGGGCATTCAGCTTCTGATTTCATACAGTGTGGGAGCCTCCTCCTTGGAAGCTTTGTCGTTTAGCGATTTGACGACGAGCGTAATCGGGGTGCCGAGCCTGATTTCGATGACGTCACCGAGTTTAACGACATACGCAGGCTTGACGGCGCGGCCGTTGACGTGAATTTTGCCTGCGTCGCACGCTTCGGCGGCGATTGTGCGCCGTTTTATAAGTCTTGACACTTTCAAAAACTTGTCTATTCGCATATACATTATATATTATAGCATTTCCCTTTGCAAAAGGCAAGGAAATTGACGCCACCGCAAAATATAAATAATGATAGACCTTACGCGGGCGGCGGTCATATAACAACGGTCCGATTTGGTTATATAATAATGTATATTGTCGCATTGAAACAATAGATAAAAAATATAATAAATTTTTGAAAAAATTTGAAAAATATTTGTGATAAACGCTTGACAAGCCTATTTCTATGTGATATCATGTGTAAGCTCTCTTCGGAGAGCGGAGCACATTGGCAAGTGAATAGATTTTAGCGAATTAGACTTTCTTTATAAAAACAAAGTCAATTATTTATGTCAGTATAGTTTTTTTGAGAAAGAATCGATTACTTTATTCTTGTTAGCTATCGGGCATTATGCCCGTGGTTATACGATTTTTTTAGAGTTTGATTCTGGCTCAGGACGAACGCTGGCGGCGTGCTTAACAC
>JAFLVF010000093.1 GCA_022508425.1 Clostridiales bacterium | reverse complement strand
CGTTATAGTAGAATTTAAGCACGTCGCCTTGCGTAAGGCTTAAATCCTCTAAATAGAAATCGTGGTCGGTGCCTGCCATATTGCCTACGCCGAATTCATATTTCTGCGTACCTACAAGCACATAGTTGGCATTTGTGGTCGTGTCGCCGCCTTGGTTGCCGCCGCTTCCGGTATCGTACGAGCCGCTGTACGGTCCGATATAAACGGAAACCTCGTTGTTGGCAACCTGGTCCTCATACTGCGAAACAGAAACGGTGTATGTGCCGCCTGCCAAAACGGTTACTTCACAACCGTTGATAGTCTTACCGGTAGTTGCATTTACTCCGACAATCGCAGTGCCTTCTTTTGCCCATATTTTGTCAATCGTTACGCCCTCGAGCACAAATTCGAGCACGTCGTCTTTGTTAAGCGAAACATCTGTCGCATAGTAATTGAACTGTAATTTATCGGGAATTACATTCGCCTCCGCGCCGTCATTTCCCGCTACTAGGACAACGTCCGTGCGTACACTGCCGTTGACCTTAATGTTTTTACTCGTTACAGGATCGGGATACTGCGTGCCGGTGTTGCCGCCTTGGTTGTCACCGCCTTGGTTGTCGCCGCCTTGGTTGTCACCGCCTTGGTTGTCGCCGCCCTGGTTGTCACCGCCTTGGTTGTCACCGCCTTGGTTGTTGCCGCCTTGGTTGTCACCACCTTGGTTGTCGCCACCCTGGTTATCGCCGCCTTGGTTGTCACCGCCTTGGTTGTCGCCGCCGTTTTCAACTATTTCTTCCCACAGCGCATATACGGTGGTGTCTTCGGTGAAGACTTTGGTCGCGGTTACCGCGCCGCCCGTGCCGTCCTCGTTTAGCGTGTAGCCCTCGAAGGTATGGTCGTCCCACTCGGGCGCGGTCGGGAATTCGACCGTGCCGTCGGACTTGGTCTTTACCTCGACGGTCTCCTCGCCGCCTTCGAACTCGCCGCCGTTCGCGTCGAACGTAACGGTAAATATCGCAGGAGTCGACGGTTTATTGTTGTTGCCCGTATCTCCGCCCGTAGAAGGATCGGATAGATTGGGATTTGTACACGCGGCAAGACCAAATGCGGCAGTACCGAGTACCGCCGCAGCTATTGCCGCAAGCGCTTTCCTTGTTTTTTTCATGATTCCCCCTATTCAATTGATTGAGCTATAAAGCAAAAACCCGAGCGTGCCGTTTGCACACTTTCGGTTCTGCGATATGTGTTACGTGTATTATATACTATAATATATGTGTTGTCAATACCCAATTTGAAAATCACATATTTATTTTTCTTGTGCGGATGTGTGAAAAGGTTTTGAGACACCTCGACTGCGCTCGGTATGACACCCCTGTCATTTCGACCAAGCGAACGACAGCGAGCGCATGGAGAAATCTCAAGAGGTCTACGAGATACCTCGACTGCGCTCGGTATGACAAAAAGAGCAAGCCGTATCGGCAATAAAAAAAAGCGCCCTCTCGGACGCTATATTATATTTTAAAAGCCGTCGCTTAAATATCATCCTTGAGGCTTCTATCAAACAGCCCCTCCATAACCTCGCGCGGCGAGACCTTGTCGAGAATCATGGTGTTTACCGCATTGGTTATGGGCATATCCACGCCGTGCTTGTCGGCGAGAAGGGACATTGCGCGGGCGGTATGAACGCCCTCCGCGAGCTTGTCGTACTTTTTGCCTTTGGCGTAGTTTTCGCCCCACTGCCTGTTGTGGCTGTGCTGAGAAAACAGCGTCGTTTCGTAGTCGCCGATATGGCAAAGTCCGTAAGCGGAAAGCGGGTTGCCGCCGAGCGCCTTAATAAGCCGCGCAACCTCTCTGCTTCCGCGCGCCATAAGCGCACCCTTCAGCGTCGCGAGCCCCATTCCGTCGAGTACGCCCGCGACTATTCCCATTACGTTTTTTGCCGCCGCGCCTATTTCCGTGCCGATAACGTCGGTGCCGTAGTAGAACCTGATAAGCGGGCTCTTAAACAGCTCTACCATTTTTTCGACTGTCGACCGCGCGTAGCCGTCGAACAGCATACAGCTGGGGTTTCCGACCACAAACTCCTGCACGTGTCCGGGCCCTGCAAGCACGGCTATCTGCCAGTCCTCCAGCCCGAACTCAAGCGCGACCTCGGTCAAGCGCTTACCCGTGCTTATCTCTATGCCCTTCATACAGGTGACGAGATACTTTCCCGTCATGTCGCACTTACTGCGAAGCTCGCCGAGTACCGACCTAAACGCCTGCGACGGAACGCTTACCATAACCACGTCGGCGGTCTTTACCGCTCTTACAAGGTCGGTCGTAATCTCCACGCGCTTGGGGAGAGTAAGATACTCGTTTTTGCGCGTCATTACAAGCTGTTCGTAGGTTATATCGCCCGGCAAGCCGTACAGCGTAACCTTATGCCCGAGCTGATCGGCATACCACGCCTGAAACGACCCCCATCTTCCGCAACCGATAACGGTTATCTTTACCTTTTGACGGGTATAGTCCATAGGGATTGTATAGTTCAGTGGCATTTATCTCTCCTTGTCGGAACGGATTTTTTGCGAATTATTTAGACTAATTCTTCGGCGAATAGTTGGGAGCTTCTTTCGTTATCGAAATGTCGTGCGGGTGGCTCTCGATAAGCGCCGCGCTCGTGATTTTTGTAAACTGCGCGTCTTTTCTGAGCTTAGCAATCGTCGGCATTCCGGTATAGCCCATTCCGGCGCGAAGCCCGCCGATAAGCTGATACACTATTTCGCTTAAAGGACCGCGGAACGGTACTCTGCCTTCCACGCCCTCGGGAACGAATTTTTTGCTGCCTTCCTGGAAGTATCTGTCCTTGCTGCCGAGCGGCATTGCGCCTAAAGATCCCATACCGCGGTAGGTCTTGAAGCTTCTGCCCTGGTAGATCTCGAGCTCGCCCGGGCTTTCGGTAGTGCCCGCGAACAAGCTTCCTATCATAACGGCGTGAGCGCCTGCCGCAATCGCTTTTGTAATGTCGCCGCTGTACTTGATTCCGCCGTCGCCGATTATCGTTCTGTTGTACTTGTCGGCTACCTCGGCGCAGTCCATAATCGCAGTAATCTGCGGAACGCCTATGCCCGCTACGACGCGCGTCGTGCATATCGAGCCGGGGCCGATACCCACCTTTACTACGTCCGCGCCCGCCTTGAACAGCGCTTCCGCCGCCGCCGCAGTCGCCACGTTACCGGCGATTAGCGTTACTTTCGGGAACGCTTGCTTTACGCGCTCCACCGCTTTTATTACGTCCACGTTGTGGCCGTGCGCCGTGTCCACGACAAGGCAGTCAACGCGAGCGTCGACAAGCGCTTTGGCTCTGTCCATATGCCCCGCGCCGTTGCTGATTGCCGCGCCGACCAATAGTCTGCCGTTTTTGTCCTTTGCGGAATTAGGGTACTGTATAGCCTTTTCTATGTCCTTTATAGTGATAAGGCCTTTCAGATTGCCCTTGGCGTCTACGATGGGAAGCTTTTCTATCCTGTGCTTGCCGAGAATCTTTTGCGCCTCGTCGAGCGTGGTGCCTACCGGCGCGGTGACGAGGTTCTCGTGCGTCATTATGTTCTTTATCGGCTGGTCGAAGTTGGTCTCGAACCTAAGGTCGCGGTTTGTGAGAATTCCGACAAGCTTGCCGTTTTTGGCAATCGGAACGCCCGAAATCTTGTACTTTTTCATAAGCTCGAGTGCGTCGTTGACCTTGCTGTCGGGGTCGAGGAAGAACGGGTCGGTAATTACGCCGTGCTCACTGCGCTTGACCTTGTCCACGTGCTCCGCCTGATCGTCGATGCTCATGTTTTTATGTATTATGCCTATGCCGCCTTCGCGCGCAATGGCTATGGCGAGCCTGGACTCGGTAACCGTGTCCATCGCCGCCGATACGAGCGGAATGTTGAGCGTAATATCGGCGCTTAGCTTTGTCGAAAGGTCTACGTCCTTGGGCGTAACGTGTGATTCGCCCGGTATGAGCAATACGTCGTCGAATGTAAGCCCTTCTTTTACAATTTTACCCATGATGTTCTCCTTATTTTGTCTGTGCGCCGTTTTGCGGCGGGTTTGTTGTTTTTCTATGCGTATATAGCGATATACTCGCCGAGCTTGGCTTCGTACACCTCGCTCAACTGCCTTTGCATACCGTTATACTGTACGAACTTCGTCATATGAAGCGCGTCGTATTCGGCCGCAACGTCGTCCGCTCTTTGACCGAACGCCGTTTGATTGTAATATACCAACATTCCGAGATAGTAAAGCCGCGTGGACACGGTTGAAAACTCGCGCAGCCAAAACAGCTGGTGAAGCATTTCGTCAATCGTTTGCGGCTGATAGTCTACCGCCGCCTGCGCGTACTGCGTAAAAGTCGAGTTGCTGTTCAGCAACATTCTGCATAAGGGAGTGTAGCCGTCCGTTCTGTTGACGAGCAGCTCGAGCTCCGTGCCGTCGAGCACGCCCCTTAAGTTTTCCTTCACGAAAGTCTCGTTAGGAGTGCCGACCGCGCCGACCTGCGTGAGCTTAACGTCTAAGTACGCGCCAAGCTCGCCGATATAGTCGACATATCTGTCGATATTGCCCAAATTGAGCGGCGGAACGATACCGCCGAGGTTTGCAAGGTCGATTATGCGCGTTACGTTGTCGCCCGAACTGCGCTCCTCGAGCGCGTAGTCCGTCTCGCCGAGATAAGTCCTTGCGCGGTAGTTGAGCACCATATTCGTGTGAGCGTAGTCGTACACAAACGGGCGAAGCGCAAGCGACGGCA
>JAFLVF010000092.1 GCA_022508425.1 Clostridiales bacterium | reverse complement strand
TACACTCCCTTCGCCGACCACGTACCTGTTGCCCGCCTGCGCCGCGACTACGCCGTCAGCGCAACTATTTTCGACATTACGATGAGCTTGCAAAAGTTTAATAACGTGTAGGAGTGTCTTATGATCAAGACGGACAACGGTATATTCTACATGACGGCGGGCGAGGCGTGCTATATAGCGCGCTCCGTTTCCGGCAGGCTGAAGAGCGTGTGGTTTGGTGCGCGTATAGAGCCCGAAGACGATATATTCGGCGACGGGTTCATGCCCGACGAGTTAGAGCTCGTCGTCGACGGCGAAGTGGCGGAGCTTGCGGTCAGCAGCTTCGACGTTGTCGACAAGCGCGAGTTTTACGACTTTTCGTCCATTCCGAGTATTCGCGGCGGCGACACGCTCAACGTCCGCATGCGCGGAGTCAACAGCGCCGTCGAAGTCGATTTGTATTACACACCGTATTCGCGCGGCGGGATAGCCAGGCGGGTAGTTGTCCGAAATGTCGGGAGCAAGGACATTTCCGTCAAAGCCAAGCTGTGCGTGCCGTCCGTCGGCGAGATTGGGCGCGAAAAGAATTATGTGGAAATTTCGGGCGACGGAACACTTTGCGCGGCGGCGGTGTACGGCGGGAAATATGAACTTGACTATGCCGACAGCGTGCTCAAATGCGCCGTCGAAGAGGACATCGTGATACAACAGGACGGCGTATTTGTTTCGCCCGAAGTATTGTTTGTACATACGGACGGCGACGGCAACAAGGCGGCGCGGATATACCACGACATAGTGCGCGAATACATAATAGACGAGAAATTCTCGGACGAGCGGCGGCCGGTCGCTCTCTTGTGCGCGGGATTGAAAAATTCGTCCGCAGTTGCGACCGCCAAGCAGATTGGCACGGACGCGTTGGTCGTGCAATGTAAAAGCGGGGTCAAAACGGACGAGTTGTCGGCGCTGATGACGGAGTGCCGAGACGACGGGCTCAAGTTCGGCGTGGCGTTCGACATAACAAATCAAAATATCGACAAAGCTCTGTCCGATATAAAGCGCGCAATCGCCGTCGGGGCGGACATAATAAGCGTGAGGCCGTTCGACGGCGAGAGCGGTTATCGGTATTGGGAAAAGGTGTACGCGTTTTTGCGCGAAGTTTTTCAAGCGGCGGAACAACCCCTATTGGTGGGCAACGCCGATCTCGGTTGCTTATGCTTCTGCGCGCTGTGCCATGGCGACGTGAAAGTTATACCGCCGTGCGCGCGTAGTATGGTCGTGACCGGTGCGCGCGGCTCGCTGAAAACCGAATTCGATCTAGCGTCTATAGGGTGCCTGTCGTATGCGCTCGATATCGGTGCTCTCAACGACGGAATCAAGCGCGCCGTGCGCGCGCAAATCTTCAGCTACCAAGACGACGCCGACCTTGTCATGAGCGGCGATATTTACATTCGGCATGACGGCATCGGATCCGTTACTGCGGTGGTGTCCAAGGACAAGTCGAGCGCTTACGCCGTGTTTACTCGCGGAATCGGCCGAGGCAGGGCCAAGCTGTACGGGCTGGATACGCACAATCTCTACCGCGTGCGCGAGATAGGCAAGACGTTGTCGGGCGCGGCTATACGCAACGTGGGCGTCGAATTGCCCGACGATCTATCCGAGGGCGAAACGCTGTCGCTGCACTTGATTCAGGTCGCCGATTATGATTGATAACAAAAGATTGAAAGACGTCACCGTCACGGCATATGCTCCCGCAACGAGCGCCAACCTCGGCGGCGGGTTTGATTGTTTGGGGCTTGCGATCAAGCTCTATCATACCGTGTCGGCCAAGCCGTCCGACTGTTCTACGTACAACGGCTCTGCGGAAGTCGAGCATAACCTTATATATAAGGCGATGAAAGCCGTATTTGAGCGTGTCGGGATACATGATGCCGCCGTCAAGATAGAGTCGCACAGCGACATACCGCGCGCGAGCGGATTGGGTAGCAGTGCGGCGTGCATAGTCGCCGGCGCGACGATAGCCAACAATCTCGTCGATACGCCGTTGCCGATAAGCGAGATTGTAAAAATCTGTTCATCTCTCGACGGGCATCCCGACAACGTTCTTCCCGCATTGTTGGGCGGAATAACGGCGGGCGTGATTACCGACGACAAGCAAATAGAATATATCCGCTCCGACGTGTCGGACAAGATAAAAATCGCAGTCGCTACCCCCGATTTTTCGTTGCGCACTGAAACGGCGAGAAAGGCGTTGCCCGAAATGTACAGCCGCGCCGATTGTGTATACTCGCTGTCGCGCGCGGTGTTCGCTTACGAAGCGATATCATCTGGCGATCTCGACAAAATTAAATTTTTGGGCGACAAACTCCACGAGCCCTACCGCATACCGCTCATCAAGGGCTTCGCCGAGGTCAAGCACATACTGCTGTCCTCGGGCGCGGTCAACGTGTGCGTTTCGGGTGCCGGCCCGACGGCGATAGCTTTCTATCCGTCGTCTGCCGATATATCGGCGGTGCTTCCCGACGGCTGGACTCTCCGCACCCCGCAAATCGAAAATTCGGGCATATCTTTCGAAATATCAAAATAACGACATATACTTGAACGTCTGTCGAATAATATCATAATTATTCTTCAATATATTGTGCCATGCGGCAAAAAATTTCTTAAAATTCCACAATATATTGTGTCAAAAAGGCTTGACAACCGATATAACGGGTGCTATACTGTACAAGCTTGCAACTTTTTGGAGGGAAACTATGTATCAGGTTGTTAAAAGAGACGGGAAAACGACGTCTTTCGATATTTCGAAGATATCTCAAGCTATCAAAAAGGCGTTTGACGCTCAGTCTAAACAGTACAACGACGACGTAATCGATTTGATTGCGCTTCGCGTTACCGCCGACTTTGCGGACAAGGTCAAGAGCGGACTTATAGCCGTCGAGGATATCCAAGACAGCGTGGAGCACGTGCTTATTCAAGCGGGCTATGCCGATATAGCCAAGGCGTATATCCTTTACCGCAAACAGCGCGAGAAGATCCGCAACATGAAGTCGACCATACTCGACTACAAGGATCTTGTCGACAGCTATGTGAAATTATCCGATTGGCGCGTCAAGGAGAACTCCACCGTCACGTACTCGGTGGGCGGTCTCATCCTGTCCAACTCCGGTGCGATCACCGCCAACTATTGGTTGAGCGAGATTTACGACGACGAGATAGCCAACGCGCACCGCAACGCCGATTTGCATATACACGATCTGTCCATGCTCACCGGCTATTGCGCGGGCTGGTCGCTACGTCAGCTCATTCAAGAGGGCCTCGGCGGCATACCCGGCAAGATTTCGTCGTCGCCCGCGAGCCATTTGGCGACGCTATGCAACCAGATGGTCAACTTCCTCGGCATTATGCAAAACGAGTGGGCGGGAGCTCAAGCTTTCTCGTCCTTCGACACATATCTTGCGCCGTTTGTCAGGGTGGATAACCTTACGTACAACGAGGTCAAGAAGTGCATCGAGTCATTTATTTACGGCGTGAACACTCCGTCACGCTGGGGCACGCAGGCGCCGTTTAGCAACATCACGCTCGACTGGACGTGCCCGCCCGACCTTGCCGAACAGCAGGCGATAGTAGGCGGCAAGCCCATGGACTTCAAGTACAAAGACTGCAAGAAGGAAATGGACATGGTCAACAAGGCGTTTATCGAGATAATGATAGAGGGCGACGCCAACGGCCGCGGTTTCCAATATCCCATTCCTACGTATTCGATTACTCGCGACTTCGACTGGTCGGCGACGGAAAACAACAAGCTGTTGTTCGAAATGGCGGCAAAGTACGGCACTCCGTATTTCAGCAACTACATCAACTCGGACATGGAACCGTCCGATATCCGCAGTATGTGCTGCCGTCTGCGCCTCGATCTTCGCGAGCTTCGCAAGAAGTCGGGCGGCTTCTTCGGTAGCGGCGAGAGCACCGGCTCGGTGGGCGTCGTCACGCTCAACATGCCGCGCATTGCTTACCTTGCGACCGACGAAGCGGACTTCTACGCTCGGCTCGACCACCTTATGGACGTTGCGGCGCGGTCGCTCAAGATCAAGCGCGACATCATCACAAAGCTGATGAACGAAGGTCTGTATCCGTATACCCGCCGTTACCTCGGCACTTTCGACAACCACTTCTCGACAATCGGTCTTGTCGGTATGAACGAGGCGGGTCTCAACGCCAAGTGGCTTAGAGCAGACCTGACCAATGAGAAAACACAGCAGTTTGCAAAGGACGTGCTCAACCACATGCGCGAGCGCCTCGTCGTATATCAAGAGCAGTACGGCGATTTGTACAACCTCGAGGCCACTCCCGCGGAGTCGACGACATACCGTCTCGCAAAGCACGACAAACAGCGCTATCCCGAGATTATCACCGCCAACGAGAACGGCACTCCGTACTACACCAACTCGTCGCACCTTCCCGTCGGCTATACCGAGGATATCTTCTCGGCGCTCGACGTTCAGGACGAATTGCAGACGCTGTACACTTCAGGTACCGTTTTCCACACCTTCCTAGGCGAGAAGCTTCCCGACTGGAAGGCGGCGGCAAAGCTTGTTCGGTCAGTCGCGGAAAACTACAGGCTTCCGTACTTCACACTTTCGCCTACGTACTCGGTATGCCGCGATCACGGCTATATAGCGGGCGAGGTGTACGCGTGCCCGCACTGCGGCAAAGCGACCGAGGTCAACAGCCGCATAACCGGCTATTACCGTCCCGTCCAAAACTGGAACGACGGCAAGGCGCAGGAGTTTAAGGACCGCCGCGTGTACAACACCATGAAGTACGACACCCCGCACACCGGGCACAAGCGCGACAAAATGCAGGACGAGATAGACAGCGCAAACAACGCGGTGGCAACGGACGGAGCAAGGCTCATGCTGTTTACCACTCCCACGTGTCCCAAGTGCAAGGCCTCGATACCTATGCTCGGCGAGGCAGGGATAGAAGTCGAAATCATAAACGCCAACGAGCAGCGCGAGCTTGCCGTAAAGTACGGAGTTAAGAAAGCGCCTACTCTTGTAGCGGACGACGGGGAGAACGTCGCCAAGTATGTCGATATTACCGGAGTAAAGAAGT
>JAFLVF010000091.1 GCA_022508425.1 Clostridiales bacterium | reverse complement strand
TTTGGTAGGAATGAGTGGACTCGAACCACCGACCCCCACCTTATCAGGGTGGTGCTCTAACCTGCTGAGCTACATTCCTTTGTCATATATAGGTTTAATGGTGGAGATTAGCGGACTCGAACCGCTGACCCTCTGCTTGCAAAGCAGATGCTCTACCAACTGAGCTAAACCCCCATGACGGAAGTGTCGGTACTTATAATAACAAACGCATCGAAGTTTGTCAACCGTTTAAGCATAAGTTTTTGAAAAACGCAATGTTATATATCTGCTCACAATATTTAATATGCATATTGACATATCGGTAATTATATGATATATTTACACAATGACACTGTAAGAGGTTGAATATGAAAACAGATGATATCGTCAACGCAAAAACGAACGCGGAGCTTTTGAATAAGCTGATGAATTTTCGTGCAAAAGAGTATTTGCCGAGTATGTTCGACTTATATAACGGTTATAAAATTTGGATGATTAGGGCCGACGGCGAACAGGACAAAGCGGGATTTATCATCAACATAGAAGATTTCGGCAGTGTCGTTACGGAAACGTATACGGGCAGTCCGTATTCGATGGTGTTGTCTAACAGCAATATGCATTTTGAAAAGCGCTTAATCTTCAGCATTCATGACAGCCCGTACATCGGCAGATATTATATGTTCCTCGGAGTTTTTGAGATCGATCTATCGTCTAACATGAAAATCCACAAATGGGTCAAGGTAGCCGATAATTACAATTTTCCCAATTTCAAGAATTAAAATCGAAGATATCCGATTAATTCTGCGGGATAGCGTTTATATTCGATACGACAAAGAAAAACAGCCTTTCGTAAAAGAATGCGAAAGGCTGTTTTGTCGCCGTTAATTTTATTTCTTCTTTGCGAAATGTTTAGCATACGTTTCGATGCATTTCTTGATTATCGATAACGCTTCGGCGCGGTGGGCGATTTCTTTGACGGTGGTCGTCTTGTGCTCGAGGGTTTTGTACACCTCGAAGAAGTGCATCATTTCGTCGAACTTGTGCTTGGGCAGTTCCGATATGTCGGTAAACGATTTGTACGTCGGGTCGCCCGTCGGCACGGCGATTATCTTTTCGTCGAGCTCGCCGCCGTCTATCATCTTGATTACGCCGATGGGAGAACAGTTGACAAGCGTCATGGGGTAGATGGGCTCGTTGCACAGTACGAGCACGTCCAGCGGGTCGCCGTCGTCGGCGAGCGTGCGCGGAATAAAGCCGTAGTTTGCGGGATACACGGTGGACGTGTACAGTATTCTGTCGAGCTTGAGCAGGCCCGTTTCTTTGTCGAGCTCGTATTTCGCTTTGCAGCCGTTGGGAATCTCTATCAGCGCCTCGAACGAGTCGAGCTGTATTCTGTCGGGGTTTATGTCGTGCCAAATGTTCATCTGTTGTCTCCTTTGAGCAGCTGTTCTATTATGGGATAAACGTCGGGGTAGTGGACAAGGCCGTCTCGCACCATGTCGGGCGGCGGCTCGATTAGGTCTACTATCATTATGGGCGTAAATCCGCCGCGCACTGCGGCGAGCAAGCCGTTGGGCGAATCCTCGAGCACGATTGCGGCATTGGGCGCAACGCCTATTCTCTCGGCGGCCTTTAGAAAAATTTCGGGATCGGGCTTGGCGTGCGTGACGTCGTTGCAGGTGAGCACCGCGCCGAACATGTCGTCGGCGTTAAGCCCCGCTTTATCGAAAAGTTTGATTACGCGCTCGCGCCTGCTCGACGTGGCAAGTGCCGTCTTGATATTCAGTACTTTCAGCAATGCGACGAGCTCCGATATGCCGCGCTTTAGCGGCGCTCCGTCTCTGTCCTCTGCACGACGAACGCTGTCTATTATGTATTCGCGGTAGCTGTCGACGTCGAGGTCGGGCTTGATACTGCGCAAAAACGCGCGCACCGATTTTTCGTCCCTGCCGCAACACTCGGCGCGCACGCCGGGGTCGAAGCCGGTGTTGAACTTTTTGTCGGCGGCGCGGTCGGCATTTAGCCAATTGACTTCCGAGTCGAACACCACTCCGTCCATGTCGAATATAAACGCTTTCGCTTTTGTAATATCCATGCCAATATTATACGACGATACTGCGGCATTGTCAATTGAATAGGCTTCCCCTTCATGGTAAGCCGGTGCGTAGCACAAATTTTTTACGCCGCCTTTATACGCTTGCATTTTATATGAAAAAGGTATAATATACCTATTAAGCATATTTTTGTCAGAGGAAAAGCGCAATGCGCGCACTTGCGAATTTCATAGTCAATAAGCGCATATTGTTTTTTATAATTTTCGCGGCGCTTGTTATTGCCGGTGTTTTTTGCATGCGACTTGTCAAGGTGGAATACGACATCACATCGTACCTGCCCGACAACACCGACACCAAAAAGGCGCTCGAAATGATGGACGACGAGTTCGCGACATACGGCTCGACGACTGTAATGATCAAAAACATTTCCTTTGACGCCGCCGCCCGATTGTGCGCCGAGATGCGCGAAATCGACGGAGTCAAGGATCTGCCTTTCGACAACACCGCGGCCTACTACAAGGACGGTTGCGCCAAGCTGTCGATAACGTTTGTCGGGAGCGGCAAGGACGGCGTTTCGACCGCCGCTTACGACAAGGTTATAGAAAAACTGAACGGCAGTGGGTATTCGTACGTCGTGCCGTCGCCGCTAAACGACAATTACGCGGACGTATTGGCGCACGAGGTAGTAATCATATTGGCGATAGCGGCGGGCGTCATCTTGCTCGTACTGCTGTTTACTTCCAAGAGCTTTGCCGAAATCATAGCGTTCCCCATAGTGTTTATAGTGGCGGCGGTGCTGAATATGGGCAGTAACTTCATTCTCGGCAAGATATCGTTTGTCAGCAATACGGTGTGCATAATCTTACAGCTTGCGCTCGCCATCGACTATTCCATTATATTATGTCACAGGTTTACAGAGGAAAAGGACTTGATGCCCGACGATCATAAGCTTGCGCTCGTCAACGCTCTGACCAAGGCGATACCCGAAATTTCTTCGAGCTCGCTGACCACGATTTCCGGGCTTGTCGCGCTGATGTTTATGCAGCTTCGGCTTGGTTACGACCTCGGTATAGTGCTCGCCAAGAGCATAGTGTGCTCGCTGCTCACCGTGTTCTTCCTGATGCCGGGCATACTCATGTTGTTATCGAAAATCATGGACAAATCGCGCCACCGCAATTTCGTGCCCAAGCTGAGGTTTTGGGGCAAGGGGGTAGTAAAGGCGCGGTACGTGCTCATTCCCGTATTCGTCGTTCTGTTCGGCCTCGGAGCATGGCTGTCGCAGAACGTCACTTACGTTTACAGTACCGACACAATCGACACGTCGCGCCCGCCGCAGACGAGGATAGCAAAGCAACAGACCGAAGAGGTGTTCGGTTATTCCAACGCATTCGTCATCCTCGTGCCCAAGGGCGATTATGAGCGCGAGCGGATAGTCATTCAAACGGTCGGGGCGGAAGAGAAGATTAATTCGGCGCTCGGCATCGCCGGCGTAGAGGTTGCGGACGGCGTGTATCTGACCGACGGCATGACCTACCGCGAGTTCAGCGACAACTTCGGTATAGGTACCGTGCTGTCGAGGACGTTATTCGGTATGTACGCCGAAGCTCACGGCGACAGCACGCTGCTAATCGGCTCGTACAGAGTGCCGCTCATCGACCTATTGGACTATGCGTTCGAAAACGAAGAGCTGCTCGACAATCTGTCGGCAGAACAGCGCGAGCAGATACTCGGGCTCAAAGACACGCTAAAGTCCGCCGAGGAGCAGTTAATCGGCAAGCACTACTCGCGGCTTGTATTCAATATCGACGGACCGGTGGAGGGTGACGAGACCTTCGCCATGATAGAGCGGCTGATTCCGATAGTCAAAGGGATTTATCCCGACGCGATATTTGCGGGATCGAGTATGAGCGCCTACGACCTCAACCAATCGTTCTCGTCCGACAATATACTGATAACCACACTTACGATAGTATTTATCTATATAATACTCGCGTTCACATTCCGATCGTTCGGCATTCCGATAATACTCGTGCTGGTCATACAGGGCGCGATATTCATAAACTTCTCGCTGTCCGTATTGATGGGCACCAATTTGTATTTCTTCACCTATCTTATAATTAGCGCGATACAAATGGGCGCGACCATAGACTACGCGATACTTTTGACCAATAGATTCCGCCAGCTCAAAGTCGATATGCCAAAGCGCGAGGCGATGATACAAGCGGTGTCGGGCGCGTTCCCCACCGTATTTACCTCGGGCACGATTATGTGCGTCGCCGGATTCTTGATAGGTGGGATAACAACCGATCCGCTGATAGCGTCCATGGGTCTGTGCCTCGGCCGCGGCACGATAATCTCGATATTGGGCGTTTTGGTGATTTTGCCCGCGCTGTTGTTTACACTCGATCCCGTGCTCGAAAAGACGGTGCTCAAAAAAAATCTTTTTGCATTTTTGCGCAGGAAGAAAGAAACGGTCGCCCAGGTCGAAGCCGCCGCGCCAATCGACGCTACCGTACCGATCGATACACAAGCGGCGGAAACGGACGGCGCAGTCGCACCTACAGACGCGCAAGCGGAGCGGGGAGCGACCGAAGAGTCCGGCGAAGAGGTTTGACGTCGCTTTGCCGCAGACTTACGCATAGGTTTTTCGTGGCTGAAATAGGGCGTTTTGCGAGTGTTAAAAACATAAAAAATTTTTTGAAAAAATTTGAAAAAACTTTATAAAAATGCTTGACAAGGCATAATCTATGTGTTATCATGTGTAAGCTCTCTTCGAGAGGGCTGACACACGGGTCATATATCTAAGTATCGCACAAGCCATACCTCTGGACATAATGAGCAATAACGCGGGGAGTCGAAAGACTATTGTTGTTGTTTGTTGTGTTTTTTTTGACCTCTAAAGGTCTTCCGTGTCGGACATTGACAACTGCATATAACTTAAGCGAGTAAAACAAAATCAGATATTGGTATTATGTATATTTTATCAATACTCAATTTGTAAGCAAGTAAATCTTGAAATTCTTTTTTTAGGAATTGGACGATTAAGCTACTAAGAGCTTACGATGGATGCCTAGGCAT
>JAFLVF010000090.1 GCA_022508425.1 Clostridiales bacterium | reverse complement strand
GCGGACTGTCCGTACGCGGCACAATAGACGAGCTGCCCGCTCTTCTCGACGCGGCGCTTGGGTCCGTCGACATGAGCAAGTACACAAACGTACTGAAGGCCATGCTTCCCTCTTCGGTCAACCAAATAGCCGACATGCTTAACAGCCTTTCGGTGGACGACGCCAAGCTAAACGTCGGGCTAAAGGCCTTGAACATGCCCGTAGACATAGAGCTGACGCGCGGGGACGGCAAGCTTAAGTCCGTGGCGCTTGCGGTAAAAGTGAATCTTTTGGGCATAAAGGCGGACGTTGCCGCGCGCTTTGACTTGAGCAATCCCAAAGCGCACACCGTCACTCCCCCCACCGCAACGGAATATCTGACCTTTGCCGATCTTGCATCGCTTATAACTGACGCAAAGCCGTACCTTGGCGCTAACTACTATAGCGCTGCGGTTAACGGCTACGTAGAAGCAAACGGAACAAACATAGCTATCGGCGGCGACTTTGCAATAGACAACGAGGAAACCGGCGTAAAGGCGGACGGCAGGCTTTCGGCGTTTGGACAGGATATCTGCGTCACCTACGCGGACGGCGTGGTGTACGCCAAGCTGGACGGATTAAAGGCCAAGCTGAATACGGCGGACGACAATCTCATATCCTCGGCGACGCGGCTTGTGGGGCTTTTGCTCGGCGCGAACGCCCTGCCGCAAATCGATATTTTAGCCCTTGCTAGCAGTGCCGTCAAGTCCGCACACATGACGGACGGCACCCTCTTTATCTCGCTCGCGGTGGAGGGCGTAAATATAGACCTGTCGGCCAACCTTAAATCGGGCAAAATAACAGTAACGGTAAAGGGCGACGTCGCGGCAAGGCTGTATATCACCGTCACGACAAGCTCAACGCCCCACGGCATAACCGCGCCCTCGGACGCCGACGATTATATCGACGTAGACAAGCTTGCGCCCATGCTGGATACGGTGGCACAGATAATATCCTTAGGCGGCGTTCGCACAGCGGCGTCCGTCAATATCGGCGGAATTACGCTTAATGCTATGATTGAGGCTACCGTGCAGGACGGAACGCTGAAAGCGCGGATCACGGTGGACTCGCTCGGCCTTACCGCAATCATACTCGGCGACACCGCATACATAGAGATAGGCGGAATCAAGGTAAGCGGTCGGCTGGACGACGTCACGGCTCTGCTCGACGCGGTAATACCCAACCTGCCCGATATCATTCGCCCGTACGTAGAGGAAATGAAGCGGCAAATGTCCGGTATAATGCCCTCGGATGACGAGCTGATGACGGACGGCGCGCTCGATCCGGCAAAGACGGTGAGCACCGTGCTTTCCATGATAAGCTCGTTAAGCCTCCACGGCAACAGCATAAAAATGAACATAACGCGCGGCGTGCTGTCTGCAACCCTGTTTGCCACCACCGACCTGTCCGCGGTAAACGGAAACGTCTGCATGGCGTTTGACGGCATAGGCGGACCGTTCGGCGCGCATTACGAAATAGCGTTTGACCTCGGTCTGCAAGGCATTACGGCGGCAAAGGTCAATATCCCCGCGGTGACGGCGAAGGACTTTGTGCCGGCAAGCGAAATTATAGACGCGCTCGGCTGCGTGCTGCCGCTTGTCAAGCAAAGCGCATTCGACATGGATATAGACGTAACGCTGTTCGACCAAAAGATTACGGGTAATATTTATATCAATCTCGGCGATTACACAGCGGATACACTCTCGGCACAGATTTCGCTGAACGTATCCGACGTGCCTGTCGTAATATCCGTCATAGAGCGCGAGCTGTATCTTGACGTAAACAGCGGTTCGGTACGGCTTATGCTGCCGCTGACAAAGGAAGGCATAACCGAGCTGATTGAGCAATTAAACGAAGCACTGCCCGATCTCGATATAACCGCCGCACTGACGGAGCTGTTAAATTCCGTTTCGTTTGACGACATTGTAATATCCGATTTGCTTAAAAACATTACGCTCTCCCCCACCGAGGACGGCATGGCGCTCAGCGCTCGGCTCGGCGGCGCTACAATCGGCGTAGATATCGCCATCAACAACAGCCTGCTTGACTTCATAAGCGTTTCGGCAAGCGTAGGCGGCACAGATATTACCGTCTCCGCGCAAGTACACACTACGGAGGACGGAGTGCTGTGCGGCATGCAAGCCGCGCTTGTCGTAGCGGATACCGAGGTCGGTCTTTTGCTCGGCATCAATCCCGCGGCACCGCGCGACGTGGAGGTTGACGGCAGCTATGTTGCCGTGGGCAATATTATCCCGTACATTGCGCCTGTCATGGCGCTTGCGGAAAAAGCGACCGCAGCCAAAGCCGTGGCCATTGACCTGTCAAACATGACAATAGAGATCATGGGTCAGAAGATAGCGGTAAGCGGCAAGGTGCAGCTGTCGTTGAGTCCGATAAGCGTCCGTGCGTCCTTGGTGCTGTTTGCGGACGGCGAGGACCGAGTATATCTTAACGTAATATACGCGGACGACGTAGTATATGTGGATATCGGCAAAATAGCGCTTAAGTTCGATATTTCGACCGACGTAGAAATTGTCAACGCGGCGATAGAGCCGTATCTGCCCAAGGCGCTCAAGAACCTCGGGGAGCTCAGTGCGCTCTCCACCATCTTTGCCGTAGTCGACGGAATAAAGAAAATTTCGGGCTCGACGGACGCAGCCGAGATAATACAGGCGCTTTTAGGCACGGGCAACGCTTACGGCAAGAGCGTCATAAAGCAGGCTTTGGACATAATAACGGTGTTCGAGCGCAGCAACGGCAATCTTGCAATAGGCGCCACCGTTATGGATAGACCGGCTATAACTGTCAATGTAGAGCCAATTATAAACGACGACCGCCTCGACTTCAAGCTTGACGCCGGCGTCTCGAATATGCTGTCGTTTATACTCACTGCCAAGTTAGACATATTTGACAGCCCGATCAACATTACCGCTCCCACGGACGGAGATTACACACCCATCGTGGATTTTGTGACGACTGTAATCAACGCGGTCAACACGCTCACCGCCAAAGCGGACGATATTGTCACCGAGGACGAGGAAGGCAATGTCACCACCATATCGCAAACGGCATTCGAGATTAGCACGTTTACATTCAACTATGACATGTACAAGGTTAAGACGGTCGTAGACGAAGTCACGGGCGAAACAAAAGAGGTTTTGGACGAAACCGGCCGCGTAGAAATAGAACGCGACTCCGACGGCAACAAGGTAAAGGAAAAGACCGTGCTCGTCAACAACGCCGAGGGATATGATAAGGTGCTCAGGTTCGCCCTTACCAATACCACGGTGGTTGACAAAAGCGGCAAGCAAATCAGCAAAAAGACCGACCTCAACATAGAGGCGCATCTCAGTATCGATATCAAAGACGCCAACAAAGCGTCACAGCTCGGCTTCCCCATCGAAATCAATCTGTACGTGGCTAACGAACTCGCCTACCTCTACTACAAAGAGGCAAACGGCTTCGGCGAAAAGATCTCCATAGACTTTAAATCCGTTTTGCAGATTGTCACGGCGGTGTTGGACATACTGGGCGCGGACGACGATATGATGGACAGTCTTCTCGGCGACTACAGGCTTGATATAGACAGCTCGGTGTTCGACTATCTGTCAATCGCGGGTCTGGACGACGCAACCGCACTTATCAACAATCTTATAAAAGCGGTTGACGAGTTAAAGCAAGCGCTCGGCTACGGCAAAACGGCGTGGAACAGACTGCAGTCCGCAGAGGACATAGACGCAATCATCCGCGAGATGACGTCTGACACGGCGGACGACGGAAGCGATACAATAAGCGCGTGCCTGGACGGACTGATCGAGCATATCAAGGCCGCTATCGCCCTGTTCCAAACCGACGAGGAAGAAGAGGAAGAGCCTCCGCAGGAAGATAGCACCATGGACGGCAAGCTGATTAAAGACGTAGTAAACAGCATTCACTTTACAAGCGCGGATTCCGTTCTGACTGCGTTTGTGGACAATGCGCTTGCCACCGGCACGGACGGCGAAGCCGAGGTGTCTGTTGCAAGCTCCGGAAACAAGATAGACAGAATAGGCATAACCGATCTCGACGCGCACGACGCCATGGTCAACAACTTTGACGTACGATTTAACCCGGTCTCGGAATTGCTTGTCGTCACAATCCCCGACGACTATACCAAAGAGGAAACAAACGGCGACAAGGTGCGCTACGCCGACCTGTCGAATATTAAGCACCTGTTGTTTGACATAATGAACACCGCCAACCTCATGGAGTTTGAGATAGGCGGCGGCAGTAACGACAAGATCAACGTGAAAATGGACATTCCCCTGCTTGTCAAGCTGGACATAAACGTCGGCTACAGCGCAAAGGTCAAGCTGATTGACACGGGCGAAACGGACAGCGAAGGCAATCCCGAAATAAAGACCGCGGTCGCAATAGACATTTACAACAGCAAGGCGGAGGCCAAAGCGCTCAGCGGCCTTGCCAAAGCGGTTATAATTCCCGAATGCACCACCTCGCTGTACTTCTACGACGACGTAATTTATTTGGAGGGTGTAAAGAGCTGGGATACCGGCAGCATGCAGGTCGGAATGAACACAGAAGTCGCAACACCGCAAACGCGCGATTGGATAAAGACCGGCATTTTAACAGGCAAGTGGGGCGATTGGTACAACGACGGCAATCCCACTACGTCGACCACCGCGTACAGTGTAAACACAAATTCTTCTCACAGACTCGAATATGTAAACGTCGCTTACACCGTTGACGAGCTGCTTTACATGATGAAGAGCGACATAAACACATTCCTCAACGAGTTCCTGTACTATCTGGTTCCCATCACCAACGACAAGGTTTTGGGTCTTGTCAATATCCGCGACACCATCCGCGACGCAATCAACGGCTCGGGTGACGGCGGCACCAATACGCAAAACACGCTCGCGCAAATCTTCAAGAGCTACAAGTACGATAACGGCGCACACAAGATTGTAATAGGTCTTGCCGAGCTTGCGGGAAGCAAGTCGCTGTCCGATCTCAATCTTACGCTGACGGGCGCGAACAACGGCGACGACGAGACAACGGGCAACGTGCTAAACAACTACGTCACTACCCTTGCGATTACCACAAACATTGCGAGCATAAT
>JAFLVF010000009.1 GCA_022508425.1 Clostridiales bacterium | reverse complement strand
CCAAAAAGCTTTCGGGCAACAGCATGTGGTGATGAATATGGAAAATCAAACTGTTTTGGATCTAAAGGCACAGCAAAAGGCCAATAAGATAAAAGACCCCAAAAGCGATCTTGTATATTACATAATATGCGGAATTATTTTGGCGCTCTTGGCCGTGATAATAATCTATCCGCTGTATTATATAGTAATAGCGTCCTTCTCCAACCCCGACGCGGTCATGACCGGCGAGGTGTGGCTGTATCCCATCAAGGCGACTTTTTCGGGGTACAAGTATCTGTTTAAGCAGAAAAATATCTGGAGCAGCTACGGCAACACGCTTATCTACACGGGATTGGGCACGATATTCAACGTAGTGCTCACCATTCCGGCGGGCTGGGCGCTGTCCAGAGACTATCTGCCGTTCCGGAAAGTGATAATGGTGCTGTTGATAATCACCATGTTCTTCGGCGGCGGACTTGTTCCGTACGTCATGCTGTGCAACACTCTCGGGCTGTATCAAAACCCGCTCATCCTCATCATCGGCGGCGGCGTAAGCGTGTACAACGTGTTTATGTGCAAATCGTTCTTCCAATCCAACGTACCGTTAGAGGTATTGGAGGCCGCGGAAATAGACGGCGCGGGCGAGATACGTACATTCTTCGATCTTGTGTTGCCCATAGCCAAGTCTATAATAAGCGTTATGGTCCTATTCTATGCGGTCGGACATTGGAACAACTATATCGACGCCTACATCTTCAATATCGACGAGCAGTTCTATCCGCTTCAGACGGTGCTTAACGAGCTGCTGTCGGTGACGACGGGCGGCGAGGGCGAAGTCGTTTTGGAGCAGATGCGCATGGCGACGCAAATCAAGTTCACGTCCATTATTGTGGCGACTGTTCCCATTCTCATCCTCTATCCCATGATAGAAAAACACTTCGGGCAAGGCGTATTAGTCGGCTCGTTCAAATAAAATAAAAAATTATTTCGGAGGAATAAAAGATGAAAAAGAAGTTGATAGCACTGCTTACTGCCGTGACGTGCACTTTGCCGATGTTGTCGCTCGCGGGTTGCGGCGGAAAGAAATCCGATCACGAGTTTAACATACTCGCGGTCAAGGAGAACACTGTCAAAGATTACAACGAGATGCCGGTGTTCAAAAAACTGAACGAGGAGACGGGAAAGGACGTGCATTGGACGTTCCAAACCTCTTCGCAGTACTCGCAGAACTTCGACCCTGTATCCACAAAGGATATCGACGCAATATACCATGCGGGATTTTCCAATCTCGAGCTGTACAACTACGGCAAATCGCCGCGTAACCGCATAGTGGCGATAGACCAATATCTTGACAGCATGCCCAACTTCAAGCGCATACTCGACAGCCGTCCCGACATTAAAGAGGCGCTCAAGTCCCCGGACGGACATATTTACTCGCTGCCGCGCATCGAGGAGATGGGTTTAAAGCAATATCCCAATATTTTGTTCATCAACAAGGCGTGGATATCAAAGCTTATCAAAGACAACAATCTGCCGAACGGAGTAACCCTTACCGAAGAGGATTTGAAAGACGGGCTGGATTTGTCGCGCGCGCAATTCAAGGCGCTTTTGCAAAAGTTCAACTCCGTCGATATGGACGGTGACGGCAAAGCCGGCAACGCGGGCGGCGACGAGATTCCGCTTGCGTACGTCGGCGGAAACTGGCAGGGCAATGAATCCGACCTTGTCGCGTCGTTCGGCGTTCCCGAGAATAACGAGCACAAGACCATCGTCAACGGCAAAGTCAAGTTTACCATAGAGGACGAGAAATGGTTTAACGCATACAAAGAGCTTAACGGTTGGTACAAAGAGGGCTTGATAAGGTCCACCAACTACACGAGAGACCAGGACGAGTTTTTGGCTTACGGCCAGAGCGGAAGGTACGGCGCCTTCTACTGGTGGGAGAAAGAGACGGTTGTCAACAAGAGCTTGTACGACAACTACGTAATCGTATTGCCGCTCAAAGACGACGACGGCAAACGCTACGTCGGCGTCAGCAACGAGCTGGAAGTGGAGAAATCGGTTTGCGTAATCCTGTCGTCTTGCAAGGACAAGGCGGGATTGCTGTCCTACTTCGACAAGTTCTTCGAGCCCGATTATTCCGCGCAGATCAACTACGGCTCGATTGAGTCGGGCGCGTTCTTGGAGCAAAAGCAAGACGGCATGCTCATACCCAACGACGATCACGGCTCGCAGAGCGCAGACGACTTCCGTATGCAAAACGCACCGTACGGCGTGGTGTATCTCACCGACGAAGTTTGGAACAAAACGGTAAAGATGGAGTCGCGCGCAAGCCTTAGGCTGGAGCGTCTTGAGGAATTCGTCAAGCCGTACACTTTCACGGGCGCCACGAGCATTCCCAACCTCAACTATACCGAACAACAGCTGAAGGATCTCAGCACATACGAGATGTCGTTGGGCGGCAATATCAGCACGCAGATGATGACGTGGTTGCGCTCGGACAGCACTCCGCAAAAGTCGGAGTGGACGAAATTCCTTTCCGACAACCAGACTTCCATCGACATGATTAAGCAGATTAACCAAGCCGCGTACGACAATTATCTTGAAGTGTTGGGGAAAAACTGATATAGCGTAATGCACGGATTGCAGCTTTTTGGCGAATACGTTTGGGAAGTGCTTGTAGTTTCGCTGCTTCTTGCCGCCTCCGCGTTGCTTATTATACCGTTTATACCAATGTTTATCGGCGTGATAGGCTTCTTCAAAACCGACAAGAAGACGCGCAGATTCAAGGACATTTTTACGACTATAGGTTCGAGCTTCGGAACGATAGTATTTTATACGTTTTTCGAGCTTATAATAATCGTATTTCCTGTTTTGAACATTTACTTCTTTAATACGCATCCCGATCACACAAACTACTTTGTGTTGGCAGTGTGCTACATTGCGCTTGTGGTGGGAGCAATTTACCTGATAAACGCGCCCATCATTATAGTCAATATGACTGTGACGTTTCGGGAGTTGCTATACAACGGGTTTATGCTCTTGTTCGGCGGAATATTGCGCAGCATTTTGGCGCTTGCCGTTATAGGCGGTGTGGTGGCGATAATACTGCTGTATCCGTATGTGCTGCCGCTCACGCTGTATATCGTTCCGTTTGCGCTGTCCAAGCTACTGACCGAAAACTTCTACAATCTCAAGGCCAAGGCGCTCAAGACAAGCGTATACAGTCTCAAGCACGATATCGACAAAGACGATTACATCAACGAAAACGGAGAGGTCAATCATGACGAAACTGAAAAAGATAGGTAAAATAGCCGCATTATCCACTGTTTGCGCGTTAGCCGCGTCGGCTTTTGTCGGTTGCGGCGGCAAAACGGTAAACGAGAAGCCTGAAATCGTCGGCGTAGGCGACTTTGACTGCGTCATCAACGAGCCGGTGGACTTGTTGCGCAGGGTGGCCGCGCTCGACAAAGAGGACGGCGACATTACCCCTGCCATGAAGATAACCGTTTCTCCGGATGTGGAGGTAAAGGACGGAATCGCCGTTTTCCCCACCGACGACGAATACGAAGTGACGTACTCCGTCAGCGACAGCGCCGGGAACTCGGCGACGGCAACGGCGTACGTGTCCGTCTATCGGCGCCCGGTGTACAAGGCGTTTGACAGCGTCAATATGAACGGATTCTCGGTGGACGTCGCGGGCGGCGCAAAGCTGGCTACGCAGAGCGTGGTCGGCGACGGCGACAAGAGCCATATGCTGTTTGAGGCGACGGGCGCTTCCAATGCGGGCGACGTGTCGTTGACTCGCACATACACGCTTGCTACGGGCTACGAGCATACCTTTACGTATGTAATCAAGTCAAATGCGGCCGGCACCGCCAAGGCCAAGATAGGCGAAGAGGAGACAGATCTTACTGTCGTCGAGGGCGACAACACTCTGACGTTTAGCTACGAAGTGCCGAAGGACGACGAAGAAAAGACCGCCGACGTCAAGGTACAGCTCCTGCTCGGATCTTTAGGCGCCGACATCAAGTGCGAATTTACAAACGCCACCGTGCAGTACGAGAGCATGCTCGACAAGACCGTTGAGTTCGGCGACAATGTGAAAAAGCGTATAGACAGCCCCGTCGTCGGGTCTGTGGACATTGCGGACGACAATTCGTCGGCTACTCTTCATATCACTACGCCGACCAATCCCAACGACGATTGGAAGGGCGGAATGTTTATCGAAACGGGCATAGACCTCAACGTGGGCTCGACCTACAATATTTCGTTCGATCTGGAAAGCGAAACCGACGGAGATTATTCCGTTCGCATTCTGCGCAGTCAGTGGGGCCCCGACGAGTTTATCCTCGACGTGGAAAACCTCGACAAGAACGGCTCGAACGAGCAAGAGGTTACTATCGAAGAAGGCAAATCGGGCAAGCTGTGGATATACGTTCAAGCGGGCGGCGCCGTCAACGATATCACGATTTCCAACCTCAAAGTGACGAGCGAGGTAATGCAGACCAACACCGATACATTCGGTTGCTACAACGTGTTCAAGATGTTCGCATACAACGGTGCGCCCAACTATGTGGAGTGGAAGGACGGCAAACTGCTTTTCCACGTCGACGAGTTCGGTAGCTCCGATTGGCACAACAAGATCGAGGGAGTCGACTTCACATTAGGCACAAGCTCTTTCGGCGATTTCTATATATCGTTCAAAGCGAAGGCGTCAAAGCCGATAACGGCCAGAGTCATCGGTCCGCGCTCGGGCGCCTGGGATCCCAACGTGGTGTGGGCGCAATTCGAGATTCCGACAACGGAGACTTTGTTCACCTTTAGGAGCAACGCAGTAAACCTGCCCGGCACCAATCACCTCGAATGGCAGTTCGGCGAAGTCAATTACGGGCTCGGCATCGAGGACGTCACAATAGAAATCAGCGATATAGTGATCTATCGCAAATCCATTATAGATTAAAATAAATCCATAGGAGATAAATATCATGAAGAAAGTAACTAAAAGGACGCTGATGAGCATAGCGTCGTGCATGGTCAGCGCGATCATGTGCTTCGGTGCGCTTGCCGCGTGCGGCGGGAAGGAAGAGCCCGGCGGCACGCCCGCAACGCCCGAGCATGTTACAGCGGTGCCCGCAACCTGTTACGCTCTCGGCAACAAGGAATACTGGACCTTGAACGGCAAATATTACAGCGACGAGGCCTGCACCCAAGAGATTGATTTACAGGACACCGTCGTCCCCAAGCGCAGTCACGACTTCGGCGCAAACGCGTCGTACGACAAGGACACCGAAGGTCATCACTGGAAGGTGTGCGCATACGAAGATTGCGACGGCAAGGACGCGGCGGTAGCCCACCACTTCGAGGACGGCGTATGCGTATGCGGCGCCACCACGACAGTTACATACACCGTCACGGTAGCAACAGGCATCGTCGGCGGCACAGTCGTTGTCACCAACGTGAAACAGCGCTACGAAGCGGGTGAGAAGGTCGTTCTTTCCGCAACGCCGGACGAGGGCTACTATCTCGCTACGCTCGTATACAACGACGGCGAGACCGATCACGACATCAAGGAGTCGAAGCTGTTCGACATGCCTGCGCATGATGTAACGGTAAAGGCTACGTTTGCAAAATTGACATATGCCGTCACGGTTGCAAGCGGTATATCCAACGGCACCGTCACGGTAGATAAAGCTAACGCGACGATAGGCGACACAGTCACCGTTACGGCGACGCCCGACGGCGGCTACGAGCTTGTGCCGGGGTCGCTCAAGTACAACGACGGCACCGACCACGTTATCACCGGCAACACGTTTACAATGCCCGCGCATATCGTCGAGGTGTCCGCAGAATTCAGGCTTATAACCGTCAAGTACGACGTAACGGTTGACAGCGCTATCGAGCACGGCACCGTAACCGTCACGGGCACGGTAGAAGGAAAGGCAGCCGCGGGTGACAAGATTACCGTTACCGTAGATCCCGAAAAAGGCTACCACCTCGTGGCCGACAGTCTCAAACAGAACATGACGGTAATTACGAAGGATCAGCAAGACGAATATACCTTCACAATGCCCGCCGACGCAGTCGAGATAACTGCGGAATTTGAAGAACATACATTTAATAATGGCGAGTGCGAAGGCTGCGGCAAAACCAACGGTTTCGAGAACTATAGCTTTGAACAGAACAATGCGGATATCAGTGCTTCGCGCAGAGATACCGAAGATTCGGTCATCATTTCCAGAAGCGAGGAGTCGACCGCAGATAATGTTGAAGATTGGCACATTAAGCTTACGTCTTCTATAAATGTCAAACGCGGCCATTTCTACGAAGTAACATATGCTATCACAAGCAACAAAGAGGGAATCATTAAATTCGAATCGCAGGGTAATTCTTCCAAATATTATAACGGCGAGGAATATGGTGCTCCGTTTACCTTGGTTAACGGTGACAATACCGCTACCTTTAGGTTTGCACCGGGCGGAGATGGTGATGTCGATGCGGTATTAAAGCTCGGATTGCTTCCTAAGGGATTCGAAATTGAGGTTACAAATTTCAGCATAGCGGAAATTACCACCGATTTAAGACCTTACACACTTGGCAGGGATGGCGAAGTAACTGCTTCTCGTAACCCCGCTAACGATTACAATGAAGAAACAACAGAATTTACAATTACAGCTTCCGGCGTGTCCGGTAGCCTTGATTGGCATTTAAAAGTTAACCAACATCTGGCAATGGAGAACG
This sequence comes from Clostridiales bacterium, assembly GCA_022508425.1. Taxonomy (GTDB): domain Bacteria; phylum Bacillota; class Clostridia; order Christensenellales; family Pumilibacteraceae; genus Anaerocaecibacter. The sequence continues at coordinate 29,872 of JAFLVF010000009.1, read as the reverse complement.
GAAAGACCTATGAAATGACCTATGTCTTCATTTCCGATAAGGATGGCAATACTTCCTTTAATGTTGATAAAAGCGTTACTTACTTAGGTAAAGAACCTGCCGGTACCGATAGCAATCGTTGGAATTGGGTTACAGTCGGAGTAAATATCGTTACGCTCCGCTTTACGGCTAATTTCGATGATGACAACATTTATACATGCTTCCAACTCGGCGAGCTGACGAAAAACGGTGAAGTCAACCTCACATTCACTTATATCGAGTTCAAGGAAGTTTAATCTGATTAAAGGATTGCAATGGCATACAGTATCAAACAGGCAAACGACTATATCGAGGCAAACGTCACGTCGGTAAACGGCAAGTTCAGACCGAAATACCACATGACGGCGCCTATCGGATGGATGAACGATCCCAACGGATTGGTACATTATCGCGGCGCATACCATTTGTTCTACCAATACAATCCGTACGGCGCGGAGCCGGGCGTGATGCATTGGGGGCACTTTGTATCCGACGATTTGATATCGTATACCGACGTAGGCGTTGCACTTGCCCCTACCGAAAAAGACGAAATAAGCTGTTTCTCCGGCGGCGCTGTCGTCGCCGGAGGAGCGCTCAATATCCTGTACACCAGACATTACGAAATATCGGACGTCAAGAAAGAAAAGGTGTGCATGGCCAAGAGCGTCGACGGCAAAGATTTTGTCAAGAAACACCATTCGGTCTTTAACAACGAGACGTTGCCGAAAAACATCAGCCGATCGGACTTCCGCGATCCATTTCCCATTATGCACAACGACAAGTTTTACGTGTTTGTGGGCGGTAGGGATATCGAGACGAACAAGGGTGTGGTGGTAGTCTTGAGCGGGCATTCGCTCGACAAGCTCGAATACGACTTTACCATCGGGCCGTTCGACGCGCTCGGCGATATGGCGGAGTGCCCGTGTTATACCAAAGTTGACGGGAAAGACGTTCTGATTGTTTCGGGCAGTCACGTTGTCGAATGCGGCAACGACTACAAGAACACGCACGCCAGCGTGTTCGTAGTAGGCGAGATCGACTTCGAGCGCGGCTGTATGCATGTTGATTTCATCAAAGAAATCGACAAAGGCGACGCTTTCTACGCGCCGCAGGTGATAAACAACATTGACAAACCCATAATGGTAGGATGGCAGGAGATGTGGAACAAACCGTACCCTACGCGCGACATGGAGCACGGCTGGGTAGGTTCGTTTACAATCCCGCGCGAGCTTGAGATACGCGACGGCGACGTTATCCAAAAGCCGGTAGCTTCGCTTGATAAATACTTGGGAGAGCGAGTCGATATCAACGGCACCATCCCCGAGTGCGCGAACATCGAGGCTACGTTCGACGGCGTCGGCACATTGATTTTGCAGGGCGGCAACGGACAGATAGTCGTAGGCAACGACGGCGGCGTGTATTTGGATACTATCAACGCCAACAACGGCAACGGTTGTATCCGCCGCTCGAACGGAGCCTATAAAAAGTGCGACGTCAGAATTTTGCTGGACTCTTCGTGCGTCGAGGTTTTTGTGGACGGCGGCAGAGAGATTATCAGCAGCAGAATATATATAGACGGGCGGTTTACACTATTGGCAGACGGAAACGTCAAGGATATTACGATAAAACAAATAGGAGTACCTGTATGAAAAAGATCAAGGCAATATTGATGGCGGCTATGGCTGTGTTGTGCTTTCCGCTTGCCGCTTGCTCGGAGAAACAACCCGAGAGCAACAAGGGCAAGATCGATCAGGGCAACAAAAACGTGTTCCCCATTTCGTCGCATGCGGACGGATCTACGCTGTACATGGGCGACGTTATGCCGTTCTATGACGACGGCGTCATGAACATCTACCAATTGCAGGACAAAGTGGGTGCGCAATATATGTTCTATCATCCGTTTTCTCGGCTTACCACAACCGACTACGTGACGTACAAGGACGAGGGCATCGCTATCAACTTCGAAGAAAAAATCTCGTCCATCGACGCGGCGCTCGGCACGGGCTCGTTTATCAAGGACAAGAACGGCAAGTACCACTGCTTCTACACCGGTCACGCTTCTCCGAGCGCTACCGGGCTTCCCTACATGGAGGCGATTCGCCATGCTGTAAGCACCGACAATCAGGAGACCTGGTCAAAGGACAATGACTTCATGATGTTCGGCAACAGCGACGACTTCCGCGATCCGTACGTTTATTACGACGCGACGGACGAATGCTATTATATGCTCGTCACCACCAGGGCGAACGACAAGGGCGTAATCAAACAGTACAAGGCCGATTCTTTGGACGCGGCGGCGGACGAGTGGACGGACGAAGGCATTTTCTTCGAGAACGACGCAGGCACGTATAACATGGAGTGCCCGTCGTATATCGAGCACAACGGATTTTGGTATCTCGCCTACAGCGAGCAGAGCTCCGGTCTAAACCGCGTCACGCATTATAGGTACAAGACAGAGCGCAACGGCGAGTGGAAGAAGTTCGGCCGCGACAAGATAGACAGCACGGGCTTCTATGCCGGAAGATTGGAAAAAGCGGGCGACAAGCTGTACGCATTTGCCTGGTGCGCAAAGCTGACCGGCGGCGACGTAGGCGAGTTTGATTGGGGCGGCAACCTTGTTGTGCACGAGATCAAGCAAGCCAACACGGGCGAGCTTCAGGCGGTGATGGTCAACAACGTAAAGAACGCGTTTGCTACGTCTGTAGAATACCGCGGCACAAACGGCAAAAAGGTGTCCGACGCGTCGTTTGCGGGCGATAAGTTTACCGCGGTCGGCTTGGACGCGCTTTCCACCAACATCACGAGAATGCACTTCACAATGAAGTTTGACGAGCTCGGCGAGATGGGTGTTACGTTCGGCATTGACGGCGTATACGACAACAGGCTGGGCAATAAGGTGATCAGCTTCGACACCGCCAACAACCGTATCGCTTGCTACAACGACGTAGGCAACATCTTGCGCTACGGCGACGTGCTGACATATGTCGACTACACCTTCGCTAAGGACAAAGAGTACGGAGTTGATATAATCATAGACGGCGAGATTGCCGTTCTGTATTTCAACAACGAGGTCGCTCTGTCAATGCGGCTTGTCGGCATTCAGAAGAAGGGCCTTGCGTTCTATTCCAACGGAGCAAAGGCGACGGTAAAGGGGATTTCCTTCTATGAGTAAGCTTGTGTGTATGGGCGAGCTGCTTATAGACTTTCAGTCCAAGGGCAGCGGTGCGCTCAAAGACACCGACGAGTTTGTAAAAAAAGCGGGCGGCGCTCCTGCCAACGTTTGCGTACAGGCAAAACGACTGGACTGCGACTGCATGTACCTTTCACAAGTAGGCAACGACGCATTCGGCGAGTTCCTTATAGACACGCTTAACGGCGAGGGCGTTGACACTCGGTTTGTCCGCAAGAACGACCGCTACGACACGTCGCTTGCGTTCGTAAGTTTCGGCGCGGGCGGTGAGCGGCAATTCGCTTTTTACCGCAAGACGGCGGCCGATCTTTACTTTACGCCCGAGCAGTTCTCGGAAGTGGTTTTCGACCGCGGCGACATGCTGGAATTCGGCAGCGTCGCGTTGAGTACCGCCGAGTCCCGAGCCGCGCACGATTACGTAATCGACAAGGCAAAGCGCGGCGGCGCGCTCGTATGTTTCGATCCCAATCTGCGGTTTAACCTGTGGAATGATCGAGACGAACTAAGGCAAGTTGTGCTCGACTATGCGGGCAAAGCGGACGTAATCAAGGCGGGCGACGACGAGCTGGCGTTCATTACCGGACAAAGCAATGCCGACAGCGGCGCCGAGACTCTTTTGGGCATGGGAGCGAAGATGCTTGCCATGACGCGCGGCGCCCACGGCGCCAAACTGTACTTGAGCGACGGCAAGACGTATGATTGCGCCGGATTCAAGGTCAAGGCGGTCGACACGACGGGGGCGGGCGATTCGTTCTTCGGCGGGCTGATAGCCGAGCTGATGCGCCTCGGCGTAACGGCGGACAATATTTATAACTTTGACTATCGCGACGTGCTTGAGTTTGCTTGCAAGTGCGGAAGTTACACGACAACCAACTACGGCGCCATTGCGGCCATGGGTTTAAGACAAAATATAATAAAGGTAGGAAAATAGAATGGCTACTATTCAGTTAAAAAACATCAACAAAATCTACGACGGCGGCGTTCATGCCGTTCATGATTTTAATATAGATATCGCGGACAACGAGTTTATAGCGTTCGTCGGTCCGTCCGGATGCGGCAAGTCTACAACACTGCGCATGATAGCCGGCTTGGAGGAAATCTCCACCGGCGAAATGTACATAGACGGTCAGCTCGTCAACAACGTCGCGCCCAAGGACAGAGGGATAGCGATGGTGTTCCAGTCGTACGCGCTGTATCCGCAGATGACAGTGTACAAGAATATGGCGTACTCGCTCAAACTGCACAAGGTGCCCAAGGACGTTATCGACAGGCGCGTGCGCGGTGCGGCCAATATTCTCAAGCTGACGCCCTACCTCGACAGAAAGCCTCGTGCGCTCTCCGGCGGTCAGCGCCAGCGCGTTGCGCTCGGTCGCGCTATCGTTCGCGAGCCCAAGGTCTTCCTTATGGACGAGCCGCTCAGTAACCTCGACGCCAAACTGCGCGTAGCTATGAGGTCGGAGATTGTGCGTATACACAAGGCGGTCAACGCTACCACCATTTACGTCACGCACGACCAGATCGAGGCCATGACAATGGCGGACAGAATAGTCATAATGAAGGACGGCATTATCCAACAAATCGCCACGCCCGACGAGCTTTATAAGTACCCCGCAAACGTGTTTGTGGCAGGGTTTATAGGCACGCCCGCTATGAATATCTTCCACGGCGAGAAGCACGGCGACGTGTTTGTGTCCGACGCGAAAGTATTTACCATGCCCGACGGCGAAGTCAAGGTCGAAGCCGAATTCGAAAAATCGGTTCCCGACGGAAGCGAGCAATTTGACGAAGTTCCCGCGCAGGCGGAGCCCGCGGTCGGCGAGGCAAAGACTCCCTACCAGCACCCCGTTACTATCATGCCGTCCGCGCACGGCAAGGTGACAGCAAGCGCCGAGTTTGCTGCGGCAGGCACCAAGATTCAGCTTACCGTTACGCCGGACTTCGGATATGTCATCAAGTCGGTCAAGGTTAACGGCGAGGACATAACCGACAATTGCGTAAAGATCAAGCTGACCAAGGATCAGCAAAAGCTGTTGGAAAACTACGAGGGCAAGCGGCTTATCTACGGCATTCGTCCCGAAAATCTAATTTACAAAGAGGACGAGAAATTCGATCGCTTCAAGGCGCATTCTTTCAAGTATGACGTAACGCACATAGAGATGCTCGGCGATATAATCAACCTGTACGGCAACGTCGGCGAAACAAAGGTCATATCCAAGACTAGCAGTGAATTCCAGGTGAGAATAGGCGACGCCGTTGACGTGGCCGTAGATCCGGCGCACACTCGTTTCTTCAACGAATCCACGCTCAAGGCGATAAACAAAGATTACTTCGAGTACGAGGAAATCGACAACACGCAAAAGTTGGACGAGGACAACGTAGTCGTTATTCAGCAGGAAAAAGGCTTGTTCGGCAAGTTTGTCGACAAGGTCAAGGGCCTGTTCAAGAAGAAGAACCAAGACGAACCCGATTCCTCCAAATCGGATAATTCGGAATCGAAAAAGACAGAAAAATAACAGTCGCAATATTTTTCGAGTAGTACGAATGACGAATATCCGATCAATAATTTTACGACAAATCCGAGCATCTTGGCTCGGATTTGCCTTTGCGAAATATTACAGAAGCTATTGAGAAATCTTATCGAGTATGTTATAATAATCATGCGTTATCGTATAAGATTTCGATACAATAAAATTTCGGCATCAAACCTTCCGGAGATAAAATATGAAAAAGAAAAAATGTGTGGCAATGTTGCTTGCGGGCGGGCAGGGTACAAGGTTGTTTGCGCTTACCAACAGCGTGGCAAAGCCTGCGGTGTCGTTCGGCGCCAAGTACCGCATAATAGATTTTCCGCTTAGTAACTGTACCAACTCGGGCATAGACACGGTGGGCGTGCTTACGCAGTACCAACCGCTCATTCTCAACGAGTACGTCGGCAACGGCGAGCCGTGGGACTTGGACCGTAGCTACGGCGGCGTGCATACCCTTCCGCCGTACCAGGCCAAGACGGGCGGAGAGTGGTACAAGGGCACGGCCAACGCCATTTACCAAAATCTGCATTTCCTCAACGAGTTCGATTCCGAGCACGTGCTTATTCTGTCGGGCGACCACATTTACAAAATGGATTACAGCAGGATGTTGGGCGAGCACGTCGCGCACAACGCCGATTGCACCATTGCGGTAATCGACGTGCCTGCGGAAGAGGCGAGCCGTTTCGGCATCATGGACTATGCGCCGGACAAGAGCATAACGTCGTTTGAGGAAAAGCCCAAGACTCCCAAGAGCAACCATGCCAGCATGGGTATATACATATTCAAAAAGGACGTCTTGGTGCGCGAGCTGATTGCCGACGAGGCTGACAAGTCCTCCGTCAACGACTTCGGCAAGAATATCATTCCCAAGATGCTCAAGGCCAAGTGCAGAATGTTTGCCTATCAGTTCGACGGATATTGGAAGGACGTCGGCACGGTCACCAGTCTTTGGGAAGCGAATATGGACTTGCTCGGCGACAAACCCGTTTTCGATCTCGACGATCCGTCGTTTAAGATTTATTCGCGCAACCAGCCGCTCCCGCCGTCGTATATAGGCAAGACCGGCAAGTTCGTCAATTCCATTATGACGACGGGTTGCGAGATAAACGGCACGGTCATCAACTCCGTCATCGGCGAGGGCGTTACCGTCGGCGAGGGCGCGGTCATAGAGAACAGCATAGTTATGCAGGGCGCGGTCATCGGCAAGAAGGTCAGAATCAATTACGGCATGATAGACGAAAACGTCGTGATAGAGGACAAGGTTACGATCGGAGACAACAATTCGGACAAGCACCGTATCGCGCTCGTCGGAAGAGGGACTGTTCTTAAACGCGGCACTAATGTAGGGTCGGGCGAGATTGTGGATATAGGAGTACAAGCGTAATGAAAACACTCGGAATCATTTTCGGAAATCTTCACGACAAGGATATCGGCGAGCTTACCGCGGTGCGTTCTTTGGCCTCCGTGCCGTTTGGCGGCAGGTTTAGGCTTATAGATTTCGTGCTGTCCAACATGGTCAACAGCGGAATATCCAAGGTCGGCGTAATTACAAAGAACAACTATCAGTCGCTCATGGACCATGTCGGAAGCGGCAAGCATTGGGATTTGTCGCGCAAAAACGGCGGACTGATAATTCTTCCGCCTTACGGCGGCGGCGACAAGGATTTGTACAGCCACCGCCTCGGCGCGATCAAGAACATAGAGCCGTTTATTCGGCATTGCGACGAGGACTATGTGGTGTTCAGCGATTGCGACAACGTGTGCAACATCAATCTTTCCAACGTAATCGCGTCGCATATTGACAATCACGCCGACATTACGCTCGTCACGCGCAAGAAGAATCTGACCAACAAAAAACCGCGCACGATAGTCGACGTCAACGGCGACGGCAAGGTTGTCGGCGTGATCAATACGAGCAAGGCGAGCGGCGAGAATATCGTGTTTGCCAACATATTCGTCACGAACCGTAAATTCCTGCTCAACATGCTCGATACCTCGACAGAGTTGGGCTATGCCAGCTTTACCAATGACATACTTGCAAAAGGTTGCAATCAATACAATATTTACGCATACATGCAGGACGGATATTTTGCAAATATCGACAGTTTGAGCAACTATTACAAGCACTCGCTCGAACTGCTCAACAAAGATATCCGCGACGAGCTGTTCTATCGCGACGGCGCCAATATCTATACAAAGGTGCGCGACAGCGCGCCCGCCCGCGTGGGGAGCGCCGCCGTCATACACAATTCGCTCATTGCCGACGGCTGCGATATCCAAGGCGAGGTCAGCAATTCCATACTGTTCCGCGGCGTAAAGATAGCAAAGGGCGCGAAGATAACAAATTCGATTATTTTCCAAGACGCCGTTATCGGCGAGAACAGCAGTCTCAACTGCGTGGTGGCGGACAAGCTCGTTACCGTGCTCGACGGAAGAACATTGTCTGGGCATGAGACGCATCCGTACTTTATATCTAAGCACGCGGTAATCTGACGTCGTATTCATCGCCGGATACGGATTACGTGCTTCTCGGCGCTCGGTCATTTAGGTTTAACTAAACTCCCGTCGCGCCTCGTCGCCTGTTGTCCGTCTGCGGCGCGACTACGCCGTCAGCGCAACTCTTTCCTACATTTTCAAGCGCCTTTTTAGGAGGTTTCGTTATTATTATGGCAACAAAGAAGCAGGCGGTTAAAAAAGCGGAAGTAAAAGCCGCGCCCAAGAAGAAAATACTGTTTGTCGCGTCGGAGGCGTTCCCTTTTGCCGGCACGGGAGGATTGGGCGAGGTCATGGGCAGTCTACCCAAGGCGATAAACGACAGCGGCGAGTACGAGGCGAGAGTCATACTTCCGCTGTACGGCAGTTTTCCCGAAAAGCGTAGAGCGGACTTGCAATTCGTGTGCTGGACTTTTGTCGAGCTTTCGTGGCGGCGGCAGTATTGCGGGTTGTTCAAGATTCAAGAGGGTAACACGGTATATTACTTTATAGACAATGAGTATTATTTCAAGCGCGACAAGCTGTACGGTTTCGGCGACGACGGCGAGAGATTCGCTTTCTTTTCCAAAGCGGTTATAGACATTCTGCCGCGCCTCGACTTTATGCCCGACGTTTTGCATTGCAACGACTGGCAGACCGCGCTTGTGCCCATATACTACAAGCTGTTCTATATGTATTCGGACAACTACAAGGGCATAAAGACTGTGTATACGATTCACAATATCGAATATCAAGGCTGGTATCCTCGGCAGATTATCGGCGACGTGTTCGGCATTCCCGAGCATGAATTCGGTAGTATCGAGCACTTCGGCGAGATAAACCTTATGAAGGGCGCAATCGATTATGCCGATATGGTGACGACGGTCAGTCCGACTTATGCCAAGGAGATTCTCACTCAAGAGTACGGCCACACGCTCGACTACGACCTAAAACGCAACGAGCACAAGCTGAAAGGCATACTCAACGGCGTCAACACCGAGCAGTACAATCCCGAAACAAACCCGTCGCTATTCGCGCATTATTCGGTCAAAGACAAATCGGGCAAGGCGAAGTGCAAGGCCGAGCTTCAATCCATGCTGGGATTGCCGGTCAGGGCGAATGTTCCCATTGTCGCGATGATTACGCGGCTCGCCTCGCACAAGGGCTTGGATATAGTCAAAGCCGCTATGAACGATCTGCTTGCCCGGGATATTCAGTTTATCATGCTCGGCACGGGCGAGAGCGATTACGAAAACTACTTCAGATATCTGCAAGATATTTACGGCAACAAACTTCGCGCCGTAATTGCGTTTAACACCGACATGTCGCACAAGATATATTCGGGCGCTGACATGTTTCTCATGCCGAGCCGTACCGAGCCGTGCGGCCTAAGCCAAATGATGGCGTGTCGTTACGGAACTATTCCCATTGTGCGCGAGACGGGCGGGCTCCACGACAGCATAGTGGACGCGTACAACGGCGACTTCGGCAACGGGTATAAATTTGCGCATTACTCCGTCGCCGATCTTCTCAATGCGGTGGATCGCGCGCTCGGTCTGTACAACGGTTTTCCGGAGAAGTGGCGCGCTCTTGTCGACAGAGCAATGCGCACCGATTTTTCGTGGAACGCGAGCGCAAAAGAATATATTGCGATGTACAAAGGTTTGCCGAACATCTGATATTGCAGCCGCTTTGCAGGGAAAATGCCGTCAAAATACGGCGCACACATCAAAGCAAATACCACGGCGATTAAACTCCGCTATTCAGACCCCGAAACGAAAGTACATTTCGGGGTTTTTGATTGTTTCGGGCGTAAAAACGCGGATTGTACCGTCGCAAAACGCGCCGATTTTTTATAAAAAATTTTTCGGAAGATATTGACAATCGCGATAGATTTGATATAATATAACTAATAACGGCTGTTTACGAAAATTCAACACAAAGATGTTTTGGGCGAGGCAGTTTTGCTTCGCTATTGCTATATAGCGGGAAGGGATACTGACTTATATTGGGGGAGTGATGTGATGGGCAAAACCGAATTGAGGGGAAAGAGATTTATTGTCTCGATAATTATCATATGCGTGTTGGCGTTGTGCATTGGCATAGGCGCATTTTTATGTTTTGCAAAGAACCAAAAGAGCACGGTCAACGACGGCGCCCCGTCCTCGGTCATAGGCGATCACACGTCGGACGGGCAAAAGCATTTCACCTTCGGTCAGACGTACACTATCGGCGGCAAGCAATACACTCTCGGCGAGAAAGAAGACGAGTTCATAGATTACCACACCGTTCTGGGACTCGATCCCGACGAATACATTGTTACTCTGACTAAGTTTACATATCCGAGCGGAAAGGACGGCACGGACAAAACGACAAGCATAAGGAACGCCGGCAAATACGAGTTTGAAGTAGAGCCTTTGGCGGCGGACGCGCAGCCTTACAACGATATTGTCGTTCTTGACTCCCAGGTTGTTCATGTCAACGTCAACGACATTAACGCATTTACAAATGCCACAACGCCTACCAACCGAGGCCCTACGTATTCTCAAGCAATCACCGGCTACGCCGCGCACGGCGATATTACCACAATCTATCAGCACAACAACGGTTGGTATGCGGCGCAGATAGATAACAACTCTGTCGTCAATACCAGAACTATCACAAACTCCTATTATTCTTATTCTTCAGGCAAGAATATACCGATAATGATAATGGGCGAGGATCTCACCACCGAAAACCCCAAAAGCTCGCTCTTCGGTACCGATTCATTAAAACCAACTCGTTATCCTGACACAGCATCTTCGACCTCTTACTCGAACTATTTGTACGTTACAGACGGCAAGGAGATTAAAATCAGAATTACAAATAGGTCCGGTACCGTTTTTGGCGACTCGGGCGAATATGTTGCTTCATTCCAGTTTAACTTTGCGGATGACAACTATAACATTTCGAAAAGCGAAAATTATATATTTGACTATACCAACGAATCCGCCCTGAGCGAAAGCTATAGGGGTTTGAGCGTGCCCGAAGAAACCAGAACGACAACTTCTTTTGTGCTTAAAAAATACTGGTACATAGTCAAAGGCGACAAGATGATCGCTTTGCCGGGATACAAAAACGGCAACGAACCGTACGTTCCGTTTGCATATAGGCCCGATGATGAAACTTTTATCAGTAGCTCAACTGATGAAGGCTCACCTAACTTTGACGGTAAAAACGGTTATACTCTCGAAGACTTTGCAAAACCGGGCGGAGACGCGTTTGCCATACTCGATACCATAACGTACGGTGACGATATTTATATCAACGAGCCCAGAATCAAGGTCGACGGCGTAACAAACGTAGAAATGCAGTTTAAAATAGACTATCTGTCGCCCGACGGCGCAAAAACGACCATAAAAGAGAAGGGCGAGCTCCTTCACGTGGTAACTTGGGTGCAAGATAAGCAAAATGATAATAAGTGGACGCATAGCGATAATGGCGCGGCCAAAGATAGTCCGGAAAAAACCATCGCTTACTATATAAACAAGAGTATGCCCGCTGGTACGTACACGCTGTATGTTTACATGAGTTACGACAGTGGAAACCATTCGGTGACCGGCGAATATAAACTTTACGTTTTGCCCAAGGCGTTTGACAGCGAAGCTCTTTCCGATTTGCACGACGTGATACGCGGTCAAGAGGTTAACAAAGGGCAAGGGGACTACCGCAACTCCCGCCCGTTGGGCGCAGAAACATTGCACGACGACATTACGGTCGCAGGTGACGGCGGAGTCAGTCCGCTTGCCAAGCTTAACGGCACTCTCAAATATACCACAAAGGGGTCTCGCATAGGATACTGGAAGACAATATCCGACAAGGAGAATGCCGAGTTATATGACACCGAGGTTACGATAATGTACAGCCGCGGCGACGGCTACGCCGGCGGTGCCGATTTCAGCGAGAAAGAAATTGCCGGTTCGTTCGCAACACCCAAAACTTACGACGTTTATTACAGCATTTACGCTAAAAACTACGCTTATGTGGGCGGCGCCAATTCCAAAGATTTCGAACATTACGGCTTTAATATATGGATGTTCGACGGCGCTGACGTAAAAGAAATTTACGACTTGATGAAGCAAGAGGGCGGCATATATTACCACGGCGGCACATATACCGGAAATGATGTTCTGTCTACGGCCTATGTAAGCTCTTATTATGACGCCTCGCCCGACAAAGAAGATGGTATGGATTACAAGAACGTCGGCGTGGCTTATATAAGGCTCATTTTGCGAAACAAGACGGACACATTTTGGGATACGAGCAAGCTCCCTCACTCCAACGAAGGTGGGGATTGGTTTGAAAAATATTACAAAGACTACTTTAAGATCGAAGGTGATGATTTGCTCGTTTATTACACCATCACCCCTGCGAACAACGAGTGGACGGTTGCGCCTAAATTACCGTCCTGGTACTACGACGGCTTTAGCCAAGAAGACAATATTATAACGGGTGATCTCAAGTTCCTCGACAGCCAGGATAAAGTGCAGTTCCGCTTAGGTCGCAAAAAGAGCGGCGTCGAAGGCGCCGACCAATACGAATGGCTGAAAATAGAGGATGGCGAGGAGGGCGCTGTCGTATGTACGTTTGACGACAAGGGCACTTATTTTAACGTAGACGACAAAAACCAAGTAAGCGAAAAGGTTGCCAAAGCGCTCAATCAGCTTGACGCCGGCACATACTATCTTGACAGCTACGTTCCGGCCATTAAGAATCAGAGAAAATTCGATAAGGGCGAGCAAGGAGGGGCCGAGCAAGACGACGCCGCGCAAGAAGAAGACAATCCGTTTGAGAATAACGTAAACGAATTCTATGCCGGCAGCTACATAGAAGTTACCGTAAACCAAACCACCAACAGTTGGAAAAATGTTCCGTACGTAATCGGCTGGGCGTATCAAGGCTTCAATTTAAGCAACTTTCACGCGGGCGAACCCACTTACTTTGATACAAAGGACGAAGATGGCGAATCCGTAACGGTGAAATACGCGCTGTATTCGGGCACCGATACTTCGGATACGACGAAGAAGAAATTCGAGTTTACCGACGTGTCGACGAAAGAAGACGATTTCAAAGCTTTACGCGTCGGGCAATACACGGTCGTAGCGTCGTACAAGGGCACGACCAACTACGCCGATATGTCGCTAAATATATTCTTCAGCGTGGCGCAGGCCGCAAACAGCTGGACGAAAGCGCCGTATATGATAGGCTGGACATACGGAAGCTTTAGCACGAGCAACTTCCAAGGGGGCGTGGCGAGGTTCCCCGACAACGGACAGGTTGTTACATACAAGCTTTACAAAGAAAAAGATGACGAAGCTGTCGACGGCGTATCCGCAGACGGCGGCGAAGACGATGATTGGATCGAGCTGTGGAAAGATCCGTTTACCTCGATAGACGAAACCGTCCAAGGTAAATTCGAGGCATTGGGCGCCGGACAATACAAGCTCGTCGCAGCGGTGGCGGGCACGACTGACTATGCGGCGCTGTCGCAAAATATATTCTTCAATGTGTCGCAGACAGAAAACGGTTGGAAGACTACGCCGCGCATGTTGGGTTGGACTTATCAGGGCTTTTTAAGCGGCGAGGGCGGAAACTTCCAAGCGGGCGTGCCCAATTACTTTAACACGCCGGACGAAAAGGTGGAATACAAGCTGTACAGCGGCACCGACACCTCTGCCTCCGGTATTGTAAAGCGCACTCTTACCGTAACGAAGAAAGCCGACGGCGACAAATACGATATGTCCGACGATGACGCGGCGTATTTTAAGGCTTTGGATGCCGGCACGTATACGCTTGTCGCGTCGTACAAGGGCACCGCCGATTACGGCGATTTGTCGCTTTCCATGATATTCAGCGTGGCAAAGGCGGAAAATACGTGGACCACTACGCCGTCCATAGTCGGTTGGACGTTCGGCACTTTCAGCAAGGACATATTCAAGGGCGGTATAGCAAACTTCAACACCGAAGGCGCTACGTACAAGCTGTACGTCGGCACCGACACCTCTGCCTCCGGTATTGTAAAGCGCCCTCTTACCGTTACGAAGGTCGAAGCGAATAATGAAGTCAAATACGAAATGTCCGACGACGATGTTACGTATTTTAAAAAAGATTTGCATCCCGATACTTACACGATTTACGCGCATATAGACGAGGGCACCAATTATTTCGCGCTGTCTGCGTCAATGACGTTCCGCGTTTCGCAGGCGAACAACACTTGGGATACCACACCGTTTATGACGGGCTGGGCGTACACGAGCTTCGTTGCGGGTACCAACTTCCGCGCGGGCATTGCCGCTAACGCTACCGGCAACGCTGTTATATACACTCTGTACCAAGGCGATAAAATTACATCCTCATCTACGGAAGAGTTTCACTTTACCGATATAACGGCACTCACCGGCAAGGATGAAAAAACCACGTATGCGGACAAATTCAAGGCTCTTCCTTACGGCACGTACACGCTGGTCGCGTTTTTGAAGGGTAATGTTGACTATGCCGATATGACGCTTTCCATGACGTTCCGCGTTTCGCAGGCGAACAACACCTGGGATACTACGCCGTCTGTTATCGGTTGGACGTTCGGCGGCTACGACGAAAAACTCTTTACCGCGGGCAAGGCAGCATTTACCACCGACGGCGTAAAGGTACAGTACACTCTGTTTAAAGAAGAAGAAAAAGACGGACAAAGCACATCGACCAAGCAGTGGGGACCTGTCGACGACGTAACCGTTAATAGCACGCTCGGCGGTTTGGGCGCCGGTCAATATAGGCTCGTCGCGTCTTACGCGGGAACTACCGATTACGCCGAGCTGTCGTTGGACATGACGTTTAACGTAACTCAGGCACAAAACACCTGGAATCCGACGCCGTCTGTTATCGGTTGGACGTTCGGCAGCTACGACGAAAGACTCTTCACCGCGGGCGGGGCAACGTTCCCCAAAAAAGGTGCGGTTATACAGTACACCTTGTTTAAGGAAGAAAATAAGAACGGACAAAATACCTCGACCAAGCAGTGGGGTGATGATCCCATCACAGACGTGTCCATCGTCAGAAGTAAGCTCAAAGCATTGGGCGCCGCTCAATACAAGCTCGTTGCGGAGGTGACGGGTACTGCCGACTATTCCGCGCTGTCGTTGTCGATATATTTCAGCGTCGCGCAGGTTGACAACGGTTGGACGCAAACACCGTTCATGACGGGCTGGGCGTACAAAGGCTTTGACGTAAAAACAAACTTCCAAAATGGTAAAGCGGAGCGCAATACCGAAGGGAAGAAAGTGGAATATATCTTATACAAAGGCACCGGCACTACCGAACAGCTGTGGGACGACCACTTTACAGATATAACGGCGCTCACCGGCGAGGATGGGAAAACCACGTATGCGGACAAATTCACAGCTCTCCCCGTCGGCACATACACGCTTGTCGCGGAGCTGGAGGGTACGAACGATTATGCCGACCTTAGGCTGTCAATGGTATTCAATGTGACAATTGCGGAGAATAACTGGAATCCGGCGCCCGTTCTCGTCGGTTGGCAGTACAACAATTTCCAGACCGACAACAATAATTTCCGTGCCGCAGGCGCAGTGTTCAACGAGGACAAAGACAAAAAGATAACCTATGTATTGACAAAGGGTATAAAGACCTCCGACACGTCGATGGCTGTCGAAAATTCGACGTGGACTTTGGAGATCGACGAATACGGCAAGCTTACCGCAACAACGGTAGACACGCTTAACGAACTGCATGCGGGCGCTTATACTTTGACGGTAAGTCTTACCGGCACCACTAACTACAGCGGCTTGAGCGTCAACATTTTGCTTAACATTACGCAGGCAGGTAACAGCTTGCAAACAGGCGCTACAATGCAAACCGAATGGACGTATAATGACAGCCTTCCGGACACTTTGTTGACCGAAGGCACCGCCAGATACGGTACGTTTGTGTACACCGTTTACACGGTAGACAGCGACGGCGGTGTTTCGGCATCGGGCAAAGTCCCCGGTTTTATCAATTTGACAAAGAAAGATCTTACAAGTAAGCTTTGCGGCGATGACGGTTCGTTGCTTATGGGACTGAATGCCGGTAGCTACAACCTGCGAGCGGAGGTTATAGCGACGGATGATTACGCTGCGGTTTCGCAGGATTTGCGCTTTACCGTAAAGAAGGCGCAAAACAGTTGGAAGACAGCCCCCACTATTCCCGATTGGACTTTCGGCAACACTCCGTCTTCCCACAATACGCCCGAAGCCACCGTCGATACGGGCAACGAAATTACGTACGCATACTACGGCGCGAAGCTTGAAAGTGGCATTTCGAGCGTGGATTACGGCAGTCATGTAGCAGATATTTCGTCCGCGCTTGCCGGATACTATGCAATGGTCGTAACGTTAAAGGGCAACGAAAACTACGACGATCTTGTTACGCCCGTTTACTTTAATATCGATCCGCAGAAAATCAAATGGGTGAGGGAACCGGATGATATAGAATGGGAGCTGACTAACACCGATCCCGATTTTTCCAACATTACCGACGTGCTTGTCGCTACCGAAAACAATCAGGATATCAACAGCTTCAGATTGATTTACACCGTCAAACTCGGCACCGCCGTTCTCCACACAATAACGGTGGACGTGACTGTTAAAGCGGGAAAAGCAGAGGGCGACTTCAGCGAGCTTTTCGCGGCTCTTAAGGCGCTTGAAGTGGCCAGATACAGTATTGTGGTTGCTGTTGCGGTTGACACAACGGGCGCTACGTCGATTGAAAAGAACGTAAGCGCCAACGTCAAGCTTGCCAAACCCGATATTACCGTTAAACCCGGCGACGGTAGCGGTAGCGGCAACAGAATTAAATGGGAATGGGGAAATAACGATAAGAAAATATTCAACGAAATAGAGGTTGCGCAGGATGGCGCGGTTATTACTTACCGCATAGGCTTCGACTCCACGTGGTCTAAGGTGTACACCGATTTCGAAGAAATGTTAAAAGACCTTCGTTCAAGAGACGCCAGCGAAAAAGAGTATATTGTGGAATATACCGTGACGTGTGAGAACTATGCAACCGTAATCGATTATATATATGTCAACATAGATCCTTCCGTCACCCTATGGGACGAAAGCACGTTGTTTGCCAGCACCTCATGGACTTACGGCTCGTTTGACGCGGAAAAGCTGAAGAGACCTAAGGCCAATTTCGGCGACGATACTATAGTTTACACAATTACAAAGGGCGGTAGCGTATTCAGAACGTTCCGCGCGGAGGATTATAAAGATCCTGAGGGAATGTCTCAACTCGAGACGGATACAAGGTCGCTTGCAGAGCGCGTATACGCCGCCTTGATAGAGGATATGGCGAAATGGGGCGCAGGTGAATATACAATAACTTTTGCTATTGCCAAAACAGTTAATTACAGCGCACCTCAGAACATTACTCGCACGATTCAAGTCGACAAGATAGCGCCCAAATGGGACAACACGACCGATAGTACCGACAAAACCACAATCAACAAGCCGTACGACTACGATTACAGCGGCGACCTGCCGGAGCCGAAATTGGGTTCCGCTTCTTGGGGTAAGACTGCCGTCTACACGCTCAGAGCCAGTAATGCGTCCGGTTCGCTGTATTCGGGCGGTTCTTGGTCGGCGTTGTTGGCCGAGCTCAAAAAGTGTGAAGCAGATACGTACGTCGTGACTGCGGAAATCGACGGCGACGACAATCACGCAGCGCTTACATACACTCTTACTATAATAATAAGCGTAAAGGCGAACAGCTGGAAGCAAAACGAAAACTCGGGCGGAGCAGACCGCGACAGCGCCGTGCCGATTTCTTGGACTTACGGCAGCGAGACTGCTCCCGTCATCAAGTTCGGGGCCGAATACAACGGCGACAAGATGGTCGTCAGAGTCGGATTGGTAGGAATAGGCGGCGCTGTATCACAGTACGAGATCGTTTCGTACTCCAACCTCGGCAATTATATCAAGGGCTTGAGCGCCGGAACGTATTTTATCTATGCTACCGTCGACGCCGACTATAAGTACAGCGGTCTTGAGAGCTGGGTAAGTCTCGTAATCGAAAAAGCAAACAACGAATGGCTGGAGAACGAATCCGGCGACGGTGTAGACTTGATTATATCAAATTGGATATGGAGCGAGTTCGCAAGAGATATAGACACTCACTTGATTTTACCCATTGCCAAGCAAGGCGATTCCGTATCTATTGCTGTGTACAAAAAAGGCGGGATTACTCCCGAGTTTACCGTCATAGTCGCTTTCGTAACGGGCACCGACGGGAAGAATATCAATACAAATGACAGAGCCGCGCTTATAAGCGAGCTATGCAGGCTGGGAGTGGGCGAGTATACAATAACGGCCACCGTCAACGAACAGACCAATTACAAATCGCTCAGCGGCGACACTGCCAAGACGGTTAACTTCAAAGTCGAGCAAGCGACCAACAGGTGGACGACCGCCCCCGCGTTCTTCATGGGTACGCAAGACGTATCAAACGGTTGGGTGTACGGCTCTAACATCGTCGTCAATTACGCGCCCTATTTCGGTAACGCTACGGTAACCTACAGCACCGAAAACGGCAGCGAGAATTGGACGGCAATGCCCTCCACCGTCGGCGATTACAAGGCGGTGTTCTCAGTCGTCGGTACCGACAATTACAAGGCTTTGACCAAGACCGTATTCTTTACTATTTCTCCTGTGACCAACAGGGAGTTCTCCGCGTCGCCCGGCGTCACCGATTGGGCGTGGAACAACTACGACGAGAAAAACAACCTGTTTACGGGCACGCCCGTATCGCTCGGCGAAGTCAGATTCGAGGTTAGAGAAGGTCATGAAGGCGGGGCGGCGCTGTTCCGAAAATTCCAGCTCTTTAACGACGTAGGAGGCAAAGGTATTCACACCGGCAGCTTTGCACAGGACAAATACGTAGAGCCGGAGATCGCCGCCGAGCTCAACAAGCTGACGCAAGGCACGTACACGTTGCGTTTGTACGTAGCTGCAAGAGACAACTACGATGCGTTTGAGTACGAAACATCGTTCATTGTCACCGAGGCTAAAAACGCTTGGGTGGAAACGCCTAAGATTACCGCTTGGTATTTCGGCAGCTACAACGACGACGTGAATGCGCCGACGGCAACAGCCCTCTACGGTAAGCCTAATATTGTGATCAGGCATAAGGATACGGGCGAAATGTTCTACCGATACACCGGCGTGGAAGAGACCTACGACAGACTCGCCGACGCCAAAGTCGGTTGGTACAAAATGACGGTTACGGTCAACGGCATACCCGATCAGTACGGCGGATTAGAGGAAATTATAGAGTTCCAAGTGTTCGTCAACAGCGATCAAAACTTCTGGGTAACGGTGCCCAGCATAGAAGGCTGGACGGCCAACATCGATGAAACGGTCGTCATGCCCACAGGGTTGCCTTTCCGCGGATTGCCGTACTTCGAGTTCTACAAGGCCGTGTACGAGAACGACGAGTATCAGCTAAAAGAGAAAGTTGAAAAAGGCGAAGATTCGTTCACTGTCGACAACAGCAGAAAATATGCGCGGATATTCTATATTCCCACCGCACCCGGCACGTACTTCATGCTGTCCTATGCGGAAAACGAATCTAACAGCAACGATTATCTCGGCGTCAATCATTCAAGCCGAATCATGTTCACCATACGCGACCGCGTCATCGCATGGGATCAGAGCGTGCGCATTTCGTCCGTCCTGTATCTCGGCGAGAGAGCGAAGTGGGCCGGACCTACGGCGAGAACAAACCTGACAGGCGACGACACCGTCAAGATTACATACAGATATCTCGACGCATTGACGCGCAGAGATTTGGGCTCGCAGATTCCCACCGTCGCAGGCAAGTATATTGTCGTGGCTTATGCAAGCGCGCGGTATACGCAGACGATTACAAGCGAAATGATGTTCGAGGTCGCGCTTTCCAAAAACTCTTGGGTCGGGGATTCGTCGCCGAGCATCGAGAGCTGGTCTGAGGAATTCAGCGGCAACAGCCCCAATCCCATAGGCGACGCCACGTACGGCGAAATTACGTACATCTATATTAACAAAGACAGGCCGGACATCTTCCTAACCGACAGACCCACGGCCGCCGGTCGCTATATCATGATTGCACGGGTAGAGCTTGACGGTTACGAAACGCTGGAGGCGCGTTACGAGTTTACTATAGCGCCGGCGTTTGACAACACGTTCATGCTGATAGATATTATTTTAGGAGTAGTCGCCTGCGCGTTCGCAGTCGTCGTAATCATCTTTGCTATTAGGAGGTATAAGGAAAATGGATAACAAAACCATGCTTTTGATATTAATGGTCGTTCTGATCGTTTTTGTCGTACTTTTGGCGGTGCTTGGCATTGTGTTCATAATCGCTTTGCGCAAGCGCGCGCCCGTCGTCAAGGTAGTAATGGCGCCTACGCAGAACTATAATACACAGGACCACGCGCAGCAGCCGGCCGTTTCGGCAGACACCGGCGTAGCGGAAGGCGAGGCGACGGAGGGCGACGTTCCGCCCGACGCGGTGAAGGTCGAGTCTGAGTCCGAGCCCGAGCTCGAACCGGAGCCCGAGCCCGAGCTGGACGATGACGAGGAGGACGACGACACGCCCACATATGTTACCGAGGGTACGGAGCGCGTCAGATACAACCGCAGTCTTACCGCCAAGCTTTCCCAGTTGAGCCGCGAATCCAAGGAATGGTATTCGGAGCTGAAGAACGAATTGCTTTCGTACGAAAAGGTCAAGGACCGCATGAGCTGGAAGCGCGAAACATACCGCGTCGGCCGCATGGTCATCGCCAAGCTCATTGTGCGCGGCAAAACGTTGAGCTTGTTGCTTGCCGTCGAGCCTGCGGGCTACAACGGAACGAAATTCTCTGTTGACGATATTTCCAATATCGCCAGCATGGCGGATACGCCCACGATGTACCGCATCAAGAACCCGCGTCGAGTCAAGTACGCCAAGGAGATGATTGCGGGCATGATGAAGGAGTTGAAAGTTTACAAAAATTCTCACTACGAGGCGCAGGACTTCTTCATTCCTTACGAGGGCGACATGGCGTTTATGCAGCGCGGGCTTGTCAAGCGCATTGTGTCGGGCACCACGCGCACGTTTAAGATAGAAGAAGTGGATAAGACGGCGCAAGCGGAAGCGGCCGCGACAAACGACAACAATGTAAATGCGTAGGCTGAGTCGGAGGAGGTAGTAGAATGTCTAAGAAAAGTCAAATCAAAAAGGCTATAGAAGACTGCGAGCTCGAAATCCAAGCATATGAGAAGAAGTGCGAGCGTTCGCAAAAAGCTATTATGCGCGCAATGCTTGCGGGCACAAAACCTTTGCCCGAAGACGAGCAGTATTTCACCACGTTTTCGTCGCTTATCGATCAAGCGCGCGATAGGCTGCGCGGGCTCTATGCCGAGCTCGAAGGGCTGAATAAGAAATAAAATTATCCCGTATCGACAACATTTTTCGCAAGCGCCGATATGTATGCAAAGATTGGCGCTCGCTCACCCGAATAATATATGGCGAGGAAAAGATGAAGATAAGAAAGTTGACGGCAATCATTCTGGTCGTTGTGCTGCTTGCTACTACTTGTTGCGGCTTGCTTTCGGCATGCTCTAACAAGTCATCCTCGTCAGGCGACGGCGTGTATCAAATAACTTTCAACGCCAACGGCGGCACCGTCAGCCCGACGTCGGCGGAGACGACGGACGGAAAGCTCGCGTCACTTCCCACGCCGTACAAGGAGAACACCGAGTTCCTCGGCTGGTATCTCTCGTCGGTGTTTAACGGCGAAAGGCTTACGGTAGACTACACGTATTCGTTCAGCTGTATCATTCACGCGAAATGGGGCGAAACTCAATCGACAGAGTATTACGTTACGTTTGACGGAAACGGCGGCACGCTTGCCGCGGGCACGGAGAACATGGAAACGGTGGACGGCAGGCTTTTGGCGTTGCCCGCCGATCCCACTCCGCCTAACAACTGCACGTTTGTCGGCTGGTACACCGAGAAGACGGTCGGCGAGAGAGTGGATACAAGCTACGAGTTTACCGGCGAAACGAGAGAAGTGACAGTGTACGCCCATTATATTCAGGAATACTTGATTACGTTTGATGCGGGCGTCGGCACAATCAACGAGGAATCACGCCTTACCGTTAACGGTAAATTGTCGGGAGCGCTCCCTACACCCACAGGGGTGCCCACGGACAAAACCTTTGTGGCCTGGTACACTCAAAAGACGGGCGGCAAACGAGTCAAATCGAACACGGTGTTCAGCTCGGATTGTACTATATATGCGCTCTATTTGGAAGAGGGAGAGTACATTGTTACGATAGACGCCAACGGCGGCACTATAGCCGGCGATATCGAGGAAATGTTTACAACCGACGCGAAGCTGGGCGAGTTGCCTACGCCCACGCCCCCTGTGGGGTACGAGTTTGTCGGCTGGTTTACCGAGAAAACGGGCGGCGTTCAAGTGGATGCCGATACCGACTACTCTAATATCGAAATAATTTACGCGCAGTATCTGTTGGTGGAATTCATAGTGTCATTCGACGCCGGCAAAGGCACGCTCTCCGAAGCGACGGTAATGATGACCGTCGGCAAGAAGCTTGAAAGAATGCCGTACAGGCCGTTCGCTCCGGCGGGATTTATGTTTGTCGGTTGGTACACCGAGAAAGATGGCGGCGAGAAAGTGGACACGAACTATGTGTTTACAGGAACTCCGGGCGCAAGAACGTTGCACGCACATTACGATACGGCTATCATAAGAGGCGACGGAATCTGGATGGACGGCGAACTGAGAGGAAAGTTCAACCCCCCGAGCGCAGGAGACATCTGGGCGTACGATATAGACTTCAGAGGAGAGGACGTCGCGCTCGAATTCTGGTACAACGGCGAACTGATTGTCAATATTACGCGCGACGAGTACAGCACGGACAAGGTAGTGTTGACTCCCGACAAGATGCTTAGGCTTGCAAACGGCGCGGACATATCCGGTTCGATAATAAACGTTCTCTACAGATATTCCTCCAACATCGTTTACATTCAGGAAATCAAGAGGGCGGATATCCGAGATAACGACGGAATTTATGTCGGAACAACCAAGATAAAACCCATCACTCAAAATATAGCCAAGCCTGAAGTTATGGCCAAAGACGTTGTAATAGGCTCGGGCGGCACGACGGAGATGACGATAGTGCTCGGCGGCAAGACCGTCGATATCGCCCATTTCAGAATGGAGCCTACGGTCAAGGCCCAGCTGTCTTTGGACAGAAAGAATATTATCGTTGCCGCAGGAACATATACAATCTATTACAATTACGGCACTACGGATACGTCAAGCATCGACTACAAGGATTTGTGGATTGACGGCAACTCGACAGGCAATCTTCCGGACACCGGCGAATTGGTAGACAGTTCTCCGTACTACATGGTGGGCGCCGCCGCGGCGCTGGAGCTTGGATGGGAAACCATTGCGAGCGTCAGCTTGATACCCGACAACGTGCACCTTAGAAAAATGGGCGACGGCATATACTCGATTACGGTCGATTTGTACGAGGGCAACCAGTTCAAGATACTCAAGGCCGGCAACGGGTGGACGGGCGAGTACAATTATCAAAACCTCGACGGCAATATCGGCAGCACCAAATACTTTACAAGCAGTAACGAGCTTGACGGCAAGAACGACAATAATATCGTTGTCGTTACCAGCGGAAACTACACCATTACGCTGAACGAATCCACGAGGAGGCTGACTTTTGTACGCCACGGCGAAGCGGCGAACATCAAGCTGGCGTACGATATTTACATCCACGGTTCGTTCACTGCGTCTTGGGAGAACAGAATTGCCGCATACAACAGAACGGCGGGTACAATCACGTTTGACTTTGCACTTACAGAGGGGCTTGATTTCGGTATCAGGACAACTTTGCACTCCCGTTCCAAGCAGGTGTGTTGGGCTTCGTTCTTCCAAGTCACCGCCAACAATACCGACGGCGCGATAACCAAGGCGATGTTAAGCAACGATTTGACTTGTACCAAGACTGGCACGTACCGCTTCACATTTACGCTGGACAACAACGGCCAAGTGACGTCTATCAAGATCGATACAGTGCTATAGGCGCAATCGACGAAATATAATTGCGCACAATCGTTCTCGGCTCAAACAAAATCGGGTCGACTCCCGTCAAAAATCGGCAGCGTTTACGCCGCCGATTTTTTGTCGTTTGATGAATTACTGCCGCTCGGCGCTTGTCGGCGGCGCTTGTCGGCGGCAGTTGTTAAGGGTGACAATTTGCTTATGGGAGTTGCCGAGCATAAAATATTTGACATTATTATATATTTATGCTAAAATGCCTAAGTGTTGTATTAATAGTATCGAATGTATATTATGTATTGTATCACAAATCATAAGGCCTTAATCTGATAAAAGAGGAGCTTTATGGGACAAAAATTGCAAAGAAGATCGGCGGTCGCACGCAACTGATCGCAGTGGCTTTGGTGATTGTCTCGGTTTTGTCCGTGATATTCGTAGGGCGCGGCCGTGTCGCGACGGGAACGCCCGATCAACCCAAAATCCCGACGGAAGAAAAAATAATCCGCGGCAAAAACAACAAAAATAGAAAACAGGTAAAAGGAGATATAATCATGTCATTGAAAAAGGATTTGGCAAAGGAAATCAACATTATCGAGAAGGAGATGCAGGAGCTTGAGAACAAGCGCTCGCGCTCTATGGCTGCACTTATGGAGTCTCTCATCAGCAATAACGAGCCGCAAGAGACCGAAATGCAGTTCTTCCGTCAATATAGTGCGGAGATTGAGGTCAAGCGCGAAAATCTCATCGAGCTGACCAAGCAGTTGCAAAGCCTCGTCGACTAATCGGAAAATCATACTGCAAAGCCCGATTACTCACAGTATTTTATACTGTGAGTTTTCCGTGCTTTTACGCGCGGTAGACCGAGCGGCTACGGAGGAAGATAAAGCGGTACGGTACGCATTAGCGACTAATAGACAGCAGTAATGGAGATAAGCGCCGTTTTCGGCGCTTTATTGTTTTTTGCTTACATATTTTCACGGCAATTACAGATAATTATAGCGATTGAATTTTCGGTAATGGTGGTGGGAAATGTATCGAACTCCGACGCACATAGGAATAATACCCGACGGAAACAGGCGTTGGGCGACTTATAACGGACTGAACAAGGAAGACGGGTACGAACACGGCCTTATGCCCGGGCTTAGACTGCTTCGCGCCGCAGAAGAACGAGGCGTGAAAGAACTGACTTACTACGGCTTTACCGTCGATAATTGCAAGCGCCCGAAAGCACAGGTCAACGCGTTTTCCGACGCGTGCTGTAAGGCGGTCGAGCTGATTGTAGGCGAGGGCGTGGACGTTTTCGTCGTCGGCAATACCGAGTCGGAGTGTTTTCCTCAGTGTCTCGTTCCGTACACAACGCGTGGACGCGAGCAAAACGGCAAAATGCGCGTCAACCTGTTGATCAACTACGGCTGGGAATGGGATATGAAAAACGGTTGGTGCTCGCGAGATATCCCGCGCATAGACATGGTTATACGCTGGGGCGGAATGTGCAGGCTGTCGGGTTTTTTGCCGTTGCAAACGGTGTATTCGGACTTTTATATAGTAGAAGACTTGTGGCCCGATTTTAAAGAAGAACACCTCGACGCCGCGCTCGAATGGTATTCGCGCCAAGACGTCACTTTGGGAGGATGAGTGCGGCGCGAGTGAATTTCCGCAAAAAACCCAAAACGAAATTTTTCGTTTTGGGTTTTACTTTTTTTCGCAGGTGTGGTAAAATGTAAACAGAGGTCGGCAATATGAAAGACGAAATTGTCAAGTGGATTAGAGAGTATTTCGAGCAGAACGGCAAGGACTGCAACGCCGTCATCGGCATTTCGGGCGGCAAGGACAGCTCGGTGTGCGCGGCGCTGTTGGTCGAGGCGCTTGGGCGCGAAAGGGTAATCGGCGTATTGATGCCGCAGGGCAGTCAGCACGACATCGACGTTTCGCATGCGCTCGTACAACATCTCGGTATCAAGCACTTCGTGGTCAATATCGGGGAAGTGTGTGAGCGCCTGGTCGGAGCGATAGCGGAAAGCGGTATTGCCGAAGAAGATCTGCGCACTAACAAGGTGTATTACTCCAACACCCCCGCACGCGTGCGTATGGCCGTGCTGTACGGCATATCGGCGCTCTACAACGGCCGCGTGGCCAACACGTGCAACAGATCGGAGGACTACGTGGGATATTCGACCAAGTTCGGCGACAGCGCGGGAGATTTCAGTCCGCTGAGCGATCTGTTGGTCAAAGAGGTCAAGGCGCTCGGCTACGAGCTGGGACTTCCCAAAATGTTCATAGAGAAAACACCCGAGGACGGGCTGTCGGGCAAGAGCGACGAGGACAACATGGGCTTTACCTACGCCGTGCTCGACAGATATATCGAGACGGGCGAGATCGACGATCCCGTAATCAAGCAAAAGATAGACAGCATGCATATAGCCAATCTTCATAAAATCAGTCCTATGCCTATGTACAAAAAGAATCGATAGCCCGCCGCCCGACGGCATATCCGTAGCATAGTAATTAACATGTTATTCGATTTTGTCGAAATATATATTGACTTATTCAACAAAGTGTAATATAATAGGGCAGTCACAATAGACAAAATTCACGAAAGGGGTGATAAAATGGGAAAATTTGTTATCAAGAAGAGCGGCAACGGGTTCACGTTCAGCCTGAAAGCCGGCAACGGCGAAATTATAGGTGTCGGTGGCGAGGTGCTCAACGCGCTTGCAACATGCCGCAATAGCATCGCGAGCGTCACCGAAAATGCGCAGATCGCGGGCGTAGAGGACCAGACGGTCGATGGATACGCGACCGAGAAATGCCCTAAGTTCGAGATTTATCTCGACAAGGCGGGCGAGTATCGTTTCCGCCTGAAAGCAC
Source organism: Clostridiales bacterium (assembly GCA_022508425.1). GTDB lineage: Bacteria > Bacillota > Clostridia > Christensenellales > Pumilibacteraceae > Anaerocaecibacter. The sequence continues at coordinate 2,637 of JAFLVF010000009.1, read as the reverse complement.
GCAACGGCGAGCCGATTTTGGCGAGCGAGGGCTATACGGCAAAAGCGAGCTGCAAGAATGGAATAGAAAGCGTTCGCAAAAACGTCGTCGACGCGGAAGTCGTCGATCCGGAATAATATTATTTAGCGGACTATCAAAAAAGAGGGAGCATTTCGCTTCCTCTTTTTTAGTTGCCGTGACGATAGCGCAAAATTTTACCGTTCCGTTTGTTCGGTCATGATTACCCAACGAAAACCGAATTTATCTATAAAATTAACGGTACAAGAGCTGTACGTCGTGCTGTGTGGAGGATGGATTATTTTACAGCCGTCTTTCAAAACGTTAAACGCTTGCATAACGTCTTCTTTTGTATCCATTGTCATTGTCAGAAACAAAGAGGTACTCGGATTAAAAGGCATATCTATATTATCGGCCATCATAATTCGATGATCACCGATCAGAATTTCCGCATGGTAAACAAAATTCTTTTGCTCTTCGGTCAGAGGTTTGTCGTAATCTTCCGGCCTTGCATCCTTGTACAAGAGCAAGCACAGCGTTTCCGCGCCGAAAGCCTTTTTGTAAAGCTCTATCGCATCTCTGCATTTTCCGTCAAAATGAAAGTTGGGTACTACCGCCATTGTAATATCTCCTTATTGTTTGCTTGTCGCATACGGTATGCGTTTTCGTCTTTTCGTATTATATCAGCTTTAAGTCTTTTAGGTACAGCATATTTGCGCGCAATACGGCGGACTTCCACCAGTTGGCCGCGACGTAGTATTCGGTATAGTCGTTATGCCATATCCAAGGGATATTGTACGAGCCGTCGTCAAGCTGGGTTTTGAGCAACAGCTCGCCTTCCGCTTCGCACAATTCCCCATCCAATATTTCGAAAACAACTTTAGAGCTGTCGTAAAAAACGGACGGCTTACAAACATATTCTTTTGCCCATTTATCCGTGTCGGTGCAAACCGTGTTTTTGATTGCCGAATACAGCGCCGTTTTGTATGCCGCCAAATCGAACAGGTCGAAATCTTTTATATCCGCACAATACTCGTACAGCTCCAAATATACGGGTGTAACGTGCATATCGCATACGGGCGCGGCTATAAAGCGTTCGGCTTCACGCTTTACGATAGTTGCCGACTTTTTGTATAATGCGCTCTGCTTGTCTGCGAATTTCAACGCGAACCCGGCAAGACTGACGGTGGGGTTTGCGCTCGGAACGCCGAGCCCGTTTCGGCACTCCCACCACACCGCGTGAGGATGCTCATTGTTGCTCTTTACCGTATTGTACCACATTCCGTTTTCGAAATCCTTGCCGCTGTCTAGGTAGGACAAAATCTTTTTTACGATATTATCTTGAGCGTCGATGCCTATTTCTTTGAGAACGGTAAGCGCCTTCCATGCGGCCATGGGCGTTGAATTTACATTCCAGCAGTCCGGTTCGAGCGCATATCCAAATCCGCCGTCGGCGTTTTGGTAATAGGATAGAATATCTAACACGTCTTTGCGGCTGCCGCCCTCGAAATGATACCGCCACAGCGCCAGATCGAGCGGGCGTGCGTTGCGATAAATGAAATCGCGTGCCTTATTAAGTACGTTGTCGTTCATGGTTGTCCTCTGTAAAATATGATAAACATATTATATGGCGAAATCATTTGTTTGTATTGTAAAAACGCGACAACTTTGCGTATTCGGCGCGCGCCGCGCTCATTGTTATGCCGTGAAACATTTTGAAATTGTTGTACATATGCGCTTCGTCATAGTAGCCCAATTTATACGCGCTGTCGGCGGAAGAGAAGTCGCGTCCGATACAATCTTGCCACAGCAGTTGATAGCGCAATAAATCTATCATCGTTTTGGGCGAAATACCGATATTGTCTATAAATTTGCGCTCTAACGTGCGCTTGGATACCGCACAATAATCGGACAGAGTTTTAACCGTAATGCGGCAGTTATCATTGATCGCGCAGTATAAACCGTTCATGATATCAAAGCACAGTTTTCCGTCGAACAGCTCGAGCAAATATTTCTCGGCAAGTTCGACTTGTCGCGTGGTGGTATCTGCCGCAATTATAGCGCTTTGCACGCGGTCGAAATTATTCAATATATAGTCAATCGGCACGGCGCCGTTAAACGATTCCTTAAGCCCGATATGCAAAAATGGCGCAACCGCCCAAGCATAAAACCTTATGCCGAATACGTTGCCCGTATGTGGCGTAACAAAGCTTTTGTCACTCGCCCCGACGAAAATCGACGGGGAGCCGTCAAGCGGAATTATTATGTCCGCACAGCAATCGGGTATTATGCGAAGCTCGCGCACGTTCGGACAGTCGTTGTACTTCCAAAAACACCTGACATACGGACGAAGCGCGGCATTCGGATCGATTTCGACAACACCGACATTTTTAGGCAGGGCGGTATGTGTAGTAAAAATTTTGTCAAGCGAAAAACTCATCGATAAGTATTGTAGCATACCGACGGGTTTAAGTCAATATCGACAAAACGAGCCGTACCGCGAGCCGTGGCTAAAAATGTTTTCGCGTGCCGAACGCTTGACAACTGCACAAAGAGGTGGTAAAATAAGCCCACAACAAAACATTCGGGCAATTAACTCAGCGGGAGAGTGCCACCTTCACATGGTGGAAGTCGAGGGTT
>JAFLVF010000089.1 GCA_022508425.1 Clostridiales bacterium | reverse complement strand
TGCACCTTGGAGGCTTTGCCGGCTCTTGGGTGCATTTTGTTTGAAGAGATATTTATAACGAATTGCTTTTACGACGAGCTTTCGACAAGCTCGAAGCCGTGCGGATCGTGTTTTGAAAAATTCGGATGGTCGATTGTCGCATGGAAAACGTAGTTTTTGGGCAGGGCGGACGGTGCATAGCCGGTGTATTTTTTGAAAATGTCGTTGAAATTGCGTATCGTACCGAAGCCGCAGCGTGCGGAAATCTCGGTCATCGAGTAGTTGCCCGTCTTGATTAGCTTAATCGCCTTTTGTATACGCATGCAGTTGATATAATAGATTAGGTGGACGCCCGTCTTTTCGCTGAACATTCTCGAAAGATAGCTTGCGTTCATGTTCATAAACTTGGCGGCGTCGTCAAGCGTATAGTACTCGGCGTTGGACTCTATTTCGCAAAGCAGATTAGCGAATTTGTCGTCAATACCGTCGACGGGTTTTTTGTGTGCGGTGGGGAGGCTGCGGAACAGCTTGACCATTAGATTCGCTATCGTCCCCGAAGTAACGATATTGTACATCGACTGTTTGTTCTTGAGCTCGTCCAAAATAATGCGATACGCGTCGCTGACGGCTTCGCCGCACTCGATAAACGGCGAGGCGAGCGTGATGTCGACGGCAAATTCGTTTATGATTGACCTGTCAAACACCATTACCAATAGCAGAGTGCTTTCGTCGACGGAAGTCATTTGGTGCAGGCTGCGGCTGTCGAAGAACATGGCGTTGCCTTGCGACATGTCGTAGTTCTTGCCGGACGTAAAAACTGTCATTTTTCCGCGCTCGACAAAAATCAGCTCGCACTCGTCATGCCAGTGCAGCATGTTTTTGGAATTGCGGTATTTGCCCACCCAAATCTTTTCCCCGTTGGCGTAGACCCATTTTTCCCTTGCGGTATCCATAATTCATTATAATATAATTACTAAGGCATGTCAATACAAAAAGTAAAAAAATTTCTATTTGTAACAAAAAAACCTCTTGCATTTGTCAACTTGTAACTGCTAAAATTAGCATATAACCTGCAATAATATATAAAAAGGGAAAAATTATGATGAAAACAAGCAAAAAAGCATGGGTCGTAACGCTTATCATGGTTGTCGCCGCGGTTTTTGCTCTTTCGGCATGCAAAGCGCACAATAAGACGACGCCTACGGAGACGGGCGGCGTGTACTATTTGTCCGTTTACGCAGACGGCGCGTGGACCACTTACGCGTCCGACGACGACGTTCCTGCGACAGCCAAGTTTACTCAGGACAGTCAAGACGAGGCTGTGTACACTCTTACAGTCGATCTTGACGAGGGTGCGATAGTAAAAATTGCGCAGGTAGGAGTATCTACTACATACGGTGGTGACGAGCTGTTCAGCGCGCTCGACGTTCTATCCAAAGGCGAGGATAACGCCATATCGGTAGGCGGTACGGGCACGTTCGATTTTGAATTCAACGCTGTCGAAAAGGCAATTTCGTATAAATATACCGATCCTAACGGCGAGCCGATAGAAGAAACGCCCGAGGTCGAGAGTGTAACAATCGACGCGAGCGCCACTATCGAGCTTACGCATAAGGAGAAGAGACAGTTGCTCGCAACGGTAACTTACGACGACGATTCCCGGTCCCAGGATGGCGTCGAGTGGGTTAGCTCTAACAAAGCCGTTGCTACCGTGGACGAGGACGGTGTTGTTACCGCCGTCAGCGCGGGCGACGCACAGATTACCGCAAAAGCGGGCGGCAAGACGAGCAATGCAATAACGATCAAAGTTCACGGCACCGTTTCGCTCGACAAAACTTCGGTCACTCTCAATGTCGGCGGCACGTCCAAAGTGACCGCAACGCTTGCGGGCGGCGCGATCAAGGTAGAGTGGTCGACCGCCAACCCGGACGTTGCGACGGTGGACGACAACGGTGTGATTACCGCAGTCGCCGCCGGCAATACGACCGTCCGTCTTGCGTACAAGACCAGATCGGACGCGAATACACTGTTTGCCAACTGCGACGTAACAGTCAATGTTCCTGTCGAGAAGATTGCGCTCAGCACGTCCTCGCTTACCGTTGTCGCGGGCAAGACCGACAAGCTCAACGTGATTTTCACTCCCGACGACGCGACAAATCAAGAATATACATACACCGTTTCGGAGGGCGGCGACAGCATAATCGGCGTTGCCAAAGCCGACAAGGTATTGACGATAACCGGTAAAGCTGCCGGCACGGCGACCGTTACCGTAAAATCGGTTGACGGCGAATACACAGCCGGCTGTCTTGTAACAGTCGTTGCCGAAGGCACCGACGTCGTGAACATCAAGAGCGGAGAATACAGTGTAGACAAGGTCAGACTGCATACGTCCGTCGACAAAACCGCTACGCTTGCAATAGAAGTAATCAGCGACAGAACGGTACAGTCCGTTGCTTGGACGAGCGACGCAACGAGTGTTGCGACCGTCACCGCTTCGGGCAATACCACGACCGTTACCGGCGTGGCGTTCGGTATCGCTGCTATCACAGCGACAGTAACTCTTGAAAGCGGCAATCCGCTTGTCAAGACCTGTAAGGTGATTGTCGCGCCTGACAACTTCTTTATTTACGGCGGCTTCGGCGGCACTACCAGCGAAGAGATTTGGACGACCGAAGTGACGCAGCTCTCGAAGCAGGGCAAGTACTTCACTGAGGTCGAAGACGGCATATACGAGATTACGGTCGATTTGGGCGAGGGTTCGAGCGCAGACTTCCGCATCGGACACGACGACGGCTTTACAAGCGACTGGAAGGGCCTCGGATATTCGGATCGCGACACCGGCGCGTTTGCCAACATGGGTTCGGGATCGTCCGACAACAATATCAGACCGAGCAAGGGCGGTAATTACACGATAACAGTCGATTTGAGCGGCGGCAAGGCCGTAATAAGCGTCGTTTGCAACTCGATAGCTATCACCGGCATGACGGTCACCAATACCGGCGAGAGCACGCTTCAAGCCGGCGAGAATACTACGCTTACGCTTGCCATCACTCCAGCCGATGCGACGTACACCGCAAACGACATTAAGTGGACGGTCGACAACGCCGACGTCACGCTTACTCCCACAGAGGATAGAAAGAGCGTAACCGTCACCGCCAATGCAGACGCAAAGACGGGCAATGCCGTAGTAACTTGCACAGTCAAAGGCATTTCGCGCACAATTCCGCTTGTGATTTTGGCGGCCGGCGACAAAGGCAATCTTGCAACTTCCGTAACTTTTACGCAAAGCTCGTATGATTTTGACGTATCGGGCGGCTGGAGCGACGGCTGGACTACAAAAGTGACTGCGGAAACCGACGCCAATGCCACCAACAAGAACGTCAATTACACAATCAACGGAGATTCGGCGCTCGTTACAATAGCAGACGACGGTACAATCACCGCGCAACGTCTCGGCACGTATACAGTCACCGCGACGGCGGCTGACGGCTCCGGCAAATTCGACGAGGCGACTGTAACGTTCTATTCGAGCGAGACCTTCTTGTCCGCCGGTCACAACGATTGGGTCAAGTCAAATCCCGCAGTAGGCGATACATTGAAGGATGACGGCACTCATAAGACATTTACGCTTAAGATAGCGCTTCCTGCCGAAACATTCCAGGTTATATTTGCCGGAATGGACACCAACTGGGATAGTGCGATTACAAGCGCTTATCTTGCACCCGGTAGCGACGCGAACGCATCCGGCAACAATATCTCGGTATCGAGCAAGGGCGTCTATGAACTTACTCTTGATCTGACAAACCCTGTTGCGGAGCTTACTGTCGAGTACCTCGGCGCTGTTGCGGCAACGCTGTCGAGCGGCGGCTCGACAAAAGCGAGCGCAGACGCTTCCGTTACGGCCGACAATAAGTACTTGATGAGCGTAATTGCGGAGCTTACCGCAGATACCGATTACACGATTGTCGTCAAGAAGGGCAGCGCAACTCTTGCAACGATAGCGGACGTAAGCTCGTTTGCGGGCGACGGCGCAATCAGATTCGAAGATTCGACGGGCGCATTCAAGTGCCTTGCCGCAGGCAGATATTCGTTCGATATCGTATGCGACGACCAAGGCAACTGCACAGTCACCGTCGGATTGCCGCAGGACGCTTGGGTTGCAACGACCGCCGCTACGATTACCGTGTGGAGTGATAATGCGAGCAGTAGTCAGGCCATTGACGGCGTTACCACATACTACAACGCCGCACTCGGTCAGTACAAAACGTACTTCTCGTACACTGTAACGGCAAACGATTGGTTCAACTTCTATTTCAGCGGAAAAGACCTCCAGCCTGCTACAATGCACAGTGTATTTACCAACAATGCGACGTCCGCATTTACGTCGACGAGCGGATATAATAAGTTCGGCGCTACGGCTACCGGCGGAACGGTCTATTTCGAGGTCGTATATACAAACAGCGGCTCCGTATCGTTTGTCTCCGTAACGGCAAGCACCACAGCTTTTGCTCAACCCACAGCATAATACATAGGAAGAAATGGAAAAACAACTTGCATTAAATATCATACATAGACCAGAGCTGTCGCCCGAGTACGCGGAGAGGGCGCTCGGCGGCAAGAAGGACGTTGCCGACGAGTCGATGTCGATATTCCTCTTCCAACAGGAGGCGGCGCATAAGAATGGGCTTAAGACGACCATTCAGATTACTTACGCCTCACTGTTCTCCGACGAGATAGTCAGAGTCGCCAAGGAGCATAACGCTAAGTACGGCGACGAGATAGGGTTGTCGCTGTTGGGGCTTCCTTGCAAGCAGTTCAAGGAGAAGTATAAGACCGAGGACTTTTGCATTTGGATGTTCGACGAGCCGACGAAAATGGCTATTATCGACGATTGTTTCTCACTGTTCTATGAGAAATTCGGGTTCTATCCGCAGTCTACAGGCAGTTACTTCCTCGACGCGTTCTGCATCAACTACATCAAGACTAAGTATCCGTCGGTCAAGTGCGCGGTCGCTACTTGCTGGGAGGAGGGACCCAAGGCGTACCATACCTGCAACAACAGTTGGTACACATTCATGGACGGCGGACCGTGGAATCCGTGGATTCCGTCCAAGGTCAATTCGCATTGTCCCGCTTCCGACAAAGCCGACGACAGCGGCATTGTTGCCATTCCGCACCTGTCGCGCGACCTTATGGCGTGCTTCGACGGCAACGGCAGTAACTTCG
>JAFLVF010000088.1 GCA_022508425.1 Clostridiales bacterium | reverse complement strand
AACACGAATTTTTGAACAGGCTGTCAATGGGCGTTATGGCGGTAGAGGACGGGTCTGTGGACGTAGACGGGCTGGAGCAGGACGGAATTTCGCCGGGCAAGATTTTGGTATACCGTCAGGGCGCAACGCCGCCGCGCATGATAGACTGCGGCGCGGTGCCGTCCGGCTTTGACGCAGAAGAAGCGCGGTTGCTCAACGAATTTACGCAGATCAGCGGCGTAAGCGAGATAATGCGCTCGTCGACGGCGGCGTCCGGCTCGATGAGCGGTGTGGCGTTGCAGTTGTTGATAGAACAAGACGACACGCGGCTGTCGCTGTCCGCAGAGTACGTGCGCGTAGCGGCGCGCGAGATAGCGCGGCATATACTTAGGCTGTACAAACAGTTCGGCTCGGACGCGCGCCTAAGCCGCATAGCCGGCGACAGCGGCAAAATCGAACTTCTCAAGTGGTCGGCGTCCGATATTTCGAGCGACGACGTGGTTTTCGAGACCGACAATTCGATAATGTCCACGCCCGCGCTCAGGCAGAACATGCTGCTCGAATTATACAAAATGGGACTGATGTTCGACGGCGAGGGCAAGATGTCGGACTCCGCCAAGCACAAGTTCTTGGACTTGCTCGGTTACGGCGGTTGGGACGCGACGATGGGGCTGGAGTCAGTACATATCGGCAGAGCGGAGACGGAAAACGCCAAGGGTATTTTCGAGATCAACGAGTTTGACGATCACGCCCTTCATATCGACGTGCACGTCAAGCATTTGCTCACCGAATGCCCGCGCGGCAAGAAGGCCGAGCGGCTCAAGGATCATATCAAGGAGCACAAGCTCTTTGTAGCAAACAATTCGGAGGATATCAATGTCGAATAACGGAAAAATCAAACGCCGTATAATGGACGCGCTCGAAGAGACAAAAGTCAACGAGCAAGCGGACGACGTTAGGTCACAATCGGGCGAATCGCAAGATTGCGATAATATTGACGACAAGCAAGCGGACGATTACGGCAAGTTCGCTACCGCGCAAGAACTGCTGAACGCTTACAACGCGTTGCAATCGGAATTTACCAAGCGGTGCCAGCTTATAAAACAGCTACAAGTACGGCTTGACGAATGCCACGCGCAAGCGCAAAGCGACGTTGCGGCGGACGAAGCGTGCGCAAAAGAGCAAATCCAAGCGCAATGCGCCGCGCCGCCCGACGGCAAAACAACCGTCGCACAATCGTCGGTGTGCGACGGCGAGGCGCGCCTTGCGGATGCAATTGCCGTAATCGCGCAAAACATAGACGATTGCGCAGACTATCTCGCGTCTTTGCCGCAGATAGCCGACGCGGTAATACTCACTTACAAGAAGAAGCTGCTTTGTCCTCACTCGGCGCCGTCGCCGCGCGGCATGGCGGTAGTCATGCCCGCGCACCGACCGAAGACGCTGGCCGAGGCCAAGCGGCTTGCCGACGAAATGCTTAAATCGGGTAGGTAACACCCACAAAATAATCAAGGAGAAATAATTTTATGGTAACTTTACAAAACGCGGAAAACGCGCTCAAGAGCGTGTACCTCGGCACGGTAACAGAGCTTCTCAATACTCGCGCCAATCCTCTTCTTACCAAGATAGAGCAGTCGTCAGCCGACGTGTACGGCAAGGAGATAAGGACGGCCGCCAAGTTCGGCATCAACGGCGGAATCGGCGCCGGTGACGAGGACGGCGATCTCCCCGAAGCGCACGGCAACAATTACATACAGTTCGTTTCCACGCTCAAAAACCTTTACGGGCAGATAGAAATTTCGGACAAGGCAATCCGCGCGTCGTCCGATGGTCGCGGAACGTTTACGGACCTTCTCAACGCCGAGCTCGAAGGACTTCTCAGCGCGTCCAAATTCAATCTCGGCCGCATGCTTTACGGCGACGGCTCGGGCAAGCTTTGCACTATTACGGGCGGCGGCGGTCGCAGCTACCAATGCGACACCGTCCGCAACATCATAGAGGGCATGGTGGTCGATATTTACAACTCGGAGGAGACTAAGACGGATACGGTGCGCATATCGTACGTCGACCGTATTAACGAGAGCATTACTTTCGAACGCTTATGCACACTGTCAAACGGCTACACGCTATACGTTCAAGGCTCGAAAGACAAGGAGATAACGGGTATCGGCGCGCTGTTCGACACTGGCAAGGATATTTACGGTTTGACGAGATGGCAATATCCCTACCTCAATCCGTATACCAAGGATGTAGGCGGACCCATCGACGAGATAGTCATTCAGGAAGCCATCGACGCGCTCGAAAACAACGCGGGATCGACCGTCGACTTCATATCGTGCTCGCAGGACGTCAAGTATTCGTTTATCGAGTACATGTCGGCGTTCAAGCGCAATATCGACGTTATGGAGCTTGACGGCGGATTCAAAACGCTCTCGTACAACGGCTTGCCGCTCGTCTACGACAGGTTTGTGCCCAAAGGAACGATGTACTTGCTCAATACCAAGTCGTTCAAGATGCACCAGCTGTGCGATTGGCGCTTCCTCGAAACGGAGAACGGCAAGATACTCAGGCAGAACCAGGGCAAGCCGACTTACACGGCGACCCTTGTCAAGTACTGCGACCTTATCTGCTCCAGGCCTAACGGTCAGGCCATGCTCACAGGCATAACGCGTTCGTGACGGGACGGGTAATAGAGGACGATATGTTCGGCGTGGCGCGACGGCTGAAGGGAATCGACGACGGATATTTTGTGTTCTTGAACTATAAGACCGGAAAGTTCGAGGTCCACAACCGTCGCTATACGCCGACGCTCTGCCTCGTATTGCCTTATAAAACTCTTGACGAACGCACTGTCAACCGCGTGCTGTACACCCGCGCCGAACGAGTAAAGCAAATCATCGCCGATATTGAACGGCAAAACGCTTTGTCGGAGGCGCGGGAGCGGCGTGCGGCGATAGACCGCGTATTGGAGGGAAGATAAATGTCAGCAACATTGATGGACGTATTGACGACGACAGCCGAGCTGTTACAGCTCGACGAGGTCGCCGATATGCTCGCGCATTACGGTGAATATTCGGACGGCGAGGACGACCGCAAGCAAGATACTCGGCTGGATACCGATCCGGACGGAATGCTTCTCACCGCCGCCGCCAGAACGGCGGTGTACGAGATAGCCAACGACGGCTTTCCCGCCGTCGATACGGTTACCGCCGCGGCAAAGGGCGGACTCATACCGATGGAAGAAATAGGCGGCAACGTTTTGTACGTAATATCGGTCGCTAAAGGCGGCGGTATTGTTCGATTTACCACGACGCCGTACGGCGTGAAGGTGGGGTCGGACGGAGAGTACGTCGTGACGTACTGCATCCGAATAGGCGAAATTGGCTACTACGACGATATCAAAACAGACTTGGCTCCGCCGTACGTAGTAGCTTACCGTGCCGCGCGTAACTACTGCCTGATGACGGGCAGAACGGACGAAGCGAGCATTTGGGACGGCCGTTACGCCGAAGAGGCCGAGAAGCTCCGCGTTCGCCGCAGATCGCACCTTCCTCGCAGGCGCTGGGTGTAAATCGAATGAATACGGCTTCGCCTAATGAAGGAATGAATTCGCGTAAGCGCTAATGAAGTCGGCACTTCGTGCCTAATGCAAACTGAATTAGTGAGCGCAAGCACGCGTCTTCATGCCGTTTCGGCGGCGCTTAATTTCAAAAGCCGCCTTTCGGCGGTTTTTGTCGGGTGGGTGGGAGGCAAATAATATGTCGAAAAAACGAAGGGAGAATTACTATGGCTTTGAAAATACCGAAGAACGCGCGGTACAGAAAGCGTGTCGGTGCCTTTTCGGGTGTCGATATCAAGCATGACGAGAGCGTCATCGGGTTTTCCACCGCCGCGCGCGTATACAATTTCGATTTCGCTTCGGGCGCACTGCGCGACGGGTACGGCATAGCGGCGCACGAGCATGTTCATCCGTACACACAGCGATACTTTGTGTATAGATACTTTTCGGAGGAAGCGGGGCGTTACGTCGATCAGTACGTGTACCAGATCGAGAGCGGGCACTTGTATTTTTACGATGAGCTCGCCGGCAAAATAAGGCTGATTTCGGGCATAGCGTATCCGCCGTTCGAAGCTATGAATTACCGGATAAACGGCAAGGACGTTTTGCTGATATCGTGCGAGGGACATCCGCTCATCACTTGGGACGGCAGTAGACTGATTTCTCACGAAGAAACGCCGCGAATTTCGTCCATGGCGTTGCACTACGAACGGCTGTTCGTGACTAGCAAGAGCGAGCCTACCAAGCTGTTCTTCTCGGCCGACTTCGATCCGCTCAACTGGTCGACAGCCGGCAACGAGGGTGGTTTTATCGAGCTGCTCGACGACCGCGGGGAAATGAATAAGGTTGTGTCGTTTGCCGATTATCTGTATGTTTTCCGCGACCACGGCATCAGCCGAATTACGGCGTACGCCGACGTCAAGGAGTTTGCCGTTTCCAACCTGTTCGTAGCGGCGGGGCGCATATATCCCGAGACAATTCAAAAGTGCGGGTCGGTGATAATGTTCCTTGCTTCCGACGGGCTGTACGTGTTTGACGGTTATGATTGTCGGCGCGTTCTCACTCAACTCGACGGGCTGATCGAAGATGGCGTGGCGAGCGCGTTCTTCGACGGAAAATATTACCTGTCGTGCAAGGCCGACTTCGGCGACGGCAAGACGGTCGGGTGCGAAAACGACGAACACAAGGCGAACATGCTGCTCGTTTACGATCCGCTCACCGGCGAGTACTCGGTGTCGCGCGGACTCAATATCATATTTATGAACGCCTGCACATTCTGCGGAGAGGATTTTCTCGCCGCGTTCGACAGGAGCCCCAATATAAGGGTAGGCGGCGGCGTGATAGTGCGAAACGGCAAGCGGCTTGATGCGCCGTTGCCCAAGCATTGGGAGAGTCCGCAGTCCGATTTCGGCGTGCCCGACAAGTACAAGTCTGTGCGCGAGGTGTATATCGATACCGATACAGACGTAACGGTTTGCATCGGCGGCGACAAAAAATCGCGGTCCGTAAGCGTGAAAAAGGGCGCGCGCAGAGTGCGCTTCAACGTACGCGCGCGCAATATTTCGCTCGGTATAGACACAGCGGAATGCGATTGCAGGATTAAGCCGCCGACCGTTATATATTCTCAATAAGTGTCTGACGGCGTATTCATCGCGTGATACGGGCTACGTGCGGCATAGCCGCCTCAGTCATTTAGGTCTGTCTAAACTCCTTCGGCGCAGCCACAGGCTGGCTCTGTGCAATCATATCGCAATATCGATGTGAGCGACAC
>JAFLVF010000087.1 GCA_022508425.1 Clostridiales bacterium | reverse complement strand
CGTGATTTGTTTTATTATACCACAATCACAGATTGTTTCTTTGATTTCGTTGCCGCATGTTCGGCATCCTCTTTCTTTCCATAATCGTGATTGGTTATATTATACCGCTATCATAGATTATCTCTTTGATTTCGTTGCAATCCACGACTATTATATACTCTATTGTATCACAAACTTAGCAAAACAGCAATTATTTTTGCCAAAAAGCAAAAACTTTGGGAAAATTGATTGTAAAATTTCTTAATTAATGATATAATGATGTAGGTTAGACAACACAATTTACGGCCGGCTAAAAACTAAAAGGTATTTATGGAAACTAAAACTTCTTGGGTCTTGCAAAAGCCCATTGCCCATCGCGGCTTACATGATTTGAATATTCCCGAAAACTCTCTGCCCGCATTTGAAAATGCGGTCAATCACGGCTTTGCTATAGAGCTCGATATTCGACTTACCGGTGAGAATGACATAGTCGTCTTCCACGACGAGAAGCTAAGCCGGATGACAAAACACGACGGATACGTCAGCAACATCACCTCTTCCGATCTCGAAAACATAAAACTGCTAAAGACAGAGTTCGGAATACCCACTCTCGAGCAAGTTTTGGAAACAGTCAACGGCAAGGTGCCCCTTCTTATCGAAATAAAGAAATCTGACAATTCGTTGACGCTTGAAGAAAAGTTGATAGATATGCTCAAGACGTACAACGGCGAATATGCTGTCGAAGCGTTCAATCCGTTCTCGTTGCAATACTTTTACAAAACCGCACCCAACGTCATGCGCGGTCAATTGTCGTCTTATTTCCATCATGCCGATATCGACGCGTCGCATCGCGAGAAGAAACGGCTCAAAAAGCTCAAGTACAACGATATTTCCCACCCCGATTTTATCGCGTACAAGATAACCAATCTGCCCAACAAGTACGTCAAAAATACAGGACTACCCGTAGTTGCCTGGACAATCAAGAGCGAAATTCAAGCGCAAAAAGCTGCGACTCTGTGCGACAACTACATTTTCGAGGGCTTTATCCCGAAAATCAACGAAGCCGAACCCGAAATTCAATAAAAACAGTAAAAAAACAACGGTCAGTCGAGTAAATCGGCCGACCGTTTTATATTATGTTGCGAACTAGCTTGCGAGGCGTTTGATATCGTACTCAAGTTTTCTATAAATATCGACAACCGCTTTGTCAGTCTTGAAAAAGTACGCGACTGCATACTTAACGCCGAGAAAGGAAGATATTATGTCGTCGTAATTGCGCGACTTGATACTGCGCGACAAACCGTTGAGGCATGCGATGTATTCCGCTTTGTCAATCATGCCGTTTATCGCGCCGTCCGCTATATTGATAAGCGCACTTACGCAAGACAATGCGTCCGTTTTGAGCTCGTCGCGGAGCTTGTCCCCCATTTCGTTATATGCCTGCGTCATTTTGTCGCCGTCGTTTAGAAAATCCTCCGGCAATTCCGTCGCGCGGACAAAGTACATGCGACAATATGTTTCAAACGGCGCAATGATTTCCAATACAAACCGCGAATACGACTCATTGACCGAATTGCTGTAAAAATACGCTTCCAAGAAATTTTGAAGCGGCATTATACCGGCGTCGATATCCATGAGAATTCGGAATACGAGCGCGATGACCGTTTTAGGCTCTTGCGGCAAAACAAACGACGCGCCGTTTACGCACGATGTGAACACGCGCTTGTAGTCGAAATCGACGAGTGCGGCGGCAAACATGGAATACAATTGCTTGTTGTCGGCAATTGATTTCAATAGAGCCGTGATCTTGCTCGGTGCAAGCACGAACTTGCTGTTTTTTATCTCCTCGCAAGCACTGACAAACTCGCCGAAGCCGCTTGTCTTCATGCTGTCAATATATTCTCGACGCATACTTTCTCCACAATCACAGATTGATCTTTCGATTTCGTTATATTAACCGCAAATCGATTATCATTTCGGTAATTATAATTTTTCTTATAATAATAAAAATGTGCACTAAATTAAGCGGCGACTGTTCTCGCCGCTTGACTTAGCGCAGTGAGTATTATTTTACGATAAATGCTGCCAAATCTTTGATAAGCTCGTCGCAGCTATCGTTGTAAATCTCGCAAACAATGGGTTTGGCGAGATTGAGCGAATAGATACCGAGCAACGATTTTGCGTCAACAACATATCTGCCGTTGTGCAAATCTACTTCGTACGGATAACGCGAAACGGCGTTGACGAAGTCTTTTACGCTGTCTATCGTGGGAAAATGTACTTTGACTGATTTCATAGTGTCCTCCAATTATTCGTATATATGATATTTTAGCACACTAAATGCCGTTTAGCAAGGGGTTTTTCGATATTATTAATGCAAATTACGATATTATGTATTTCTCGTCTTTTACCGCCGATTCGAGTTCTTTGAGCTTTTGCTCATAGCCCGCTCTGCCTATCATTGCGAATGTCGCTTTCTTGCCCTCTTCGACGCCCGGCTGATTGAATGTATCTATATTGAGATAAGCACCGGCAAACGCGGTCTGGTACATGAAATACATCAACAACTCACCCACCGTCTCGGCGTCCACCGTCGGCATAGTAATCGTAAAGTTGGACCTGCCCGCCTTGGTCAAAGCAAACTCGGTGGACTTACGCTCCGCCGTAATCAGCTCGTTCATGGTGTGGCCTTTGAGGAAATCGCCGATATCGGCAGTCTCGTCCGCAGGGATAGTAACGCTGTCACCGAACGTATCCACACCGATAATGGTAACTACTTTGTCATAAGGTCCTTCTGTATAGAGCTGAACTTGGCTGTGCTGATCGGTCACGCCCAACGATTTTGCGGGGGTTTGACCGCAGTTGACCGTCTTGCCCGCTTTGTCCACCGCTTTGCCGAGCGATTCCGCCCAAATCTGGCAGTAGAAGTCCGCCATCGTCTTGAGCCCGTCGGCGTACGGCATCATTACCGAAATATTCTTACCGTCCTTCATGGACAAAACCTGTAAATACGCCGTCATCAGCGCGGGATTGGAATAGATATCTTTGCGCTCGCAAGCCGTACGCATTGCGCGCGCACCGTACAGCATGCTCTCGATATCGATGCCCATTACGGCGAACGGAACAAGTCCGACATTGGAAAGGACGGAGAATCGCCCGCCGACCCCTGCCGGAACGCCGAATATCTTGAATCCTTCTTTTTCCGCCGCGGCGTACAGCGCACCCTTGCCAATAGTTGTCGTAACGAAAATATGCTCTTTTGCCGCCTTTTCGCCGACAGCTTTTTTAAGCGCGTTATACAATATAAGGAACTGACTGAGAGTCTCACTCGTCTCGCCCGACTTGGTTATAACATTGAAATATGTAGTCTTGATATCGATGACGTCAAACAACGCCGCCATGCGCTCGGGATCGACATTGTCCTCTACGTAGATTTTGGGTGCTTTTCGCATCTTCTCGTTGAGCTCATTGTGATGAAGATGAAGAAGCGCGTTAAATACGCAAATGGGTCCAAGCGCCGAGCCGCCGATACCGAGGACGACAAAGCTGGATGCCTTCTCGCGAATAGACTTGCCAAACGCGTTGAGCTCGTCGACGGTAGCCTTGTCGATCATGGGCGTTTCCGTCCAGCCTTGCCAGCCTTTGCCGCTGTTGTCAACGACTTCTTTGTACGCCGCTTCGTGGGCCTTGGCCGCCTTGTCGATAGCCGACTGTTTGATGCCGTGAGTGCCTATCGACGATTCCATCATGTTGTTGTAATCGAATTTAAGCTTCATATACATACTCCGAATGATTATATTTTTACGCGCATATTATACCTCTTGGCGTACAAAAAAGCAAGCGTTTAATATGGCGATTTTGTGTTGTTTTTGAGTATTATTCTACAACAAAAGCGCCTACAATATTACGATATCGAAGGCGCTTTGTTATTATATTATACTACTGTCTCGATCAGACCGTAATTGCCGTCGTTGCGGACGTACAATACGTTTATCGAATCGGTCGCTTTGTTCAGGAAAACATAGAAGTTGTGCCCGACGAGCTCGAGTTCTTCCACCGCGTCGTCAATTGACATGGGAATGAGCGTATAGCACTTGGAGCGCACGATTGTCTTTTCTTCCTTGACTTCCTCTTCGGGCACGTCCTCGACGACTGCCGACATGTCCTTGAGACGGAATTTCTTTGTTTTCGACTCTATCTTCTTGTGATGACGAATAATCTGCTTTTCGAGTTTAGGTAACGCAAGATCGATATTGGAATACATATTGTCGCTCGTTACCTCGGCGCGCATGACCGTACCGTCAAGCATAATTGTAAGCTCAAGCGTATAAAGATCGTCTGTGTTTCTGGTATTGCCCTTCTTCAAAGCTATTTTGATACGCGTATCGTCTTCGAAAAATTTATCAAGCTTCTGCACCTTTTTGTCTATTACGGCTTTCAGTTTATCGCTCGGATCATAATTCTTGGTCAAATATTCGATTCTCATAATATCCCTCCACTAAGATAAGTTGGCATTATTATACCAAAAATCGGTATGATTGTAAATAGGTTTTGGAAAATTTAGGCCGTAATCTTTATGATATGATTATGCCGTTGCCGTCGCAATCGACGTTTACCGTACTGTTGTCTCTAATTTTGCCGTCGATGATGGCCTCGGCAATCTTGTCTTCGACGTTTTGTTCGATTACGCGGCGCAAAGGTCTCGCGCCGTATTCGCTGTCGTAGCCCTTGTCAAGCAACCAAGTCAGCGCGGACGACGAAATACTTAGCGTGATATTCTTGTCCTTGAGCGTGTCTTCCACGCGCCTGAGCATGATATCCGCGATTTTGGCAACGTCCTCGCGGGACAGCTTGTCAAACACGCATACGACGTCTATTCTGTTGATAAACTCGGGTTTGAACACCCTGCGCATTGCCCGCATATACGCGTCCTCACGCGCTTCGGTGTCCCGCCTGCCGCTCGCATTAAATCCTATTTCGCGCTTCTCGGTCTCCTCGCCCGCACCGACGTTACTCGTCATTATGATAATCGTGTTCTTAAACGATACAGTCCTGCCTTGCGAATCGGTAAGCCTACCGTCGTCGAGTATCTGCAACAGCGCGTTAAACACATCGGGATGCGCCTTCTCTATCTCGTCGAACAGCACGACGGAATACGGATGCCTGCGCACTTTCTCGGTCAACTGGCCGCCGTCGTCAAATCCGACGTAACCGGGAGGGGCGCCGATGAGCTTGGAGACGGAATGAGATTCCATAAATTCGCTCATATCGAGCCTGATTATAGAATTTTCGTTGTCAAACATCGCTTCGGCAAGCGCTTTTGTAAGCTCGG
>JAFLVF010000086.1 GCA_022508425.1 Clostridiales bacterium | reverse complement strand
GTAGTCGGCTTGCCCGGACGAATGCCGTTGATAAATCCGCCGTACTGCTGAATGTTGCGCGAGATGTCCTCGGGATTGAATTCTATCTGCGCATAGAAGTATGAGAAGAACAGAATGAGCAATGCAACGAGCACTGCGTATATAGGCGTGCCCGCTCCCAGCCATTTCATCCACCAGCCGTAGAACGCGCTGGTCGGTGCAAAGAGCTGAGCTACCATTTGCGGGAAAGTGATGAGCGCCGTAGCGAAGATTATCGGCAGAACGCCGCTCGCATTGAGCTTGACGGGAATGTACGTGCTCTGACCGCCGTACTGCTTTCTGCCCTTAATCTGCTTGGCGTACTGAACGGGAACTCTGCGCTCCGAAAGGTCGACAAAGACGATGAGCAAGAATACCGCGACAACCATGATGACAAAGCCCAACAGCTCCCAAATAGCGGTGTCGCTGCCGCCGAACGCCTCTTGGAACTTAGCGATAATCGCAAGACCGGCCGACGAAACTATACCTACGAATATAAGCAAGCTTATGCCGTTGCCGATACCGTAATCGGTAATGCGCTCGCCCAACCACATGGTGAGCATTGCGCCCATAATCATCAGCGCGGCGACAAACATGCCTATAACCCACGCCTGCGTCATCGGTCCGAATATTGTCGTCGACAACGCGCCGGAACGAGCGTACGAAACTGTGATGCCTATCGATTGAGCGAGAGCAAGAGCGATTGTGATGTAACGCGTTATCTGCGTTATCTTACGCTTGCCGTCGTCGCCCTGTTTTGAATACTCTTGAAGTCTGGGTATTGCAACGGTGAGTAGCTGCAATATAATCGAAGCGTTGATGTACGGCGTGACGCCTATCGCAAAAATCGCGCCGTTTTGCAATGCGCTTCCCGTAATGCCGCTTAGCAGTCCCAACAGCGAGTCGCTCGTAATGGACTCTGCATAAACGGCGGCGTCGATCCCCGGAATGGGTATCCAGCAACCGAGCCTATATATAAAGAGCAGTCCGAGCGTGATCAGTATCTTCGTCCGAACCTCTTTATTCTTGAAAGCATTTTTAAGCGTTTCAAACATTTTCGGATTCTGCCTTGCCGCCCGCTTTTTCGATCTTGTCTTTTGCGGACGCGGTGAACTTCGCCGCTTTCACGGTGAGTTTCTTAGTGAGCTCGCCGTCGCCCAAAACCTTGAGACCGTACGGCTCGACCTTCTTGACTATACCTGTTTCGACGAGCAGTTTGAGATCGACGACAGTGCCGTTGTCGAAAACATTGAGCTTGTCGATATTGACAACGGTAAACTCTTTGGCGAACTTGTTGTTAAACCCGCGCTTGGGGAGCCTGCGCATAAGCGTGATCTGGCCGCCCTCGAATCCGGGTCTGACGCCGCCGCCGCTACGCGCCCATTGTCCTTTGTGGCCCTTGCCCGACGTCTTGCCGAGTCCGGAGCCTATTCCTCTGCCTAAGCGCTTCGCTTTGGTGCGCGCGCCGTCGGCCGGCATAAGTGAATGCATTTTCATGATCGTATCTCCTTGTTCCGTCCTGCACTTAAGCTTCGACTACGGTAACCAAATGGCTGACCGTGCGTATCATGCCGCGCATGGCGGGAGTGTCGTCCACCGTAACAGATTGACGAATTTTCTTCAGTCCCAACGCCTCGACCGTGCGCTGCTGCTTAACGAGCCTCCCCGCCGTGCTCTTGACGAGCGTGACGACGAGCTTCTTGCCCTCTTGCTTTTCCGCTTTCTTTGCCATGATAATTCTCCCAATCCGAACAACTGTTCGAATATTATGTCTTATTTAACCGTTGCCGCTTTTGCGCTAGATTGCACAACCGACCGCAGAGATTACAGAATCTCTTGAACGGTCTTGCCGCGCATAACCGCAACTTCGTCCGCAGTACGGAGCGAGCTCAAAGCGTTCATCGTCGCTTTTACGACGTTAATGGGGTTACGCGAGCCGTAGCACTTGGTCGTGATGTTGTTGATGCCGCAAAGCTCGAGCACCGCACGGACGCTGCCGCCCGCAATAACGCCTCGGCCTTCGGGCGCCGGACGAAGCAAAACCTTGCTGCAAGCAAACTTGCCTATCGTCTCGTGCGGAATAGCCGTGCCGTTGAGCGAAATGTTCTTCATGTTGCGACGCGCCGCCTGTTCCGCCTTCTTGATAGCTTCCGGAACTTCGGTCGCCTTGCCCATGCCGATACCGACCTTGCCCTTGCCGTCGCCTGCTACAACAAGCGCCGCAAAGCTGCTGTTACGACCGCCTTTAACGACCTTGCTGACCCTGCGCGTCTCTACGAGCTTGGTCTTGATGCCGTCGTCGACGACGTCCTTGTCTCTTTTCTTCTTGAAATCTTCGCGTGCCATGTTTGACCGTGATCTCCTTAATTTGTCTGAAAGCCTTGCTTTCCGAAGAGTTGTATCAGAACTTCAGTCCGCCGTCGCGTGCCGCGTCGGCGAGAGCCTTGACCCTGCCCGTGTACAGATATCCGCCGCGGTCGAAAACCACTTCGGTAATACCCGCCTTGAGCGCCTTCTCGGCGATTGCCTTGCCGACGAGCGTTGCCTGCTCGGTCTTGGTCTTGCCTGCGCCCTTAAATCCCTTGGACTTGGTGCCGGCGGCGACAATCGTGACGCCTTTTACGTCGTCGATGACCTGAGCGTACATGTTGTTCTCCGAGCGGTACACAGACAGCCTCGGACGTTCGGCAGTGCCTTTGACGTTGAAGCGCAAGCGCTTGTGGCGCTTCATGCGCACTTTGTTTTTGTCGATTTTCTTAATCATTACAGTGACCTCTTAACTGTTAGTTAATATCGGGAGCTTTACCACCCCGATGATTTCCGCACCGACAGGCCTAAAGCGTGCCGCGCGCGTAAGTCCGTTATTACTTCTTGCCTGCCGTCTTGGCCTCTTTACGAACAACGACCTCGTTGCTGTAATGCAAGCCGTAGCCGTGGTACGGCTCGACGGGGCGCTTGGCTTTGATTTGAGCCGCAACCTGGCCGACGTACGCTTTGTCGATGCCGCTGACCACTATCTGGAGCGGATCGGGGCACGTAATCGTTATACCTGCGGGAATAGCGAACTCGACCGGCTTGGAATAGCCTATGTTCATGACGAGCTTGTTGCCCGTGACCGCGCACTTATAACCGACGCCGGCTACAATAAGCGTTTTTGTAAACGGAGTGTCTACGCCGTGGACCATATTGGCTATAAGCTGACGGTACAATCCGTGGTAGGCACGAGTCTGCTTAAGCTCGTTCTTGCGCTCGACGTTGACCACGCCCGCGCCTATTTTGACGTCGATATCGGGAGAGACGATCTCCTGCTTGAGCTCGCCGTTCTTGCCCTTGACCGTTACGACGTTGTTCTCGTACGTGACCGTTACGCCCGCCGGAACATCGATATGTTTTCTGCCTATACGTGACATTTGTTAATCAATCTCCTTGTTAGATTGTTCGGTTGCGACGCGGAAAACCGCTGTCACATTACCAAACATAAGCGAGCACTTCGCCGCCGATCTTGAGCTCGCGCGCCTTCTTGTCCGTCATTACGCCGCGCGACGTCGATATGATCGCGATGCCGTAGCCGCCGAGAACCTTCGGCAGATCGGCGCAACCGCAATACACGCGAAGTCCGGGTTTGGAAATGCGCTTGAGACTTGTGATGGCATTCTTGTTGCCGACGTACTTGAGCGCAACCTTGATGTTGCTGTGCCCGTTTTCCTCGACAATGTCGCCGGAAGACACGAATCCTTCCTCGACCAAAATGTCGACGATGGATTTCTTCATTTTTGACGCGGGTATCGCTACGGTTTCGTGACGCGCCGAAATAGCGTTGCGTATTCTTGTGAGCAAGTCCGCAATAGGATCTGTTGTAACCATAACTTATACCTCCTTACCAGCTTGATTTCTTTACGCCGGGTATTTCGCCCTTGTACGCGAGTTCACGAAAGCAAATTCTGCAAATGCCGTACTTCTTGAGCACGGAGTGCGGTCTGCCGCAAATACTGCAACGCGTGTAAGCGCGGGTCTTGTACTTGGGCACTCTTTGCTGTTTGTTTATCATCGCTTTTTTAGCCATGTTGACTGAATTACCTCCGATGGTAGACGTTGCTTAACACTGATTGTTGCTTAACGTCCGGTGTTGTCTAAGCGCTATCTTTATGCCTTGAAGGGCATGCCGAGCTTGGTCAATAACGCTTTTGCTTCCTCGTCCGTGCGCGCCGTCGTAACGACGTCGACGTCAAAGCCGCGGATCTTCTCGATGAGCTCGTACGAGATCTCGGGGAATATCGTCTGATCCTTGATGCCGAGCGCGTAGTTGCCTCTGCCGTCAAATGACTTAGCCGAGATTCCGCGGAAGTCCCTTACGCGCGGGAGCGCGACGGAAACGAGCCTGTCGAAAAACTCATACGCCATTTCGCCGCGAAGAGTGACCTTAATCGCTATCGACTGTCCCTCGCGAAGCTTGAAGTTACTGACAGACTTCTTGGCCTTGACGAGGACGCTCTTCTGTCCTGCGATTGCTTCGAGCTCGGCTTGAGCGAGCTGAATGCTCTTGGCGTTGTCCTTGATATCGCCAAGGCGCATGTTGAGCACTATCTTGTCGATCTTGGGGACCTCGTTGACGTTTTTGTAGCCGCGCTCTTTCATGAGTGCGGGAACGATTTCTTCCTTGTAGCGCTTGCGAAGTCTATAGCGATCCGGATTATTCGATTTGACCGGATGTCCGCTGACCGCAGTGCTTTCTACCTTTTTGGTTTTGGTCGCTTTTTCTGCCATTACCGTTACTCCTTATAGTTTTACCGTCAAACGTGTTTTGCGTGTCCGATATTACTCGGCCTTGCCGTCCTCGACGGGAACTTCCTCTTTCTTCTTGGTCGTCTTCTTGGCGGCCTTTTTGTCTGCCTTGTCCTTCTTCTTCTTGTCGGACTTGAGCGCCGCGTCAAGGCTTGCGCCGCACTTGGCGCAAATTCGCGCGTTCTTGCCGTCTATCTCCTGATGACGGACGCGAACTGCCTTGCCGCACGACGGGCAGATAATCTGAACGTTGCTGCTGTGAATGGGCGCTTCGACCTTGGCAATCGTCGATTGCTGACCTGCGCCGCGCGCCTTGCGGTGGTGCGCCGCGATGTTTACGCCCTCGACGAGCACTCTGCCCGATTTGGGATCGGCGGCGAGAACTTTGCCCGTCTTGCCCTTGTCCTTACCGGTAAGGACCTTTACATTATCGTCTTTTCTGACATTGAGATTATTCATTGCCGTTCTCCCCTTAGATTACTTCGGGCGCCAAAGATATTATCTTTGTGAAATCGCGGTCGCGGAGCTCGCGCGCAATCGGTCCGAAGATACGCGTGCCGCGCGGCTGCTTCTGGTTGT
>JAFLVF010000085.1 GCA_022508425.1 Clostridiales bacterium | reverse complement strand
ATCACAATATTGATGTGAGCGGCACCCCATACGTCGCGCAGCATTTGGCTGCTTGCCCGCCTGACGCGCGACTACGGGTGTGTCGGTGTCCGTCTACGGCGCGACTACGCCGGCAAGGTGGGGGCTCGCTTGACGATTGGGAGTACTTTTTTTAACAGGAGGTCATGGTCTGAATCATGAAAATCACATACAAAACGCCCATAGTGGAAATGCAAGGCGACGAGATGACTCGCGTGCTGTGGGATTGGATAAAAGAACTGCTGATTGAGCCATACGTCGAGCTAAATACCGAATTTTACGATTTGGGACTGCCTAACCGCGAGGCGACGGGCGACAAGGTAACCGTCGACGCGGCAAACGCCATACGCAAATACGGCGTGGGCGTAAAATGCGCGACAATCACGCCCAACGCCCAGCGCGTCGAAGAATATAATCTCAGCAACATGTGGCTGTCGCCCAATGGCACTATACGCGCGGTGTTGGACGGCACCGTTTTCCGCACGCCCATCATGGTGGACGGCGTCACGCCGTTTATACCGAGCTGGACTAAGCCGATAACAATCGCACGTCATGCCTACGGCGACGTTTACAAAAACAGCGAGCTGAAGGTGAATAAAGGCGGTGCGAAGTGCTCTGTCAAGATAGAATACGCCGACGGCAGCGTGCAGGAAAAGCCTATTGCCGACTTCGGTACCGACGAATCCGGTATAATTCAAGGCATACACAACAAGGATAAGTCCATTGCGAGCTTTGCAAGATCGTGCTTTAATTACGCGCTCGATACCGCGCAGGACGTTAAATTCGGCGCGAAAGATACGATAAGCAAGACGTACGATCACAATTTCAAGGACATTTTCCAAGACATTTTCGACGCCGAATACAAGGATAAGTTTGCTTCGGCGGGGCTGAATTACGAATATTCGCTCATCGACGATTCGGTGGCGCGCGTAATCAGAAGTGACGGAGGCTTTATCTGGGCGCTCAAAAACTACGACGGCGACGTCATGAGCGATATGGTGGCGACGGCGTACGGATCGCTCGCCATGATGACGAGCGTGCTCGTCAGCCCCGACGGCAAGTACGAGTACGAAGCGGCGCACGGCACCGTCACACGACATTATTATAAGCACCTCAAAGGTGAGAAAACGTCGACTAATCCTGTCGCAACGATATTCGCCTGGACGGGTGCGCTCGCTAAGCGCGGCGAGACCGAAAATAATACTAAGCTCGTCGAATTTGCCAAAAGGCTCGAGCGCGCATGCATTATGACTATAGAGAGCGGAGTAATGACCGGCGATCTCGCGCTGTTATTTAAGCGCGACGGTGTGACAATCAAGACGGTCACCTCGCGCGAATTCCTGCTCGCAATCAAAGACGCGTTCGACAAAATGTAAAATCATTCTCATTCGAGCAAAGAGCCGACAGACAATCGAGTCGGCTCTTTTTCGTTCTTTGCGAGTTTTGCGAATAATAGGCTGTTTTAACCGCAAAATAGATTTATGGATAGAGCGGAACGCATAAAAGAAAGATTCGTAACGCCCGACAGCGTTGTGTCGCGCAAGCTCAAGCTGAACGAATGCAGCGGCACTGTTTTGTACAATCCCGATTTGACGGACAGCGCGACTATTCGCGCCGTCGTATTTGCGCTCGAAAGCAAATGCACTCGGCACAATAGCTACGAAGAAATCATGCAGGCCGTCTTGTTCGAGTGCGAGACGGAGATACAGTCGGACGACGACAAGATTATCAACGCTATAGTCAACGGCGATCTCGCGCTGATTATAGACGGGCGAGAGGAGTGCTTGATTGTAAACGCGCGTTCGTACGAAACGCGAAGTGTGATGGAACCGCCCACCGAGACGGTGATGCGCGGGCCGCGCGAGGGCTTTATCGAGGATATCAAGACCAATTTGTCGCTGATAGAGCGGCGGTTTAAGACGCCCGATCTTGCAATCGACAGGATTATGATCGGCAAGCGTTCTGTTACCAATGTTGCAATTTGCTATCTGTCGTCGGTAGCGGACCCGTCCGTAGTCAAAAAGATAAAAGACCGGCTGAACAAAATAAATATCGACGGCATTGTCGACAGCAACTATCTCGTGCCCTATCTCGAAGAAAATCCGCTGTCGCTATTCAATCAGGTGGGGGTTAGCGAGAAGCCGGACGTCGTCGCGGCAAAGATGCTCGAGGGCCGCGTAGCTATCGTTGTCGACGGCTCGCCCATTGTGCTGACTTTGCCATTCGTCATGATAGAGGAATTCCAGTCGGGGGAGGACTACTATCAGCGGTCGAGCTTTGCGAGCTTTGTGCGCGGTTTGAGGTATGCCGGTTTGATAATTGCGACATTATTGCCCGCATTGTATGTCGCACTTCAGAATTTCCATTACACGCTTATACCGGTGCGGTTTATGATGACGCTGATGAGCGCGATAAAGGGTTTGCCGTTGTCTCCGCTTGCCGAAACGGTATTCGTGCTGTTGCTGTTCGAAATAATACGCGAGGCGAGCGTCAGAATGCCGCGCGCCGTCGGTATGGCGATGAGCATAGTGGGCGCGCTCGTTCTCGGCGAGACGGCGGTCAAGGCGGGCATAATCAGTTCGCCTGCCGTCATGATAATAGCGCTCAGCTCTATTGCGCTGTTCACAGTGCCCAACATGATAGGCACGACGAGCGTTCTGCGGATAATCTATGCTCTTGTCGGCGGGTTGTTCGGGTTGTTCGGACTTATTCTCACGGTGCTGTTGACGTTGCACTATATATGCGCCATGAACGGCTACGGCGCGCCGTATTTGGCTCCGTTTGCGCCGTACGTATCCGGCGATATGAAAGACGGTCTCGAACGCGCTCCGCTCGTCGATATGAATTATCGTCCAAAATCCATTCCCAATATCAACGGCAAAAGGCAAGGTTAAATATATGGAAAACGAAACCTCACTATTGGGTAAGCCCGATTTGCAGGCTACATCGCGCCAGCTGATTTCGGCAATATTCGTGCTATCTCTTGCGGCAAAAATGTTCCTTCAGCCCATTTCGCTCATACACGCCGTCGGGCGCGACGCCTATATCGCTATGGCGATAGACGGGCTGATCGATCTCGTCGCGCTCGGTCTATTGATTGCCGCGATACGAATTTCGGGCGAAAACGACTTTTTCTCCATGCTCGTTAGGCTGGTGGGGAAGACGGGCGCGAAAGTAATAGCGGTTATAATAGGGCTGTATTTTTTCTTCAAGCTGTCCGTCACCACTTCCGAAACGCTTGTGTTCTATACCGACTCGCTGTTTGCCGAGTTCGATATATCCGTTATGATCGTCGTTCTGCTGGTGTTCCTCGTAGCCGTAGCAAGCCATACGCTAAAGGCGATGTCGCGCCTGATAGAGCTTTTCGTGCCGCTCGTAGTCGTAGGTATCGGTGTGCTCGCGACGATAGTAATAGCTACAAAATTCGATATCGCAAATATTTTGCCGTTTTTGCATACCGACAAGTTCGGCCATGCGCTTTATACGCACATTGCGTTTACCGGCGACTTCACGCCCCTTATTTTCTTCGTCGGTCGTACCAAATCGAAAAAGCGTACAACATTGTTTTCCGCGCTGTCCGGCGTGTTCGGCACTTTCGTTGCGTTCTTCTTCACGGTCGTGATGAGCGCGGCGTTCGGCAACGTACCCATATTGTCCGATACCAGTACTAATCTGTCGACGGCATTGCAGTTTTCTATAGGCAACGTTTACGGGCGGATAGATTTGTTTTCCACCGTTTTGTGGAGTATAGCGGCATTTTTGGAAACGGCGCTGTTCTTCTTTGCGGCGAGCAAATGTTTTTGCTTGATAGTGGGCGAGAAAGGGCACGGATTGGTAGGGCTTGCGGTGGCGGTTGCGCTGTATTTCGTCGAGGTGTTTGCCATGACCGACCCGACCATACTCAAGACAGTGCTTACGTCGCACGTCACTTCCATGATATGCCTTTGTTTTACGATCGCAATTCCGTTAAGCGCCCTCATAATTTCGATTATTTCGCGTGATGACGGGAAAAAGACAGATACAAAAGAACAAAAGAAAAGCGGGGTAATGAATGAAAATTAGACTCGGACCGCGCAAAAAGCTGTTCATAATCAAAATAATTTTGCTTATTTTCTCTTTCGTCGTCGCTATCATGCCGGCGACGGTGTCGCGTAGCCGCGAGGTGAACAGTCGCGTCATCGTAGAGATGATAGGTATAGACTGCGGCGACAAAATTACCGTAACGGCGCAGTACGTCATGCCCACCGAAACGGAGGGCGCAACGTCCAAAGACAAGATGACGGTGGAGGGCGACACATTGTCGGAAGCGGTGGAAGCGATGTCCACGGCGCTCGGTCGCCGTGCGGAGCTCGGACACTGTTCGATAGTCATATTGGGCAAGGATACGACCGAACAAGTGCTCGCGTCGCTCATGACGTCGACCGACGTTACGGCCGACGTGTACCTTGCCGCCGCCGAGGACAAGGCCGAGGATTTGGTAGGCGACTTGACCGACTTTATGAAAAAGACGGGCGCGACGGACGCCAACTTTATAGCGTACGGCGCAAAAAAATCCCACGTTGCAACCACGACGCTGCTCGGTTTCCTATCCGACGTGGAATCCGCTTCGGACACTGCATACGTGCCGATAATCCAAATGATAGAAAGCGAATCGGGCGGACAGAGCGATTCCGGCGGACAAAGCGGCGGTAGTGGCGGCGGACAAAGCGGCGGTAGCGACGGCGGCAGTGGCGGCGGACAAAGCGGCGGCAGTGGCTCGAAGGAAAGCACCGGTATGAAAGTAGAACGTCTCGCGCTGTACGGCAAGGACGGCAGGCGTGGTATACTCGAGTCAAAGGCCGCTAACGGCGTAGCCTGGGTGAGCTCTCCGCTCGAAAAGAGTGTTTTGACGGCGAAAATATCAGTCGACGACGAGACGGAGAAAACCGTTTCGGCACAGCTGATCAAGAAGTCGTCTTCCATCAAGGTGCACGACGACGGAAAAACGGCTACTATCAAGATTAAAGCCCTTATCGAGCCCAAAGGGGACGGCTTCAGCACCGTCAACGAGAATGGGGATATTCACATCCACGACGTTGTCAAAGACGGATTCGGGGAAACAATCAAGTCCGAAGTGATGCAAGGCTACGTCGACGCTCTTGCATGCAATTCCGATCCGATGTTTCTAATGCGGGCGTTTTACAGATTCAAGCCGAAGGCGGTGGACAACGGTTTGAGATTAGAAGATATTTCGGTAAACGTCGACGTAGAAGTATCTATGAAGTAATCGGGTTGCGGAAGTAACCGAGAAATTTATTGAATTCGCTTGACAGGCGAAAAGATATTGTGTATAATATCACGGTAATCTTGAGTTCTTAGAACAAAGGTGGTGTGAAGCAGTGGCAGTTATCCGCGTAGGCGAGAACGAATCGCTCGACAGCGCTCTCAAGCGTTTCAAGCGCAAATGCCAGAAGGACAATATCCTCGGCGATATGCGCAAGAAGGAATACTACGAGAAGCCTTCGGTCAAGCGTAAGAAGAAAGAAGAAGCGGCGCGCAAGCGTTTCCGCTAATAACTTTATGTAACGGTGTGTGCCCAAATTCGCCACACCGTTTTCTTTTTCTGACGGCTTATGCATCGGACGGATGCGGGCTACGTGCACGAGGGACGGCTCGGTCA
>JAFLVF010000084.1 GCA_022508425.1 Clostridiales bacterium | reverse complement strand
GATGCCGAATATACGGCAACGAAATCAAAGAAACAATCTGTGATTGTGGTATAATATACGCAGTAACGATTGCGATTCAATCGTGGCGCAAAAGCGCCTCGCGCGATACCGCGCGACTGCTATATTGAATCACGGCGCAAAAATGCCCTTACAAGTAAGCGTTTTTGCTTGTGATTTTATGTAATGCAATATAACAACCCGATTTAGAGAGGCATAAAGAAATGAAGAAAATAGCAGTACTTACAAGCGGCGGCGACGCGCCGGGTATGAATGCGGCAATCCGAGCGGTTGTCCGCTACGGTATCGGTATGGGTATGGAGGTTATGGGCGTAGAGCGCGGACTTCAGGGCCTTATCGACGGCGCGTTCAAACCGATGAACATGCGCAGTGTTTCCGACATAATCCACCGCGGCGGCACTATCCTCAAGACGGCGCGCTGTCCCGAGTTCAAGACCGAAGAGGGTCAGCAAAAGGCGATAAAAAATCTGCGCGCCAACGGCGTAGAGGGCGTGATAGTCATAGGCGGCGACGGCTCGTTTATGGGCGCTAAGGCGTTGACAGATCACGGTTTCCCGTCGATAGGCATTCCCGGCACGATAGACAACGATCTTGCGTACACCGATTACACACTCGGCTTTGACACGGCGTGCAACACGATACTCGACGCTATCAACAAGATACGCGACACTATGAGCTCTCACGACCGCGTGTCCATTGTAGAGGTCATGGGCAGAAACTGCGGCGATCTCGCTCTGTACTGCGGCATGTGCGGCGGCGCTGAGGTCATTGTAGTGCCCGAGCACAAGATGACGATAGACGAGATAGTGGAGACGCTCGGCGACGGGCAGGAGCACGGCAAGACGAGCGGCATAATCCTCTTGGCGGAGGGCGCTTGGCACGCCGACGAGCTAAAGGCAGCACTCGTGGAGCGCACAAACATGACTATCAAGACCACGCGACTTGGGCATATCCAGCGCGGTGGTTGTCCGTCCTGCCGCGACAGATACCTCGGCACATGCTTCGGCGTGCACGCGGTAAAACTCCTAAAGCAGGGCATAGGCAACCGCATAGTCGGTATCAAGGACAACAAGTTCTACGATATGGATATCGTCGAGGGTTG
Organism: Clostridiales bacterium; assembly: GCA_022508425.1. Classification (GTDB taxonomy): domain Bacteria; phylum Bacillota; class Clostridia; order Christensenellales; family Pumilibacteraceae; genus Anaerocaecibacter. The sequence continues at coordinate 4,561 of JAFLVF010000084.1, read as the reverse complement.
CGCCATGCAGAAACAGTTCAACCTCGAACTGTATGAAACCGCCCAGATAGTCAGCAAATAATTTCGGTACATAAAAACAAAAAGCGCGAGCAGTCGTAAGATTGCTCGCGCTTTTGTCATGTGTTATAAACCAAATTACGGTTATGCCGCAGTCACGTTCGTCCCGTCGTAGCAATACAACCTGCCGTCATAATTGCCCGTGTGGCTGGGGTAGCCGAGAGTAGTGTACGTGATAACGGTGCGCAGGAAGTACAGCTTGCCGTTATATTCGGCCATGCCGCTTGCGGGATTGGAATCGATCTTGACCGTGCTGTCTGTCGTAATGTTGTAGACGTACAATCCCTTGTTTGTGCCGTTAGACGAGAAGTACACTTTGCCGTCAGAAGCGTATATGTCGTTGATATCGGCGCAGGTGTAAACGGTCTTGATATCGCCGCCCGCGAGCGTGCACGACTTGAGCGCCTTGTCATCCGTATAATAAATCCTGCCGCCTGCGACGGTGAGATTGGTTGCCGTAATAGCACTTGTGCCGATAGTAGCAGCAGATGTTCCGTCGTATTTGTAAATCTTCTTGGAAGAAACGTAATAGTAGTCGTTGTCGACTTTTTCAAATCCGAGTACACCGGGCGCATTGCTCTTGTTGATCTCGGTCTCCGTCTTGGCAACGGGGTCTATCTCGACTATACTGTTACTACCTATGGCGGCTATTCTAACGCCGTAAACTTTGCCGTTAGCGAAAGAAAGATGTTCGTATCTGTGGCCGAGAATTTTTTCCGCTTCGCCGCCCGTCGTCATGTTGTGCCTAAACAGTGCGTAGTTGGTACCAACAAACGTGCTGTAATACATGTAGTCGCCGTCGAAGTACACGTTGGATACACAATCGTCCAGCACCAAGAATGTGATCTTGGTCGTCGGGTTGTACTTATACAGTCTGGAGCTGTCGGTGGGGTTGGTGAAGTAAATCTCGCCGCCGTGCTCGACAACGTTGGTGTAGCCCGAAAGCGACGTATCTTGCTGTACGGTGAAGTTTGCCATTAGGTCTGTTTCGGTATTAGACGTTATGTCGTAGCTGTACAGATGCTTGTCGTTGAGCTTGTAGTAACATAGAACAATGCCGTTCGAAGTGAGCGACGAATAGCCGTTACCGTCGACGGAAACTATCTTGTCGCCGGGCGCCGAGCTGTCGCTTGTAAGACCCGCGCTCACGCGGTAGATACCGTCGCCGAACAGATTTGACGTCAGCTTGTCGTTGTTGATATAGTAAATGTAGTTGCCGACCTTAGTCAAATACTTGCCCGAATCGGTTGTGAGCTTGATTGTCGTGTTGCTCGACGGAATATATTTTGTCACCGCGCTGGCAACGTTTACGACGAGCAACGTCTTGGTCGAGTTGTAATAAATATTGGTGCCGTCGGTGATGATATACGACGCTTTCTCCTCACTTAGCTTGGTACCCGTGCCGTTGTTCGCATTGACAGAAATTCTGTACAAGCGGTCTCCGTCGCTACCGTTGGCGTAATAGATATAGCCGCCGCAGTATGTGACATATTTGGCTTTGTCTGACGTCAGCCTCATTGGTTGTGCGTTTGCGCCGGTGGTCCTATTGATCTTATAAATACCATTCTTATCGGTATTCAGAAGCAGGTTGTTTACTGCATAATAAAGATTTTCGCCGCCGTCCGAAGCGAGGTATTCGCCCGACAGGTCGAACAGCTTGGACGCCGTATTGCCGTCGTATTCTTTGATTACGCTTGACAGTAAGCTCTTGCCGAAGTAATACAGACTGTTGCCGTCCGCTATCATGTAGTTGGGAACGTCGTTGTTTACCTTTGTGACATTGCCGCCTGCCGCATAATACAGCCTATCTCCGTCAAGGTCGTTTTGGAAATACACCTTAGTACCGAGGAATGCGGTGTAAAGCTGTTTCTCTGTCGTCGATATGACGAGGGTAGTCGTCATTTCGACGGCATTGTAGTTGGGCCCGCTCAATACGCATTTTACGGTGTACGAGCCTACCTCGCTCACGCCGTCACACTCGACGTCGTTGTAATAGTATTTCGCGGTCACGCCGCTCGGTATATCGCCCATAACGACGAGCTTGTGGGTAAGCGTATCGTATTCCACGTTTTTGTCGCCCGACCAAGCAAACGTCTGCTGTACCGATGCGGGGATATCTATCTTGTTGACGGTAAGCGTCTCGGTGAGATCGGTGTCGTTGTAGTTAGCACCGCTAAGCACGCACTTCACGGTGTACGTGCCGGCGTCGGTAACGCCGTCGAGTTCGGCATTGTTGTAATAGTATTTTGCGCTCACGCCGTCGGGCAGAGTGCCGGAGACGGTGAGCGAGTGCTTCTGTCCGTTGTAGTCGACGGTCTTGTCGCCGCTCCAAGCAAGTGAAGACGTGTTCACGTTAATCTTATTAATCTTGAGCGTAGCGGTCAGAGTTTTGGTTTCGTAGCCGTCGCCGGACAGTTCGGCTTTGGCGGTATATGTACCGGCGTTTGTCTTTTCGTTGTCGGTGTAGTTTACATCCGTGCCGTCGGGCAGAGTGCCGACAATTTCGATTTTGTGCGCCTGGCCGTCATAGTCGACGGTCAAGTCCGAAAACGTTATGCCTGTAAACTGATTTAACGACGGGGGAATGTCGCCGCCACCGCCGCCAGAGCCTGCGTCGTCAGACTTGCCGCCGCATGCGAATAGGCACAATCCAAGTATCGTAGCGAGCAAAAACGCTACGACTATTGTTGTAATCTTTCTTATGCTTTTCATATATATCCTCCGATATTATGTTATTTGACGGAAGCAATTTCCGCTTGAATTTTGAGAAGCCGAGGTACGAACGTAAAGAGTGAAATCACTAACGCGACGACGACGAAGAACAGCGTCGTGACGATGAATATGAGCATCTTGAGTACGGCGAACAGTATCTTTACTACGATCAGGAAAATCATGCCGTCGAGGTCGAGCGTGAATATTACGCCCGGCATGCCGACTATTGCGCCGCCCGTGAGGCACACGTCGCGCACAACGCCGCCCCAAACAAGCTGTGTTACAAAGGTGAAAGTAAATACGGTAAAGAGTATTCCGCCGCCGATAACCAGGCCGGGCTCCGTGTCGGTCACGGCCGATACTATAGATATAATAAGTACGACTGCGGCGATTATCCCGCCTATGATAAAGCCCTTGTTGCGCTTGCCGCGCATTTCCGCTATTGAAGCTTGTTTCGCAAATTCCGCATGCCTTTTTGCCTCGGCCTGTTGCTTTTCTTGTTCTTTTATCTTAGCAACAGCGGCTTGGCGTTCTTTCTCGCAGCATGACCGACATACGAGCGACGGGGAAGTGCGCCCCTGCTGTCCGTCGTAAACGACCATTCCGCAGGTGGTACATACGCCTATCATCTTCTCTTGCGGCTCTTTCTCTTGCGGTACCTCTTCGGGCGCGTCGCTGTCGGCTATTTCGCCGCCTTCTTCGAAATATGTAAGCGGAACTCCGAACAGCTTTGCTAACCTTGACATAGTCGCAAAGTCGGGTAGAGACTCGCCGCGCTCCCATTTTGATACGGCCTGGAAAGTGACATTCAGTTCGGTGCCGAGCTCTGCCTGTGTCATGCCGCGTTCTTTTCTCAGCGCGGCAATTTTTTCACCGAATTCCATAATAATGTTTATTTCCTCCTTATAAACGCAGATTTGTTGTTAAACGGCAGGTTGAATTGCCATTGCGTTTTGTTGAGTCTATTATAACAAATCTCAACTGAAAAGAGAATAATATTCACTAAACTATCGGTTGAATTTGCTGTCTGTTTAGTTGAATGAGGTGATTTCGGCCCGAATAATCATAATTTTATCATAAAAACGGCGATTTTGCAACTCTTTTGAGATATATGTGTCAATTGAGACCTATATTTTCAACTGCCAGTTGATATACTATACGCATGACTGTAGGGCAGGCAACGGCAAAGCGAATAGACGAATTTTTGCATGATCGCGGCATCAGCCTATATAAACTCGCAAAAGACGCATGTATTTCCGTTTCCACACTTCAAAATTTATACCGCAATCATACCAAGAGTCCGACAGTTGGGCTTATATTCAAGATAGTAGACGCGCTCGGCGTGAGCGTGCAGGAATTTTTCTCTTCCGAGCTTTTTTCCGCCGAGAATCTGGAAGTGGACTAAAGCGGATTGCGACGCAATAAAATTTTTAGCCTTTGGCTAAAAGTGAATGGTCGCTTCGCCCCTTAATTTTTCTCTTAGTCGCTTTAGCGGCGCAAAAAAAACCGTCTTGATTTTGCAATCAAGGCGGTTTTTGTTATGTAGTAATTATATAAGAGGGTGTAGGCGCGCGCAAGAGAATGATACCAAAGCGTCGACCGACGGGAGTTTAGTCAAACCTAAATGACCGAGGGCGACGCGATGTGTCGCAAAAATAAAACCGTCCCGATTGCGAGGCGGTTTTTGTTATGTAGTAATTATATTTAAGAGGGTGGAGATGCGAGTAAGACGAACAGCAGGCGACGAGGCGCGACGGGAGTTTAGTAAAACCTAAATGACCGAGCGCCGAGG
>JAFLVF010000083.1 GCA_022508425.1 Clostridiales bacterium | reverse complement strand
GGTCCCGTACAAGGGGTACGATTTGCTTCGCAAGTCCATCAACAAGGTGGGCGCCGAGGACAACATTATCAACACCTATATTCAGCTTATTTTAATGGGCAAGGGCGACGCGGATATAGTGGGATATCTCACTTATATTCAAAACATGTACAGTCCCAGAGTGCGCGCGCTTATCACCAACAATCAGGATTTGAGGCTTAAGGTGCTTGCGGCGGCGGATATCTGTCTTGTCCCGTCGCGCACCGAGCCGTGCGGCCTTGCGCAAATGTACGCGTGCCGCTTCGGCGCAATTCCGGTTGTGCGCGCGACCGGCGGACTTATCGATTCCATTGTGGACTGCGGCAAGGGCGACGTCGGCAACGGATTTGTATTTGAGGAGTACGATTCGGACGTCATGGACAAAACGATTTTCCGCGCGCTGGATATGTACACCAACAACAAGGCTATGTGGACCGCACTGATCAAGCGCGCAATGGCGTGTGATTTTTCGTGGGGCAAGGCGGCGCTAGAATACAACGTTTTGTACCGCGTGCTCGCGGCGTAGACGGCAAATTTACGCTCGAACGCTTGACTTTTTTTGCGTGCATATTTTACAATATTTTATGTGCCGATTCGCACAACACAACACAGAATTTACCCATTTTTCGGGAGCGGAGGATATATGAATAAGACAACAAAAGAGGTACAAGAGCTTATAGTCGATAAGCTCGCCCGTTACTTTGCTATCACGCCCGAACGTGCCAACGAGGACCAGATGTACAAGGCTATCGCGTTGGTTGTGCGCGACCTGCTATTGCAAAAAAAGCAAGAGAACAACGCGCGCATTGCGGAAGGCAAATATAAGCGCGTGTACTACCTTTGCATGGAGTTCCTCATCGGCAGATCGCTTAAGAACAATCTGTTCAACCTGGGACTTACACAGCAATTCGACGAATGTCTCAAAAACATGAAGTTCTCTCTTGACAGTTTGTTCGAAAGAGAATCGGACGCAGGACTGGGCAACGGCGGTCTCGGACGGCTTGCCTCCTGCTTTATGGACAGTCTTGCAACAATGAACTATCCTGCAATGGGCTTTACCATTCGCTATCAGTACGGGCTGTTCCGTCAGCGCATTGTGGACAATCAGCAGGTGGAGCTGCCCGATATGTGGCTGCCCAGCGGCGAGGTGTGGATGATGCCGCGCTCCGATAAGCGCTTTACCGTCAACTTCGGCGGCAGGGTGGAGGAATATTTAGAGGGCGACAGAATGCACATCCGCTACGTGGACTGCACAAGCGTGGACGCGCTTGCCAACGACGTAATGATTTCCGGCTACGGCGACAACGCGGGCGTCAGCGTCCTAAGGCTTTGGACGGCGACTTCGTCCATGCAGTTCGATATGCGCTCCTTCTCGCAGGGCGATTACGAAAAAGCGGTCTTGCGCGAAAACGAGGCTGAGCTCATCTCCAAGGTTCTGTATCCTTCGGACGACCACTCGCAGGGCAAACAGCTGAGACTTCAGCAGGAATACTTCCTTGTATCCGCTTCGCTTCAGAGCATCATCAAGGACCACCTGCGCCTTTATAAGAGCTTGAAGAACCTGCCCGACAAGGCGGTCATTCACGCCAACGATACGCATCCCGCGCTCGCCATCCCCGAGCTTATGCGTTTGCTTATGGACGAGCACGGCTATTCGTGGGACGACGCGTGGGATATAACAATCCGCACCGTCAACTACACCAACCACACCGTCATGGCGGAAGCTCTCGAAAAGTGGGACGAAAATACCTTCCGTCTCGTGCTGCCGCGCATATACACAATAGTCGGCGAGATCAACCGCAGGTTTGTCGCCGAAATGGAGGAAAAGCAGGTCGAGGGCCGCAAGGTCGACGCCATGCGTATTATCCACAACAACCAAGTTAAAATGGCCAATCTGTGCGTCATCGGCTCGCAAAAGATAAACGGCGTGTCGGCGCTGCACAGCGAGATAATCAAGGACACCATATTCAGCGAGTTCAACGATATCTATCCCGACAGGTTTACAAACGTAACCAACGGCATTACGCACCGCCGCTGGCTTATTCAGTCCAATCCGCGCCTGTCCGCGCTCATCACCGAGCTTATCGGGTCGGACTTCTACACCAGACCGGAGACGCTGAGCGGCTTAACCAAGTTCACGCGCGACAAGACGGTGCTGGAAAAAATCGGACAGATCAAGCAGGCCAACAAAAAGGATTACGCTGACTATATCAAAAAGTCCACCGGCTTTGTGCTCAATCCCGAATCGAGGTTCGATACGCAGATTAAGCGCCTTCACGAATACAAGCGTCAGCTTCTTAACGTGCTCAAGATTGTGCATTACTACCTCGATCTTTTGGATAATCCCAATAAAAACGTCGATCCGCAAACGTTTATTTTCGGCGCGAAGGCGGCGGGCAGCTATATGCACGCAAAGCGTATAATTCAGCTTATCAACTGCCTATCCGCGGAAATCCAAAAGAACCCCAAAATCAAGAAGAAGCTTGACATCATGTTTGTGGAAAACTACAACGTCACTCAGGCCGAGCATCTTATTCCGGCGTCCGAAATCAGCGAGCAAATCTCGCTTGCCGGTAAGGAAGCGTCGGGCACCAGCAACATGAAGTTCATGATTAACGGTGCGGTCACGCTTGGCACCTGGGACGGTGCTAATGTAGAAATCGGCGAGCGCGTGGGTCCCGAAAATATCTTCGTGTTCGGCTTAAAGACGGAGGACGTCGAGCGCGCCTGGCGTGCCGGTTACAATTCGTCCACCATCTACACGCACAACAACGACATAAAGCGCGTCGTCGACAGGCTGCGCGTCGGGTTTGACGGCGAAAGCTTCTCCGACATTGCAGACTACCTTATCGCAGGAAGCTATCAGGTCGCCGACCCGTATATGTGCCTGCTTGATTTTGACGACTATATCTCCGCCGCCGACAAGGTGGGCGAGGCGTACGCCGACAAGCTTAGGTGGAACAAGATGGCGCTTGTCAACATCGCGCAGGCGGGCATATTCTCGTCCGACCGCTCCATTCACGACTACGCCAAGAATATTTGGAACTTGAAAAAGGTCAAGCGCCCGCAATAAAATCAATACACGCCAATGACGCCGTCGCAAAGTAACTGCGGCGGCGTTTACGGATATAAAGCAAAATAGAGCGCACAAGGAGTTTATAATGAATAAAACAGTACACTTTTTTCCCAATTGCTGCAAGTGCAAGTCCCCGATAGGCGCGGCGACGGTGGGCGAACCGGTGAGTCTTACGCTAAGGTTCACCCGTCCGCAAAACCCGTCCGAGGTCTATCTTGTATTGACCAAGCAAAACGAGGACGCAGTAAGATATCCGATGAATTTGGTCAAGGACGAGGACGGCGAGTATACATATTCGCTGACCGTCAAGATCACTACGTCCGGCCTGTACTTCTACCATTTCGATATCCAAAACGAGGAGCAATGCTACCGCGTCGGCAGCGATGTGGACCTTCACGCGATGCTCGGCAAGGGCGGCGACTGGCAGCTGACCGTAACGCAGGATAAGTACGCGCCCACAGCTCTGGACGGCGGCGTCATGTACGAGATTATGCCCGACAGGTTTTTTATCGGCGGCGAACGCCACAAGACCAAGCCGTACGCCACCTACCGCGAGGACTGGGGCGGCACGCCCGAGTATAAGCCTAACGCCGAGGGCAAGATAGAAAACGTCGACTTCTTCGGCGGCAACCTAAAGGGCATTGCAAAAAAGCTCACTTATCTGAAGAACTTGGGCGTCACGGCGATATATCTCATGCCCATATTCGAGGCGCATTCCAATCACAAATACGACCCCGGAAATTACATGCGCGTGGACAGCGACTTCGGCACGATAGACGATCTTAAGGATCTGATTAAAAAGGCGGACAGGCGCGGAATAAAGATCATTCTCGACGGCGTGTTTTCGCACACCGGCGACGACAGCATTTACTTCAACAAGTACGGGTCATACGAGAGCGTGGGCGCGTACGGCTCGGTCAAGTCCCCGTACTATAATTGGTACAAGTTCAGGGAGTGGAACAACAATTACGAGTGCCGGGATAATATAGACACCATGCCCGCGACCAACGACAAGGACGCCATGTTCGACGAATTTATCACCGGTCAGGAGGGCGTAATACGATACTGGACGAGGATGGGCGTCGGGGGTTGGAGACTGGACGTCTGCGAACAGCTTTCCGACAAGTTTATTTCGCACTGCGCAAGGGCGGCAAAACGCGAAAATGAGGACGCGGTGGTGTACGGCGAAGTGTTTATGGACGCGACAAACCTTTCCACACCGTTCGGCCCGCGCAGCGTCATTTCGGACGGCAAGCTGGACAGCGTCACCAACTATCCGTTCAAAGAGGACATTCTTAACTTTGTCAGATGCGGCGACAGCAACAGGCTGAATAACACCGTCGCCGTGGTCTTGAATAACTATCCCAAGCACGCCGTGGACTGCATGATGAACGTGCTGGGCAACCACGACACGGCAAGGCTTATGACCGTACTCGGCGATAACGGCGAGATTTACAATAAGGACGACAAAGCGGCGGCAAAGGTGCAAAACCGCAAGGAGGCGACAAAGCTTGTCAAGATGGCGTCGGCGCTTCAGTACACTCTGCCCGGTGTGCCGTGCGTGTACTACGGCGACGAGGCGGGCATGGAGGGCTTTGACGACCCGTTCAACAGAAAGTGCTATCCGTGGGGCAATGTAGACACCGATTTAATCAAGTGGTACAAAAAGCTCGGCGCGGTAAGGAAAAACGAGCACGAGGTGTTTGCCCACGGCAGATACTGCGGAATCGATACAGAAGGCGGCGTCATGTTCTTTAAGAGAAAGGCGGAAGACGACGTGGTGTACGTGATTGTCAATAATTCCGGCAGCGCGTATACGCCCAAGCTCCCCGAAGGCGAATATACCGATTTGTTGACGTACACACCCTTCAAGGGAAAGGTCGCAGACAAGGGCGTCGCTATAGTCAAGCTCACAAGCAAAACCAAGTTCCCCGTAAAGCGCAAGAGAGTTAAGAGTTAAGAGTGCAGAGTTAAGAATTAATAATAAGGATATTTTTTATAGAATTGTGCCGCGCTATCAATGATAGCGCGGCATTTTATGTTTAGTATAAAAACTCAATATATTCCCTTGCATTTTTACTACGAAAGTGCTATTATTAAACAGACCAAGAAAAACTAACTTTCATTCCGAATTCCGAATTCATAATTCCGAATTTACTTAGCACCCGTAGTTCAGTTGGATAGAATGTCAGATTCCGATTCTGAAGGTCGCAGGTTCGACTCCTGTCGGGTGTACCAAAGCCCCCACGGAAGTGGGGGCTTTACTATATCCGGCTGAAATCGAGGACGCGCGGTTGAAAATTTTATTGTTTTAAAGAAATTTTCGAATTTCCTTGATTTGCCTGTCTTGTAGCTCGATAAGTCGTCTTGCAAAGTCTTGCGCTCGGTCATCCGCTGCTTTGTATTGGTTTAGATACTTATTCAGCGATTTTATTCCCATGTTGCAGCCGTCCGTAATGAGATCGGCGATGGTAGCATCCGTTTCTTTAACGGCAACCGTTATATTCGTTTTTAGCCATGCCATGGCTTTTGCGAGCGGATTGGGGTCTTTACCTTCGTCATGGTAGCTGTGCAAAACGTCTTGAATCTCATTCTGTAATTGCGCATACTCTCTTTGAAAATCATCGAGCTTTGTTCCGAAATCGGAGTTTGAAACGTGGTCCTTTACTTCATCGATGGTGGAAATTCCCATTTGAATTCCCGCGTCGCATTCGCGCAACAGCTCTATTGTATCGTGTTTAATCATTGACTTCTCCCTTTTGAAAATAGTATGCGCACA
>JAFLVF010000082.1 GCA_022508425.1 Clostridiales bacterium | reverse complement strand
TAAACTCTTCCACCTCGTCGTGCTCGTCGTAAATCTCGCCGACAAGCTCTTCGAGGATATCCTCCATGGTGACGATGCCGCTGGTGCCGCCGTACTCGTCGACGACGATAGCCATGTGGATTTTGCTCTTTTGCATCATGCGTAGCGCCGCCGATATCTTCATGTTCGCCGACAGGCAGACTACGTTTTGTATGCACGAGCGGAAGTTGTCCGCGCCGTCGAGGTATGCGACGAAGAAGTCTTTCTCGTGAATGACGCCCGTAACCGTGTCGATTGTGCCGCTGTACACGGGAAGGCGCGAATAACCGTTCTCGCGGAACAGCTTGCACACCTCGTCCATGCTTGCCGTCTCGCTTACGGCGATTACGCCAACGCGGTGCACCATGATATCACCTATGTCGAGGTCTTCAAACTCGATGGCGGAGCTGATTAGCTCGGACTCGTGCTCGTCTATCCCGCCCTCGTTGTGCGCCGTTTCGACATAGGTCAAAAGCTCGTCTTCGGTGATGACGGGCCCCTCTTTGAACTTGAAGATTTTGAGTATCAGCTTTTTCCACTGCGAGAAAAGCCATGTTATCGGGAATAATATGATTTCGAGGAAATACAGAATGTCGCAAAACGCGCGTGCCATGCCCTCGGGGTGTTCTTTTGCCAAAGTCTTGGGCGTGATTTCGCCGAATATAAGCACGGCGCCGGTCATGACCGCGGTGGACACCGTTACGGCCGACGAGCTGTTTTTCATCAGCCCGACAAACAATATGGTCGCGAGTGACGACGCCACGATATTGACCAGATTGTTTCCGACGAGTATTGTTGTCAGCAGCTTGTCGTAGCCGTCGACCAGCTTGCCTGCGCGCTTTGCCCACTTGACGTCGTTTGCCTCGAGCGTGTGCAAGCGCACTCTGCTGATTGTAGTGAATGCCGTTTCAGCCGACGAGAAAAACGCCGATAGAAACACAAGTACGATTAGAACAACTATTAAACCTATTTGAGATGGGTCCATGAGGACTCTGTTTCACTCCTATATTGCGAGATATTTTACATTATATCACGGCATAATAGCGTTGTCAAGTGTTGTACGAAAGTCACGTTTCGTACAGCCGGAATGCAATGACGGTCATATCGTCGCGCGGAGTATTTCCCACAAGAGCGAGAGCGCGCGACAGGATGCTTTCCGCGGCGGTTTTGGGATTGTGTACGGTGATGTTGTTTATGTACTCGGGGAGCGCGTCGCCCGAGAAGCAGTCGCTCACGCCGTCCGAAACGATAATCAGCATTTGTCCGGGCCGAAGCATCTTGCTTGTAGAAAATGGGCGCATTTCGTCGAGCATGCCGATGGGGAGCGACTTACCCTCGATATTGAGCACTGTGTCGTGCGTTTTGATATAGCACGCGGGCGCGCCGATTTTATAAATATCCACTCTGCCCGTTTGCAAGTCGCACACCGCAACGTCCGCCGCGGAGAAGCTCTCGCCGCCCACTTTGAGAAACTTGTTTACGCCGGACAGCGCCGAATCGGACTTGAATCCGGCGCGGTAAAAACATTCGATAAGCTCAATCGCCGCCGCCGAGTCCGCCGCCGCTCCGACGCCGTAACCCATGCCGTCGGCAAGCGCGACCAAAAACTTGTCGCCTATCTTTCTAAACGCATAGCTGTCGCCGCTCACTCCGCCCGACTTGGACACGCCCGCTCGCGCATACACCGCCTCGAACGGCGCTTTTCGCTTTAGCTCGGCGATACTCCAGCCCGAAGCGGACGACTTGTCGAGCGTATCCACGCAAAAACCTTTCAGAGCGCGAGTCAGCTTGTCGGCGTCGGCCGCCGCAGATCTCACTACCGCGGTGATTTTCTCGCCCGTGGCAAAGACTTCCGCGCATTCGATACCGTAGCCGAAAAGCGCGCTCTTGATCCTGTTCTCTTCCTCTCTGTCAAACCCGACGGGAGCGGCCTCGCTTGTGCCAAGCTCCCACAATACGTCCTTGACGGCGACAAGCCGTTCGACAACGGCCTCACGCGCTTTTCTGTCGCTCTCTTGTCTGACCTGCCGCTCGCGCGCCGAATCGGTGATTGTAACCGACATTGCAATTATATCCGCAGTCTTTAAGCAGTCGGTGGTAAAGAATTCGGGCAGCTCCGCTATCACCGATTTTCCTGCGTAAGCGCATTCCGCAATCGACTTAAACGCCGCGGTACGTTTACCTTCGTCGCACATATTCAGATGCGGACAGTACGGGCAAAACTTGTCGCAGATTGCCGCGCCCAGCGCGTCGCCGTCCGGCTCGACTGTGCCGAACGCGCTCATCAGCCGCGCCGTCTCGTCGAATACGGACGACAATAACAGCATTTTGTTGCCTGCGTCAAGCCGAGTTCTGTTTATGTAATGCCTGACCGCCAGCCGCGACGCGCCGTCAAAATCGAAATAATCGCACACCGCTTTTACCGCACGGCGCGGCAGTATGCAGAACAGCAAACCGCTCGCCGTCACCATCAGCGCGTTCCATCCGATTTGGACGGCCGTTACGCCGAACACGACGGACAGCGCCGAGAAAACGCCAACGCCGATTAGCGTCATCATTACTCGCGGCAGTGACCTAAACGCGCAAGCGACCGCAACTCCGCCGACGTACGCTATTGCTATGTTCAAATTCGACCCGACCGCAAGCCCCAGACCTATCGATATCCCGCCGCCGAGCGCCGCTTTTGACCCAATCACGCACATGAACAGCGCGCAAAAAAACGCTAACGCCAACCCTATCTCGAATGATGAAACCGTTGCACGAGCGAACGTCAAACCCGCGACAAACAGCGTAACGCACACTCCCCCGCACTCGATTACGCTCAAGCGGAATGAAAACCGCCGTCCGACATTGACGGCCACATACCGCGCGAAATAGTAGAAAACAAGCGACAACGCGCCCGACAGCACGGCTTCGACAACAGGTCTAAACAATGCCGCCAGCGCCGACTCAATCGCTATTGCTCCGACGGAAAACAAAATTTTCGCAATCTCACGATCGAAGCGCGGCACATGCAATCCCACAAACCATCTGATTGCCGCTATCAACACCACCGCCCCCGACAGATACAGCCGCCACAGCTCGAATGTAAACAGAAAAGAACACGCTATATAAATGGGCGCGGTAAAGCCTATAAATACGAACGGAGCCAGTGCGAGAAACATGGGCGTGCCAAACGGCGACAGCCCGTACAGCCTCGACCCGCAACACACTACGACCAGCACCGCCGCGCACAGCAGTTCGTGCGGTCGGTACGATCGGACAGACAAAACTCTTTTTCTCATAGCTTTCGTTATAGCATATAAGCAAAGTTGTTTACTGTCGACTTTTACCGAATACGCGAGTATTTACTCTTTTGTTCTTACCCCGATTTTAAGCACAAAAAATCCCGAGCAATTTAGCTCGGGATATTTCCTTAAAGTAAGACAATGTTGTGTTGACGGCTTAGGCGCGGCGCAGGAAACACGAGCGCCGACCGACGGGAGTGTAGTAAGACCTACATGACCAAGGTGCCGAGTCGCACGTAGCGCGCATCACGCAATGAATGTGCCGTCTAGAGTTACTCTTCGTCCTCGATGATTTCCTGATGCGGCGCCGTCGCCACACAAACGACGTTACCCTGATTTTTGACGCGCATCATTCTCACGCCCTGTGTGTCGCGGCTGATCTTGGAGATTTCCTTGACAACCATGCGAATGATAGTGCCGTTGTCCGAAATGACCATGACGTCCTCTTCGGGATCGACCAGCTTCATGTTGACGAGGCGACCGGTACGCGCGTTGAACGTGCCCGCCTTGATGCCTTTGCCGGCGCGCGACTGCAACCTGAATTCCTCGATATCGGTGCGTTTGCCGAAGCCGTTCTCGCTGACCGTCAATACGTCGCAATCGGGACGGACTATCGCCATATCGACGACGTTGTCGTCATCGCGCACTTTCATGGCGCGAACGCCCTGCGTCACTCTGCCCATCAGTCGCACATTCTCCTCGGAGAAACGTATGCACTTGCCCGACTGCGATGCGATAAGTATCTCATCGATACCGCAAGAGTGCTGGACGGAGATGAGCTCGTCGCCCTCGTTGAGCTTGATAGCGACCTTGCCCACGCGCCTTATCAGCTTGAATTCGGTCAGCGCCGTCTTCTTGATCATGCCGCGCTTTGTCGCCATGACGAGGTTACCCTTGTACTCGTCGTCCTTGATGGGAATGACTGCCGTCACCTTCTCGCCGTCGCCGAGCTGCAACAGGTTGACTATCGCTCTGCCCCTTGCGGTGCGCTCGGCCTCGGGCACGGCGTACGCCTTGTCCGCATAGACCTTGCCGTAATTGGTAAAGTACAGAAGGGTGTCGTGCGTGTTGGTCACGAACATGTTTTCGACAAAGTCCTCTTCCTTGGGCCGATGCGCGGTCACGCCCTTGCCGCCACGGTGCTGGGTCTTGTACTCGGTGGTCGGCAAACGCTTGATATAGCCGTAATGAGTCATCGATATTACGACGTCCTCTTTGTCGATGAGGTCGCCTATATCGATTTCGTCATAATCGATTACAAGCTCGCTGCGACGGGGATTGTTATAGTTGTCTTTGATTTCATTGAGCTCGTCGCGCACGATCTCGTTGATGCGCCTGGGGCTTGAAAGTATGCTCTTGAAGTCGGCGATCTTGTCGATGAGCGACTGCAATTCGTTTTGAAGCGCGTCGATCTCGAGGCTTGTCAAGCGGCGCAATTTCATTTCGAGAATGGCATTGGCCTGCTTGTCGGAGAGATAGAACTCCTCCATCAACTTCTCGGCCGCCTCGACGTTGTCTCGGCTCTGCTTGATTATCTTGATTACCTTGTCGATGTTTTGCTGAGCCTTGACAAGACCTTCGACGATATGCGCGCGCTCCTGCGCCGCCGCGAGGTCGTGCCTTGTACGGCGGGTGACGACCTCGATTTGATGCTTGAGATAATACTCGAGCATCTCTTTGAGGTTGAGGATTTTGGGCTCGCCGTCGGCAAGCGCCAAGAACGTAATGCCCTGCGAAACCTGAAGATTTGTGTGCTTATACAACGTGTTGAGTACGACCTGCGCCTGCGCGTCGCGCTTGACTTCGATGACGATGCGCATGCCCTCGCGGTCGGATTCTTCTTTGATATCGGAAATGCCCTCTATGCGCTTGTCCTTGACAAGGTCGGCTATCTGAACGATTAGCTTTTCCTTATTGACCTGATAGGGAATTTCGGTGATGACTATGCGCTGGCGCATGGTGTCGCTGCCCTCGCGCACGGGGTATTCCTCTATCTCCGCCTTGGCGCGAATTACAACGCCGCCGCGGCCTGTCTTGTACGCGCGCTTGATGTTCGCCCTGCCCATGATGAGACCGCCCGTCGGATAGTCGGGCGCGGGCATGTATTTCATAAGCTCGTCGATTGTAATATCGGGATTTTCAATGAGTGCGTCTACCGCGTCGATGACCTCGCCGAGGTTGTGCGGCGGAATCGCCGTCGCCATACCGACGGCAATACCGTCGGAGCCGTTTACCAACAAGTTGGGGAAACGCGCCGGAAGCACGCTGGGCTCTTGTAACGAATCGTCGAAGTTGTTCGTCCAATCGATTGTCTCTTTGTCGATATCGCGAAGTAATTCGTCCGAAATCTTTGCAAGACGCGCCTCTGTATAACGCTGTGCGGCGGGCGGATCTCCGTCTACCGAGCCGAAGTTTCCGTGCCCGTCTACGAGCGGGAAGCGGATGGTAAAGTCCTGCGCCAATCTTACGAGCGCGTCGTACACCGCCGTATCGCCGTGCGGATGGTACTTACCGAGAACGTCACCGACTACGCGCGCGCATTTTCTGTACGGCTTGTCCGACCACAGTCCGAGCTCGCCCATCGCGTAAAT
>JAFLVF010000081.1 GCA_022508425.1 Clostridiales bacterium | reverse complement strand
CGTTGGGGTCGAATGTGGTAAACGTGTTTATCGCGTCGTTTATAAGCTCGACAAAATCCATTACGGACAGGTATTTGTTCGCGTCGTTCGGCGCGAAAATATCGCTTACAAACTGTCCGTCGGGAGCGACCGAGAGCTTGTAGCCGTTTGCCATAAGCTTGATCGTTATGCCGTCGGTAAGATTTACGGATACCGTCGCGCTCGAAATGGTGGCCGTCTTTTCCGCCGTAGCGGGCGAGACGTGCGGCGTTACGTTTAGCGTTATGCCCATAACCTCCGCCGAGACGGTGAGCTCTTCGGCTTCGTTGAGCCCCAGCCCGACTATAAGATTGAGCATGGATTTTATAGCGCTGTCGCTGTACAGGCTGTTGAGGCTTGTAAACAACAGCGTGATGGCTTGGTCTACGCTCTCGGCGGTGGCAATATCGCCCAAACGCTCTATAAGCAGGGACAGGTTGCTGAATGCGCTCGCACTGTTAGCCGCGCCTAATCCTTCGAGCACGTCTTTGAGCCCGAACAGTTTTGCTATCTCTATATTGATATATGTGGGCAGGTAGTTTTGAATTACGTCGTACAGTCTTTGGAAGTCGGACTCCGTATTGAGCGAAATCAGGAATTTTTCGAGCTGTACGTACACGGTGCTATCCACATAAGTAATGTTGAGCGCAACCGCGTTTTCGGTGCCGTCGAACAGGCTGAGCTCGGCTCGCACCTTTATGCCACGGCTTAGCTCTACCTTTACCTTGCCGGAAATGTTTATCTGCGAGTTGTCTTCCGTGAACAGGGCAATCGCGCCGAGATCGAGCGTAATCGTATCTACACCTTTGTTTATGTCGTCCACGAGCGCTAACACGGGATCGAGGTAATCCATAAGCTTGCTTATCGCAATGCAGTCTTTTATGGGTTTTACGGGCGCGGTGCGCGCTTCCGTGCGTTTAACGCCTATTCCGAGAACCAACTCCAACACCGTTGCGGTCTTTTCGGTCTTGCCCGTCGCCTCGTCCGTTTTATCGGACGTTATGGTTATATCCTTGCCGCCGAGGTTAAGCGTGCCGTCGTCCGTCGTGCCCGTGTAACCGAGGGCAAACGATACTTCGGTGCCGAACAGCGCGCCGTTTATGCTTATATTGTCGAGCGCACTGCCGTCGGTGGAAATATCTATTTGAGCGGCTATATCCACTCTGTCGGTAAGGTCTATGGCTACTGAGAAACTGCCTGCGTCCGCGCCTTGATTTAGCACGATTATGCCCAAAAGGTCGTGCAACGTCATGTTTATTATGCTGTCTATAAGCTCGGTTACGATTTTTTCTATGCCGGGCAGAACTTTATCGAGCTGAGCCACAAGCGCCTTTATGCTTTCCAGAGTGAGCGTTTCGCTTATCTTTATATTGTTGTTTACGGACAGATACAGATTGCCGTCGACTATGATCATAACTATGGGAAGGTCGCCCACGGTCAGCCGCGCTTCCAATACCAAGCCGTTTGTCAAATCTATATATACCGTGCCCGTTATCGGCGTTTGCACTTTTTCTCCTTCGCTCGAAATAGGCGAGGAGAGAATCGCGCAATTTATAGCAAGCTCGAACGCAGTGCCCGTTTCGGCCGCGTCGATAAGCGGCATGATAGGCGTTGCCGCCGCAACTATCGCGCCGAGCGAAGCATAACTGCCCGCAGGCGCGGAAACGGTTACCGTTTCGGATACAATGTCGGAAAGCGTTATGCTTGTCGCAATGCCCATGGCGTCGACGCGCACGGTAGCGTTGTTGCCGTACGGCGTTACGTCTAAGTGCATGTCGTCCGCCGTTACGCCTAACGTTACGGAGGTGTTGCCGAACGCGCTGAGCTCGATCATGCCGAGCAGTCGTTTGGCAAGGCTTATGTTATCCTCGTCGTACGAGAGGAGCGTGGACAATATGTTTTGTGCCGTCGGCTGTGCGACAATGCCATTAATGCTGTCCGCAATGCCCATTATGCCGTCGAACGGTGTCTCGCCTTGCTTGTTGCCGAGCATGACTTCGACAATGTCGGTTACGGCGGCGGGAAGCATGTTCTTTATTAGCTCGTACAACGGCATTACGTCGTTTGCCGCGTCTATTTGCAGTTTTATGTCGTTATGCGAAACGTATATTATGCCGTTCGCATATACGACGTCGAGCGCGTACTCGTCGCCGCCGAGCGCTATCGTTAACGTCGCCTCGGCCGCGAGCGGGGTAACGGAAACCTGCGCGCTGCCCGAAACGGTTATGCTCGTATTGCCAAGCTGTATTGCGGTAGTGCCGAAGCCGAGCGAAACGCCGTTTCCGTTAGCCGCGGCAAGCGCGACCTCGGCTATTTGCGAAACGGAAGAAAGCAGTTTATTTACCGAAATGCAGTCGACAATCGGTTGCACGTTGCGAGCTACTGCGCCGCTTATTCCTATATCGAGCGAAGCGGCTATGCCCGCTACGGTTGCATTGTCGCATGCAAATCCCGAAAGCACGCCGTTGTTTGTAATTACGCTCATCGTAACGTCGATCGCTTCGCCGAGCACACTGCCCGTTACCGAAAGGGTGGACAGCACGCCGTTTGCCGTGTCTAATGTTATTGCCACCGAAGCCGCGTCGGGCACGGTTATATCTATTGTTATTCCGTTCTCGCCGTGTGCATACAGTGCGACGTCGTCGAGTACGGTTTGAATTACGGTCGGAATGGATATATCGACAGAACCGACAAGGCTGCCGAGCATATCGGTAATGCCGGGGATATAAACTTCAAGCTCTGCGGCGAGCGTTTGCAACGCTTCGATTGTGAGCTGTTCCGTCAGGCGTATCGAATCGCCCACGGACAGATACAGCTTGCCGCCTACTACCGTTATGCGCACGGCGACGTCGGCGAGCATTAGATTTGCGTCGACCGCGATACCGCCTTCCGTGCCGATATATACTTGACCGCTTAACGTTGTGCCGAGCACTGTGACGTTGTTAAGCGCGATACCGAACGCCTTTTCGGTCGTGAGCGGTATTATTGTTTTTGCGATATCGGTTAGGTTGGCAAGAGTCGCATAGCTGCCCGCAGGTACGGAGACGGTTACTTCTTCGGAAGAAATGCCGTCGAGCGTGACAACAATGCGATTATTGCCCGCCGCAATGTTTGCGGTCACCGTCGAAAGATCTGTCGAGGCGCTGAGCAAGATCGCAATATCGTTGTATGTGATCGTAGCGTGCAGGGCGTCCGTCGAGTCGACGGTAAGGCTTGTAACAGCCGCGAGCGCTATATCTATTATGTCTTGCACGGGCGGCAGATTGCCGAGCATGCCCATTACGTCCGCAATCGTTTGCTTGACGTTGTCGGGAAGAACGGGATCTATCGCGTCGAGGAGGGCGGGAACGTCGTTCAGCGAGCCGACGACGCGAATGTCGCCGAGCGCGATATATGCCGTTTCGCCGATTACGGTTATGTTAAGCCCGAACCCCGCGTGCGTGATGCGCGCTTTAAGCCCGTCGGCAAACGACAGTTCGAGCAGAGCGCTTTCCGCTATATCGCCCATTGCAAACGCCATATTCGCCGAGACCGATTTGGTTTCGAGTATGCCGAATACCGATTTCATCGTCGGTACGAACTTGACTAAGTCGATATATTCGTCGGTGTTGTCGGGTAGGACGACGTTAGTTTGTTCGCCGAGCGGGGTGACGGTGGCTTCGAGCGACAGCGCTACGCCCATCGCTGTTCCGCGTATATCCGCCGTGCCCGCCGCAAGGTCTATTACGGCGGTTATATCTACGTCTTGCATTTGCAGAACTGCGGTTACCTTGCCGTCGTCATTGACGGTGAGCGACTTAACAGCGCTTAGCGCTTGCGGAATCAGTTCATCTATATTTACTGTGGGAAGTTCGATTCCGAGAAGGTTCATTATCGGGTCGGCGATAGCGTCGATATTATTTGTATCGAGCTTGAATTTGAGATTACCGAGCGAGATATACGCGGTCGTGCCCGAGTATGCAATATTGAGAGCTTGACCGAGCGCGGTCACGGAGCCGCTTGCGGCAACGCCCGTCTCGTCGAGATTGATCTTTGCCCCCATCGTAAAGTCGAATTTCGAGGAAGCGGTCACGGAGCCGCTTGCGACCACGTCGAAAGCTTTTGCGTCGAGATAGGGCTTGACCTGTTCTATAAGCTTTGCCAACTGCGCGAAGGTGATGTAATCTTCGCCGCTCGGCAACTGTATTTTCCGCGCTTCGGGCGTGGTTATATCGAGGTCTGCGGCCGCGTCAAGCTTAATCCCGAACATATCGAAGTTAAATGCAAACTCCAAGCCCGTTATTGAGCCGCCCGCGCGTTCGAGCGACAGCGTTATGGGCGAGGTGAGAATGTTCACGCCGAGAGTAAGCTTTTCGGGCGTGACTTCGAGAGATTTTATCATGCCGACAAAGTCGTTTACCGTGCTCGGCAGCATCAGCTTGATTATATCCAAATACTTATTTATATCGACAGAGCCGAGTAGCGGAGCGGCAAGGTCCATGAGCTCGCTTGCCGTGCCGCGCGCGTCTATTGCGCCCACGCCGAGATATATGGTGCCGTCCACATACTTAACGGATACGTCTGCGCCCATTGCCGAGATGACCGCGTCGGCTTTAATGCCGTCGGTTATATCCACGTACGCCGATACGCCGAGCGTTTGACCGAGCGCAGTAACCGTGCCGCTTATTCCGAACGTTTTGCTTTGTGCAAGAGTGAGTATGTCGGGAACAAAGTCGAGCAATCCCGAAAGATCGACCGCGCCTTCCGTCGACGGGAATGAGGGTAGACGAGTAAGCGGCTTTGCTTCTATCGTTATCTTTTTGCCGAACAGCGTTATTTCGCCCGTTATCGAGCGCAGCGACATGTCCTCTTCCGCTATGTAGATCGACGCGTCTATATCTACGGCGTCCGCGCCAAGACCGAGCGCGCTTATGTCGAGCGCGAACGGCATGTGTATGCGCGTTATTCCGTTTTCCGTCGTCATCTCGCAGTTGCTGAACACCGTGCCCAGCATGTCGCCGCCGAACAGCGACATTATATCGAAGTCGGACAGACCGCCGAGGCCGGATAGCAACGCGGATATTTGCTCGTTCTGTATGAGCGAGGCAAAGTCCGCGGTGTTTAGGTACCCGTTTATGTCGTTAAGCTTTATGTTGACTTTGTCGCCCGAATATTTAACGTACAGGTCGCCGAGCATTGCCCGAACGTCCATCGTTCCTATATTAAGCGACAGAATAAGATCGTATGCCCAAATGCCCGCCGCGTTTATATCTACCGTAAGGTCGAGATTGCGCTCGCCCGAAATATAGTCGGCAAACGCCGTCGCCAAGTAATCGGCAGGGGAGCGGTTGCCTTCGGGGATGTCGGGCGGAACGTAGCTCGGATCGTTTTTGGCGTTATCCACATACGGCTGGAAAAATTCGCGCTCGGGAATTACGCCGTCGTCAATATCGACGTCGTAGAATACTTCGAGCATATTGCTCGTGCAGTTCATTGCGCCGAGAACGGGTATCGCAACGTCGTAGTTTTCTACCGTAGTCACGGAAATGGGCGTCCAGTCGGGCGCTATCTTAATCGTGACCGAAGCCGCGTAAAATTTGGGGTTTTGATCGGCGCCTGCCAGGGTGCGCACCTCGTTGCGGTAGTACAGCGAGGACTCAGTCGGGTCGAGGGTGACCGTAAACGTGAAGTTGCCCTCGGCGTCGGGTACAAGATTTTCGGGAACGTAAAAGTCAAACCCCGCGCCCTCGGACTCCTCTTCGCCCTCGGACGTGCGCGCGGAATTCGCTTGGGGCTGAGTTTTCGCGTTTTCGTCTACTACGCCGATTATTGTTTTTTCGTTGATTATGTATTTGCTTAGCTGATCGGGAACGGTGCCGTACTTGTTGCCGTAGTCCGCGTACGACATTTGGTACGCCGTGTCCGAA
>JAFLVF010000080.1 GCA_022508425.1 Clostridiales bacterium | reverse complement strand
GGTGGGTTCTTGCATTTTATCCATAAAATCTCCATACGGCGCCTCTGCCGCTTATAGCTTTGTGCGACAGTACACCGAATATATTCTACCACACCAAAAGCGCTTTTGCAACCCTTTGCACAAAAGTTTTGACTTTTCGCATTTTTCGCAACAAAAAACCTCCCGTTTTGCCGGGAGGCTTTGCCGTAGATTTGTACGTAAAACGCTATCAGAACGAAAGCTTGGTTACGTTGTTGATTTTGATATTGCCGGTCTTTGTGGAGGGGTTAAGCGTCATTTTTAGCACGGGGTTTTCCCACGGACGCTGGAAGTCGAGCGCGCCGGTGCTTGTGTTGGTCTCATTAAAGCCTCCGGTTGCAAAGCTCTTGGACTGTGCGCACTTTGTATACGAGAACAATGCGGTGCTGTTGTCGCGTCTTATCTTTATCAAGTTCATGTAATGGTCGTGAAGATCCTTGAACTTTTCCTGACGCGACCACACTATCTGATTGAGCTTTATCGGCGAGTTGTACGAGTTTTCGTTGCCGTACTTGGTTCTGCCCATTTCCTCGCCGGCGAGCATAAACGCTATGCCCGTGCTCATCATGTACGCCGAGGAGACCAGCTTGCACTTCTTTACGTCGTCCGCTATGGGATCGTCGTAATACAGCGCCGATTCGTTGCCCTGCTTTATGCCGCGAATCTGGTCCCAAAGCGTGTAGTTGTCATGCGCGCAAGCATAGGAGACGCAGCGCGAAGCCAAGCCTACCTGTACGCCCTCCGCATAGTCGCCTACGCCGCCTTCCATCATTCTGCGCACCTTGCTGAGCGCGCCGGGATTGCCGTTTGCCCAGCCCTGGCCGGGGCCGTCGTTGCTGCCGCGAAGGCCGTCCCTGCCGCCGTCATGGAATACCGCAATGCGATCGCGCAGCGCGCTAAACGCGTTTGCGTTGCTAAAGCCGGAACTGTAGACATTGCGCATCTCCTGCGTGCCGCTGTTGCCAACGTACTTGCCGAGAGTCATGCTTCTTGTGGCGTTGTAGCGCTTTGTGTAGGACGCCGCAGTGGAAGCGCCGTAGCCGCCCCAGGGCTCGCCGTACATCAATATGCGCTTGCCGACCTTGCTGTCAAGCTCGTCTCTTATCATATTGAGCGTTGTGGTATCGTGCAGACCCATAAGGTCAAAGCGGAAGCCGTCAACGTGGTATTCCTTCGCCCAGTACAGCACGGACTCCACCATATATTTGCGCATCATTGTGCGCTCGGACGCCGTCTCGTTGCCGCAGCCCGCGCCGTCGGTGAACTTGCCGTTGGTGTCGGTGCGGTGGTAGTAGAACGGCACCG
This sequence comes from Clostridiales bacterium, assembly GCA_022508425.1. Lineage (GTDB taxonomy): Bacteria > Bacillota > Clostridia > Christensenellales > Pumilibacteraceae > Anaerocaecibacter. Next base: position 4,682 of record JAFLVF010000080.1, on the reverse strand, counting down.
TATCCTGCAACGCCTGGCCGGCGGTGTTGTACGTGTGGTTGTACACAACGTCCATAATCACGCCTATGCCCGCGTCGTGAAGCGCCTTGACCATGCGCTTAAACTCGTTTATACGCACCGCGCCGTTAGCGGGGTCGGTGGAATAGCTGCCCTCGGGAATGTTATAGTTTTGCGGATCGTAGCCCCAGTTGAAGGCGCCGCCGTCCGCGCGCGTTACGTCGTCCTCGGACACCGAGGAAAAGTCGTAAACGGGGTTGAGGTGGACGTACGTTATGCCCAGCTCTTTAAGATAATTGACGCCCGTCTTAAGCGTGGGTTTGCCGGGAACGGTCGTGTTCTCTTCGGTAAAGGCAAGGTATTTGCCCTTGTACTTCATGCCGGAATCCGCCGAAGAGCTAAAGTCGTTTACAGACACCTCCCATACAATGGGCGTATCTGCCGCGCTGCCTACGACAACGCCGTTTTGGCCGACCGCGCTTTTGCCGGGGTTAAACCAAGTGGCGTCCTCCGCCCAGCCGGCGGGGTTGGTTGTAGACAGATCGATTACCATGGCGCGCGTGCCGTTGGTGCCGCACGCCTTGGCGTACGGATCCATTGTTTCGGTTTCCACACCGTTGTTGACAATCGTGTAGTTGTAGTATACGCCGTTGTTGTCGCCGTTTAACGTGTATTCCCAAACGCCGCCCCAGGTTCCGTTGCTGAGCATGCGCTTTTTCATCTTGTTGTTGGCCTTGGAGCCGCCGTACATGCCGTCGTCGTAGAGATTGAGCGTGACCGACGTAGCAAACGGCGCCCACAGCCTAAACGTCGTGGCGGTTTTGGTGTATATCGCGCCGTACTCTTGATTTTGTGTATCCTCGTTTTCGTACGTTCTTATAAACTCCTCCGTGTCTATGAGTCCGGACTTGGACACGGTAGCGCCTTTGGGCAAGGTGCTCAGTTTGAGAATGTAATCCTTGGAAAAGTCCAGCGTAAGCTTGGGGAATTTGGCCGTTCCGACTGTGTTAACCGCCGTTACGGTTATATCTACGCTTGCATGAGCGGGAGTGTCGTCACCGTAAAACAAAGAAGCCTTGACCGTATTGGTAAGCGGTGTGCTTGTTTCAAACCTAACTTCTGTCTTAGACGTAAATGTTGCGCTTATAATTTTTTCCAAAGCCTGAAGTCCCTCCTCAATGTCCGTATATGCAGCCGTGTCTTTGCGAACGTAATAAACGTCGGCATGGTTGTTTGCGTCAAACGCGTTTTTGAGCGGCACAAACACGTCCACCGTTTCCTTTTCGTATCTGTCCCAGAACGTGCCGGAATTCGCCTTTTGCACACAAATCAAAAAACCCAATTGCGAGCTGCCCTTAAGCGCAGTCACCTGCTTTTCGGTCAAGGGTACTTGAATGGTGTGCGCCTTGTTGTTGCCCTTGCCAAACTTCTCGTTGCTGTCCGCGGTGGCGGATACGCGATATTCCACGCCCGAGCCGCCCTTGAGCCACACCCAAGCGGAAAGCTTGCTGTAGTTTTCCGCCAGGTCGTACACGTGAATGGTTACGCTGCCCTCGGTTTCCGCCACGGCGTGGGGCGCGGGCGCAACGACAAACAGCGATACAAACAGGACTATCAGCGCTATTGCCGCCGCCGCAAGTCCGGTTAAAACTTTATTACCTCTGCCCGTACGGGGCGTTACATGCTTTGCTATTTTCATATCACTCACCTATTAACCCTTTTTGCCGTAAAGCAAGCCGCGAGGGGCCGACTGCGTGCCGGTATTCGCGGTGATGTTCTGCGTGCCCACCTTGAGCGTGCCAAACGTGCCGCTGCCCTTGGTAACGTTGCCGCCGGTCGCGCAGTACGCAACTATGCCGCCCGCTTCCTTGCCGGCCTTGAGATTGTTGATGGTAACCGTACCGAAGCTGTTGTCTATAACATTGCCGCCGGTGCGGTTGATGGATACAATGCCGGCGGACGAGCCGATATTGGTGCCCGAGCCGGAGATAGTAAGACTTTTTACGTCGTTGCCGCCTACGGTGCCGTAGTTTTCCAGCACTACGCCCGCCATCTCAAACGCCGCCGAGCCGGTGATAGCGTTTGCCTTAATCGACAAATCGTTTACCGTGCAGCCGCTGACCGAGCCGTAGTTGTGCACGACAATGCCCGCCGCCTCGCCGCCGGCTACCGTAAACTTGGCGCCGGAAAGCGTGATATTGGTGACGGTGCCGTAGTTGCGGTACGCCACCATGGATACCGTCGCGTTTACGGGGTGAACCTCGTCCTGCATTTCGTTGTTGAGCTCCACGCCGTCAAACTTGATATTTTTTACAATGCCGCCGGTTGCGATAAACTCGAACAGGGACCAAAATCCGCTGCTGTAGTGCACCGCTATATTGGAAAGCGTTTTTCCGTTTCCGTCGAGCACGCCGAAAAAGGGCTTGCGAACCGTGTACATGTTGGAATCGCCTTCAAGCGCGCTTACGGTGTTGTAATCGATATCGTTTGCAATCTTGTAGTAATTTTTTGCCGCGGAATTTTGCTCCGAATTTCTGAGCTCATAAAAGTCTATTGCGCGCAGATCGAAGGGCGTCTTTATAAGATACGGATTGGCTTCGGTGCCGGCGCCGCTTAAGTACTTCATATCCACAGGCGCCACTTCCGCGCTTTGCACGACGCTTGTCGCCGCCATTACAGGATATACGCCGTAAACAAGATTGCGCGTGTCCATGGCATAGCCGGGCACGGTCACTGTCTCCGCGTTAAAATCAAGGTCGACTACCTTATATCCAACCGCACCGCCTACGTCGCTCCACTTTAGCGTGTCGCCCTCGAGGGTGTATTCGCTTATGGGCATGGCGCTAAGCTTTTTGGTGGTGGGATTGTACAAAACCGCAGTGGTCGCGCTGCTCTTGCCGTCTATCGTTGCCGAAATCTCTATGCGCGAGGTTCCCGAAAGAGCGCTTACATCGAACGTGTTGGTGCTTACCGTCTGCGCCGTGCCGTTTACCTTGACGGTGTACGCCGTCGCGCCGGAAACGCTTTTCCATTCGATCACACCGTTATTAAAAGAAATAATCTCGGGGCTGAGCAACAATATACCCTCCAAATCAAACTTAACAGTCACAGGCTCGGAATCGGCATACCCTTCGGCCTTGGCCGTAAATGATATAGTTACGTATCCCGTGTCGGGGACGACGAAATAACTGAGCTGCTTTAAGTCGATAGTGTTGTCGTCAATCGTGGCGGCTGTAGTCGACGAGCTGCCGCTTTTGCCGAGGATCAACCGATACGACTTGGCGTTGGGCACCGGGGCCCATTCCACAACAAGCGAAAACGCCGTTTCGGTAAACTTGACGGTGGATATATCTACCGACGCAAGCTGCGTGGCTGAAACGTCCGGGCCTCCGCCCGGGCCTCCGCTCGGTCCTCCTCCGGGAGTATTGCCTCCGCCGCCGGGTCCGTCCACACCGGGCGCCTCTATGCTTCCGCACGCGACAAACGCGAAAAGGATGCACAGCACTAACGGCAGAAACAACAGTCTTTTAAATTTGAACTTTGTCATCTTTTCCCATCACTTCCTTGTTGATTACGTGACTTATAGTTTAACACAAAAAAGTAAAAACTGTCAATAGGTTTGCCAAAATATATTTTGTCAAACCGTAAATCCGCGCAGATAAACTTGAATTTAGGTATTGACAAAAGTCGCAGAATAATGTATTATATAATGTACGAAAATAATATACACGGGAACAAGTATGGCACACAACAAGGACAACAACGCCGATCTCGGCGATCAAATCATTATGGATACGGCGTCGCCTTATTCTTTGGAGGCGGAAATCGTCCTGCCGGACGAACCTGCGGAACCCGTATCCGCACCCGGTACGGACGACCAACCCATTGTAATTTTGGCTAAGCCGCTGAGAGACGCAGGCTTCGGCGTGGATGACGATGAGCCGACGCCGGACGAAGAGCTTGCCGCCATACTCGCGGACGAGCCGCAAGACAGCGCGTCCATGCCCGACCCGGACGAACAGCTCGCCGCCATGCTTAACGACAATGACCCCGTTATTATTCCCGAACAACCGCAAAGCCAACCCGATCAGCCCATTGTCATGGGCGAGCCCGAACAGCCCGCAAGTCCTACACCGCCCGACGACGATCTGGACGCTCAGCTCGCCGCCATGCTCGGCGAGGATACGCCGGAGCCGGTGCAAGAAGATCACGCTAACGACGATTTGGACGCTCAGCTCGCCGCCATGCTCGGCGAAACCGAGCAGCCTGTTATTACGCCCGAGCCAGAGCAGACCGAGCAGCCTATCATCATGGGCGAACCCGAACAGACCGAACAACCCATCATCATGGGCGAACCCGACCACACGGAGCAGCCTATCATCATGGGCGAGCCCGAACAGACCGAGCAGCCTATCATCATGGGCGAGCCCGAGCATGTCGAGCAACCCATTGAAGTGGAACCCGAACAGACAGTTATAATGGGCGAGCCCGAACAGACCGATCGGCCCATTGAAGTCGAACCCGAACAGACGGTTATCACGCCCGAGCCGCCCGCACAGCAAAGCGGGTCCTCGCCGGAGAGTGAGGCCGCTCGCGCCATGATGGAGCAAGCGCAAGCGATGATGGAACACGCGCGCCGTACACAGGAGATGATGCAGCAGGCACAGGCCGCTCAAATGCAAGCG
>JAFLVF010000008.1 GCA_022508425.1 Clostridiales bacterium | reverse complement strand
AGTTCGTCAAACTTCGCGCCGCCCTCGGTCATTTAGGATTTACTAAACTCCCGTCGGTCGGCGCTCGTGTTTCCTGCTCTCGCGCGCGTCTACGCCGTCTGTTCCGACATGGGTGGCAGTCGCCGTGCTCACGCGCGACTGTACTTTCAAACACATTCGTTATTGAGAGGATATTTATAATTATGGACAACAAAATCGCTACCGCGGCACTGTCCGTCGCGCTCGAGACGGGCGCGGACTTTGCCGAATTGTACGTTCAGAGCAAAATATCGCGCGTAATCGAAATCAACTACAAGCGCGTCGACGACCTGTCCGAGCGGTTGACCTACGGCGCAGGGCTCAGACTGATGCGCGGCACCGTACAGGTGTACGGTTATACTTCCGACCTGTCCGAGCAGTCGCTTGTTGCGCTTGCGAAGCGGCTGTCCGCGTCCTTCGACGGCGAGCGCGTGCTCAAGGTCGGCAAGTTCAAAGAAATCGTCGGAAAAGCCAACGCGCCAAAAGTAGAGCATTCCTCGATGTCGATTGATGAAAAAATCGAATATCTGAAGAAGGGCGAGCAGGCGATGTACGCCGTTTCGCCCAATATAGTCAACGCCACCGCCGTAGCGTTGGAGACGGACGAGAACGTCGAGATTTACACGGTTGCCAAAGGCGTATGCCGCAAAATTACGGACAGGCGTGTTCGCACACGCTTAGCGGCGCGCCCGACGGCAAGCCGCGACGGCGCGTTCGAAACGGGATATTTCGGTCCGGGCTTAGCGAAAGGCGCGGAACTGTATGACGAAATAGATTTTGAAAAGGAAGCGGCTCACGCGGCGGAGGTCGCCGTAAAATTACTCGACGCGCCCGAATGCCCGTCGGGCAAGATGCCTGTCGTAATCGGCAACGCGTTCGGCGGCGTACTCTTCCACGAAGCGTGCGGACATCCGCTCGAGGGCACCGCTATATCGCACGGCTCGTCGCCTTTTTCGGACAAGCTCGGACAGAAGATAGCGTCCGACGTAGTGACGGCAATCGACGACGGCACGGTGGAATTCGGCTGGGGCAGCGAGTCGTTCGACGACGAGGGCGAGAAGCCGACTAAGAACGTGCTCATTAAAGACGGCGTATTGACGGCGTTTATGATGGACGAGTTCAACGGCAGGCGCATGGGAAGCAAATCGACGGGCGCGTGCCGACGCGAGTCGTTTAGGTACATGCCGACGACGCGCATGACCAATACATATATCGCGGCGGGCAAATCGACGCCCGAAGAGATTATCGCGGCGACGGAGTACGGGGTGTACTGCGTTTCGTTTGCGGGCGGCTCGGTCAATCCCGCGACGGACAAGTTCAACTTCACTTCGTCCGAAACGTATATCATCAGAAACGGCAAGATTTGCGAGCTCGTCAAGTCCCCGGCGCTTGTCGGATTCGGATACGAGGTACTCATGAAGATAGACATGGTCGCAAACGATCTCGAGCTGTCCGCAGGCACTTGCGGCGCGGCGTCGGGCATGATACCGACGTCGGTCGGTCAGCCGACACTCAGAGTGAGTGAAATGACCGTAGGCGGCAAAGCGGACTGAAAGTACATTCATCGCGTGATGCGGGCTACGTGTGGCTCGGCGCCTCGGTCATGTAGGTCTTACTGCACTCCCTTCGGCTCCTCGCCACCTGTTGCCCACCTGACGCGCGACTGTACATTCATGAACATTTAAGATAGGAGGTCATGGTCATAATCATGGCAATTGACAAAGAAAAATTATTCGCCGCGGCGGCAAAGCGCGGCTTTACGATATTCGAGCTTAGCTCTTCGAGACAGGACAAGCTGACTATAAGCACGTACAACGGCGAGACCGAAACGTACATGATAGCAGACGACTTCGGCATGAATATGCGTGGGATTTTGGACGGAAAGGGCGGCAGCTTCAAGACCGACCGCGCCGACGACGCGATTATCGAGCAGGCGCTCGACGCAGTCGCTACGTCCGCAAAGTACGGCCAACCGATTGACGAGGACTTGTTCGTAGGCGGCGGCGAGTACGAGTACGAGAAGGTGGATACATTCAGCGAAGCGCTCGACGCAATTCCGCCCGCCGAACTCAAAGCGTTGTGCGAGAGATTGTCGACGGCGGCATTAAAAGCGGACAGCCGCGTGTACAACGCAAATGCGGATATAGAGTATCTTCGCGGCGTAAAGACTCTTTCCAACAGCAAGGGGCTCGACCTCGAGGCAAAGTTTAACAACATCACCGTCGTATTGTCGTGCGAGGCCAAGCAGGACGGCGAGCCCGTCAGTCACTACGAATATTATATTTTGCCGTCGATGGACGGGTTTGACGAGGCCGAGTTTGTCAAAAAGACTGTGGACGGCACTGTCAAGCAGTTCGGCGGCAGCACGGTGGACAGCGGGAAATATAAGGTAGTATTTTCGGACAATTGCGTGGCTACGCTCACCGAAGCGCTCATGGACGCGTTCTCGGCGTTCGACGCAGAACAGCACCTGTCGCTGCTCGAGGGCAAGATAGGCGAGCAAGTGTTCTCGAAGCACCTTACAATAACAGAGGAACCTATAGGCAACGCGCCGTACTGTTTTCCCTTCGACTCGGAGGGCGTGCCGTGCAAAAACAAAACGCTTGTCGACAAGGGCGTGCCGACGGGGTTTGTTTACGACCTCGCCACCGCAAAGCGCGCGGGCGTAAAATCGACGGGCAACGGCAGGACGGCGGGCGGCAATGTTCGCCCGGCGGTTAGCTGTGCGGCTATCGAGAGCGGCAAGATGACTTTGGACGAACTTTTCGGCCATGTCGGCGACGGACTGTATATCACGAGCTTGGGCGGCGTGTCGACCGGGCTTGACAGACAGTCGGGCAATTACAGTCTCGAAGCGTCGGGCTACAGAATAGAAAAGGGCAATCTGACGTCGCCCGTTTCGCTGATTACGGTCGCGGGCAATCTTATGGAAACTTTCGCAGGCATTACGGCAGTCGGAAAAGATAGAAAGTTTACTTTTTACAACATTGTAGCGCCTGCTATTGCGGTGGACGTTCAATCTATCTCGGGCAAATAACGTCGTATCCGTCGCGCGAATGGTTCGGAATGTACGCGCCGCCCTCGGGCATTTAGGTGTAACTAAATTCCCGTCGGTCAGCGCTTAGGTATCTGCTCTCGCGTGCGTTTACGCCGTCTATTCGGCAATGGGGCGACTATGCTGCTCCTAAGCTGTCAAAAATCAAGAGGATTACAATGATTAGAGTCAATGCGGTCATGGCCGACGGCACGGAGGAGGCGGAACTCCTCAACGTCGTCGATATATTAAAGCGCGCGGGAGCGGACGTCAAGCTCGTGTCGATTGCGGGAAAAACGGTGACAAGCTCGCACGGGATATTGCTTACCGCAGACCTGACGTTACAAGATACCGACCTATCGGACTGCGACTTGTTGTTCGTGCCGGGAGGCATGCCCGGTTCCAAAAGCTTGGGCGAAAATAATACGCTCGTCTCGGCGATAGGGGATATGCTCGAGTGCGGAAAGAAGGTGGCGGCCATATGCGCCGCGCCCGCGCTGGTGCTTGGAGCCAACGGGTTTTTGAGAGGCGTAAAGGCGACGTGCTTTCCCGGTTTCGAGCAATATATGACGGGCGCCGTTGTGACGGGCGGGCGCGTGGAAGCGGACGGGAATATAATCACGGCGCGCGGCCTGGGCTGTGCGATCGAGCTTGGATTGGAGCTTGTAGCCGCTCTCTTCGGTAGGGCACAATCGGACGAAATCAAGGCAAAGATACAGTTTTGAAGAAGACGAAAAAAAGTTTACGACATTTTTATGCTTTTTTGTAAGATTTTTCAATGATTTTTAATAAAAAATATTGACAATCTTTTCTTTATAGTGTATCCTTATCATATACTTTGTTGTATACGTGTTTTTTGCGTACATAAAAAAGTGTAATTATACAAAAAAAGGAGAGGAAGTAATGTTAAAGTGCAACAAGTGCGGCGCTGAAAACGACGACGGACAGAAGTTCTGTTCGGAGTGCGGAGCAGAGCTCGTCGCCGACGAACAACCGGCGGTTGTTCCCGAGGAGGCCGGAGTTGAGCCCGAAGCCGCTACGGAGGAAGTTCCCGTAGCCGCCGCGGAAGAGACGCCCGCCCCCAAGAAAGAACCCAAGAACAAACTCGTCGGTAAAGTGGTGAACGTCAAGGACAAGACCATGGCGTTTGAGAAGAAGCACCACCTTATCGCCAACGTGCTAACCGCGGTCATGGCGCTTGTCATAGCGCTTGTGTCATTGTTCGCGCCCGTTAAGTACACTTTGTACGATGATGTAAACGGCAGACTCGGTACCGAATTCTTCGAATATACCGACGCCATGATGGCGGCAGAAGACGGCGAAATCGATACCAAGCCCGTTCGCGTAGAGTATATCGAAGTAAACCAGTCGATATTCAACGCCGTAAGCGCCATATTCAGCGTTTTTGGCGATGAAGAAACGATTGCGGACGAAATGGATACCATGGACGAGAAAATCGCCGAAGCGGATAAGGCTTATCTCGAAGCTTACATGGCGATAATGGAAAAGTACGAAAAGAAATACAGCGATGTCAAAGACAAAGCCACTTGGGAGAAGGCCAAGAAAGAAATGTTGGCCGAACTCAAGAAAGCGTACAACAAGGCATACAAGGGTGTCAACTGGTTCAAGTACAAGACGCTCGAGATCAAGAGCCTCATCCTTGAGTTGATGGAGACGGCCGACCAGATTTCCGGCAGCCTCGAAGCAAGCGGCTCCTCCGACTTAGGCGACGTATCGGGCACCGTAAGCGACGCGGCGCATGAAGCCGCCGACAAGGGCGAAGAAATGATGCAAGCCGTTATGAGCCTTATGTCCTCGGTTGTAGTGACGCTCATCACCGCTATCATTCGCATTGTCCTTGCAATCATCGCGATTGTGTACCTTGTCAAGGCTATCATCAGAACGGTCAAGAAAGAGCCTGCCGACAACGCGTTCTTCAAGATCATCGCAACGGCCATGGTCTGCATGGCGGCATGTATCGCTCTTGAGAGCATGTCGTCCGGCTTGCACGTCGGCGGCGGCGCATTCGGTCTCATGCTCGCTTGCGCAATCATCGGCCTCGTGTGCGGCTCTGTCAACGCACTTGTCAACGGCGTACACAAACCGCTTACCATAATCAAGAATGCAGTCATCGGCGTACTTGTTGTCATCGGATTCTTCATACTTTGCACAGACTTCATCTCCTTCAAGACAACCACCGAGATTCTTACAAAAGAGTACACGTTCACCGAATACGGCCCGCTCGGCTGGGCAATGTTCAAAGGACTTCAGGCTATATTCAACGGTTTCGGTAACGCGGTTGACGGCGCTATCGGCGGCGACGCGGAAGGCGCGGTCAGCGGCCTTGCCAACGACACTATCGCAGGCGTCGGCCTGATGCTCTCCGGAATGATCATCTCCATATTGTTCATGATCATGATCTGGACGATGGGCGTCGGTGTTGCGCGCAGACTCCGCTACAACGCGATCGGCATCGTCACCAAGAAGAACGGTACGACGGTAAAAGACGCTTACGGCACTCGCGCGCTTATCACCGGCATTGTGTTCGCCTTTATCTCCATCATCTTCACGCTTGCCGGCTCGCCCGCAATCATCAAGGGCCTCGGCAAAGCGGTCGACAAGGCGTCGCAAGGTACGGTACCCGGTGCCTCCGAGATCAAAGCGACCGGCGCATTCGCAGTCCGCGCACAAGCGTACGTGTCGGCTATCCTCGTGCTTGTAGCCATGATCTTCTCGGCGGTGTTCAAGCCGGAAGGCAAAGCTCCTGCGGCCAAGACCGAGGAGAAGCCTGCCGAAGAAGCCGCGGCATAACGGTAAAATTTCAACAACAAATACGGTCGTCGACGACACGTTCGACGGCCGTATTTTTGTTGTTTTGATGTGTCATAGGGCTTGAAAATTGTTGACTTATTTTTTCGATGCGTATATAATTGAAGTGTGGAAAAAACAGACGTTCAGTTGCAAACGCCGACGGCGCTTGCGTTCATAGGCGACGCGGCAATGTCGTTGTTCGTTCGCAAGCTGATTGTCTCCCGCGGCGGCGCCACTCTCCACATCGCTTCGTCGCGCTACGTCAATGCCACCTCTCAAGCGGCGGTGTTTGACGAGCTGGCGATTAGGGGCGTCTTTACTCAAGAAGAGAGCGAGATAGCGCGTCGGGCGAAAAACGCACACCTGCATTCGCGGACAAAAGCCGCGTCCCTTTCCGAATACCACAAGGCGACCGCGCTCGAAGCGGTGATAGGGTACTTGGAATTAAAAGGTGACGCCGAGCGGCGCGACGAAATTCTGTCGATGTGCGTCGACATTGTAGATAGCAATAATTGTAAAGGAAATACATAATGAAGGTAACACCCAAGGTCAATCTCATACGCTATACAGCCGACCCCGAAGCGACGGTCGCGCTTGCCGCCAAGCTGTGCTACTCGGATAGAGAATTACCGGAGCTTACCGAGCACATCATGGAGAAGGACAACTCGGCGTTTATATCCAAGCTGACCGACATGGGGCATTTGTCGCCCATCGAGCATGCGTCGTTCACATTCTCGATAGAGGGCGTGTCGCGCGCATTCCTCGCGCAGATTACGCGCCACCGCATCGCGTCGTTCTCGGTGCGGTCACAGCGTTATGTGTCGGAGGACAGCTTCAACTTCGTAGTTCCGCCCGCGATAGAGGAATTGGGCGGCGCGGCGGTTGCGCGATTCCTCGGCCAGATGGATACCATTATGGATTGGTACAGGGATTGGCAGAGCGCGCTCGGCAGAGGGGAGAAGTCCAACGAGGACGCACGCTTTATCCTTCCCAACGCCTGCGAGACCAAGATGATTGTCACCATGAACGCGCGGGAGCTAATGCACTTCTTCGAGCTTAGGTGCTGTAACCGCGCGCAGTGGGAGATACGCGCCGTTGCCTGGCTGATGTTCGGCGAGGTTATCAAGGTTGCGCCCAATCTCTTCCGCGACTGCGGGCCCGCGTGCTTGCACGGCGCATGTCCCGAGGGCAATAAATCGTGCGGCAAGCCCGACGAGGTCAAGAAAATGCGGGACGAACTTTTCAAGAATATCAAGAAGGGCTGATCATTAAAATTTACGGAAAAAACGCCGTCCTCGAACGGTTGAGATCGGGTGGCGGCTTCAACCGCATCGATATACTGTCGGGCGGCGCGCACGACAACCGCGTCGGAGAGATATTCGATCTTGCGAGGCGCTACGGCATCCCGGTCAAGCTGAAAGACCGCGCCGCGCTCGACAAGGCGGCCGAAGGCAATCATCAAGGCTGTATCGGTTATGCGACGGATTTCGAATATTCTTCGCTCGACGACATTTTCGCACATTGCAATAATCTGAACGAGCCACCGTTCGTTGTTGTGCTCGACGGGATAGAGGATCCGCACAACCTCGGCAGTATTTTGCGCACATGCGAGTGTGCGGGTGTGCACGGAGTTGTCATCGGCAAGAACAGGCAAGTACCGGTAAACGATACGGTAGTCAAGGTCGCCGAAGGCGCGACCGAATACGTCAAGGTCGTGCGCGTAGTCAATATAAACGACGCCGTAAGAAAGCTCAAAGAGCAAAACGTGTGGGTGTACGCCCTCGATATGGACGGCAAGGACATTTACAAAGAGAATCTATCGGGCGCGGTCGCGCTCGTAGTCGGCGCGGAGGGCAAGGGCGTATCCAAGCTCACGCGCGAGCTGTGCGACGGCGTGTTGTCGTTGCCCATGCGCGGGCATATACAATCGCTCAACGCGTCGGTCGCGGCGGCTGTCGGTATTTATGCAAAACTCCAATGCGACTCTGAGAAATAGCCGACGGTAAGATATAAAAGAGTTATAGAAGTAAAATAAGCCAAAGTATAGGAGGCTTTGAAATGAGAAAACCTATCATTGCAGGCAATTGGAAGATGAACAAGAACGCGGCGGAGTGCCGCGAGCTCGTAAAAGAGCTTCTTCCCAAGGTCAAGGACGCAAAGTGCGACGTTGTAATTTGCGTTCCGTTTACAGATATCGCCCTTGCCGCGGAGCTTACTAAGGGCTCCAACGTCAAGGTGGGTGCGCAGAATATCGCTTGGGCGGACAGCGGTGCATTTACGGGCGAGATAAGCGCGGCTATGCTCAAAGAAGCGGGCGCCGAATACGTCATCATCGGACACAGCGAGCGCCGCGCATATTTCGGCGAGACCGACAAATCGGTCAACGCGCGGCTCGTTCAGGCTATTAAGTGCGGATTCAAGCCCATCGTGTGCGTGGGCGAGACGCTTGACGAGCGCGAGGGCGGCAAGACCGAAACAGTATGCAAGACGCAGGTCGTCGGCGCGTTCGATGGCATTGACGCTGGCGCGGCTAAGGACGTCGTCATTGCGTACGAGCCGGTTTGGGCGATAGGCACCGGCAAGACGGCGACGGACGAGCAGGCCAACGAGACCATAGGATATATCCGCTCGGTTGTCGAAGAGCTGTACGGCAAAACGGTTGCCGACGCTATCCGCATTCAGTACGGCGGAAGCATGAACGCCAAGAACGCCGCTGGGTTGATGGCTCAACCCGAGATCGACGGCGGACTGATCGGCGGCGCCAGCCTTAAGGCCGAGGATTTCTCGATAGTCGTGGCGGCGGCAAAGTAAGTAATTATCATTATCATGACCGCAGGACATGCGGCATAGAATTACGATAGAAGAACGACGGGCGCACGACGCGCCCTACGGAGGATATATAATGAATGCACTGATTATTCTCGACGGGTTCGGGCATAACGACAACGAATACGGCAACGCTATCAAGAAAGCCAATACGCCGTTTTTGGACGCGCTCATGGCAAAGTATCCGAACACGCTTATCAACGCTTCGGGGTACGCCGTAGGACTGCCCGAAGGACAAATGGGCAACAGCGAGGTGGGACATCTCAACCTCGGCGCCGGCCGCGTCGTGTATCAGGATATTACGACGATCGACGACGCGATCAAAGACGGGTCGTTTAACGACAACTCCGCCTTCAAAGGCGCGATCAATCAAGCGGTCAAAAACGATTCCACACTCCATCTCGTCGGCCTGCTGTCCAACGGCGGCGTGCACAGCATGAACACGCATTTGTACGCATTGCTCTCGCTCGCCAAGAAGAGCGGGCTGAAAAAGGTTTGCGTGCACTGCATTACGGACGGCCGCGACGTTCCGCCCGATTCGGGCAGAGGCTTTATCAAGGAGCTTCAGGACAAAATCGACGAGATAGGCGTCGGAGTAATCTCGACGGTAGTCGGCAGATATTACTACATGGACCGCGACAACCGCTGGGAGCGTGTTGCGCGCGGATATAACGCGGTGTTCGCTGCGCAGGGCAAGCATTTCTCTACCGCGGACAGCGGCGTTGCCGCCAGCTATGCCGCAGGCACCATGGACGAGTTTATCGAGCCCATCGTCGTAGGCGAATACAAGGGCGTGAACGAAGGCGACGCGTTGATTTTCTACAACTTCCGTGCCGACCGCGCGCGCCAGATTTCGCGTGCTATCACCGAGCCCGAGTTCGACTGCTTCGAGCGCACGGGCGGATACAAAAAGATTTACTACGTGGGCATGACTCAATACGACGTCACGCTTAACAATATCGAAACGGCGTTCCCGCCCAGACATCTCAACAACACGCTCGGAGAGTACCTCGCGGCAAAAGGTTACAAGCAAGCGCGCGTGGCCGAGACCGAGAAGTACGCGCACGTCACATTCTTCTTCAATGGCGGTGTGGAAAAGCCCAACGACAACGAGACGCGCGTGCTCGTTCCCAGCCCCAAGGTCGCGACGTACGACCTCAAACCCGAGATGAGCGCGTACGAGGTAGCCGACAAGGCGGTGGAGTGCATCAATAACGGGCAGGACGTGCTAATACTCAACTTTGCCAACTGCGATATGGTAGGTCACACCGGCGTGATGCAAGCGGCGGTCAAGGCGGTGGAAGCCGTCGACGCGTGCTTGAAGAAGGTCGTCGAAGCGGTGTGGGCGACGGGCGGCACGGCGATAGTCACGGCCGACCACGGCAACGCCGAGGTAATGAAGTTTGACGGCGGCTCGCCCTGCACCTCGCATACGACCAATCTCGTTCCATTCGTCGTTGCGGGTGACAAGTATATCGGAAAAACTCTGAAATCGGGCAAAGCTCTGTGCGACGTAGCGCCCACCTTGCTCGACGTCATGGGCGTAGAAAAGCCCAAAGAGATGACGGGCGAGAGCATTATAGACTAATATCAATAAAGACTTAAAAAGCTCGATTGCAATTGAATTGCTGTCGAGCTTTTTTGCTTGTTTGATTTTGCGAAATTTCTTGCGGTAATGGGGTTGACAATCTCGTTATACCGGCGTATAATAACATTAGAGTCGTACTTAGCAAGAACCCCGGGCGATTGGAGCCCGGCACTTACTGCTAAGTTGCGGCTCTTTTTTCGTTTGATAATTCGGTTGAGAAAATCTACTCTTTGTTGCGCGCGTTGGCGAAGTATCCGCTTTCGGCTTGTTCGTGCGGCGGCGGATCGTCGATTGTCATGCACTGCTCGAGACGGGTGAGGAAATAATCGGGATCGACGTTTTCCGCGCGTATTGTTATTTTGTCATCGGGGAGCAGAATTGTTTCGCCGTCGGGGACGAGGCTGACGCCGTTTCGGACGAGAGAGATGACCAACGAGTTGTACGGCCACATGACGTCGCGTATGCGGCAGAACGCTATTTGCGACAGCTCGGGGATTTTGCCGCATACCGTCATGTCGCGAGCATTAGTCGATGTGGGCAACGTTTCCATTAGGTTATAGAGTGCTTTTTCATAGAGTGGTTGTGTGCGCGTAAGATCTGTGATTATCGCCGCGGTGGCGACGGATATTACGCACGGCAACAGGTTGTAAAAGCTGCCCGTCAGCTCCATAGTCATTACGATAGCCGTTATGGGCGCGCGCACGCTCGCCGCGAAGAAGGCGCCGACGCACAACATAATTATGTTTGGCGCGTAGTCGGCTGTCAGCCCGCTTGCGACGCAGGCTTTTGCGGCGATTGTGCCGATCAGTCCGCCGATGGCTATCATGGGGATAAACAATCCGCCTGTCGCGCCCGCGCCGCTGCAAACAGCGGTCGCGACCATTCGCATGACGAGTATTGCGAACAATATGTATGTCGCCGTATTTATATTGATATGGTGTAGCGCCGTTTCGCCCGGGCCGCGCGTTTCCGCTATTATCAGCCCGAATATCGCCGCCGTAATAAACGCAGGAAGCAGTCGCAAAAAGGGCAGTTTGATTTTGCCGAGCAGTACGGAAAGCAGCCCGATAAGCCTGTTGAAGCCCACGGCTAAGCCCGCGCAGATTATGCCTAGAAGCAACGCTATGCCGCATAATTTGAGTATATCTATCCCGACTATCGGCGACAGTTTCAAAAATCCGAGCGCGACCCGGCCCGCGCCTATGCCGAGCGACGAGAGATACGGGTTTTGCCCAAAGCCGTACAATATCCCTTGCGAAACCGCGACGGCCGCAATCACCGCCGAGAATGCGGCGGCGAGTATGTGTGCCGAGAAACGCCTGTGCGTCTCTTCGAATGCAAAGCAAAGCCCCATAAGCGGCGCATTGAATGCGGCGGCAAGGCCTGCGCTCGCGCCGCCCGTTATCAGATATCTTTTGACGGCGGTCGGTTTTTTCGCTACGTCGCCGACGCCGTCGCCGGCGACTGCGCCCAAGCATACGGACGGACCCTCGCCGCCCAGCGGCAGGCCGCTCAAGAATGACAACAAGCTCCCCGCAACGAGCGCGGCGGCCGTCGACAGCCACTTGATGCGAAGCATGCCGCGCGCCATGCCCTCGGCGAGAGGTATGCCGCCGCCCTTAGAGCTCGGCACGAGCGTTTGGATTACTGCGACCGAGAAACAACATAATATTGCGAGTATAAGTACGCACACGACAACCAGCGCTCCGTTGCCGGCGAGATAGCGGAACGAGAACGAAAAGTCGATAACAATTCGTCCGCAAACGGAAAAGAGCGCAACGATTATTCCCGTTACCGCGCCTGTAATCAGCCCGTACCACAGCGTGTGCAGTACCGATCTATGAAATATTCGGCGTATTCCGTTCAAATCCTACTGCCGCCTCTGTTTGTTTTACGCATGTCGTACTTTATTCTATGCCGTTTATCGCCTTGAGCCGAGCGAAGTAGTCGGTCTCGCGCCCTGCGAAGTAGTTGTCCGCAAACAGTCTGTTGACGTGCGAGATTTTGTCGAGGAGGGTAAGGCACTTTTGCTCAATTTCCTCGATGTATTCTTCGTCGACCGAATCCGCGCTGTAAATAATATTGCTCAACGTGTTGAAGTAAATCTTGTCTGTCAGGAATTTGTCGTAGGCGCGCGAGTACAGCACCGAGCTTTCTTGGCTGAACGCGCTCACTCCGTACATCAGATTTCTAAATCCCTTGATTCCCAACAGGTCGAGAATGGTGGGATAGATATCGGCAACGCAGGTGAATTTGTTTATCACCATGTGTTCGCCGCCGAAGTTGTGATTGCCCACCTTCATCATGACGGGAACACGGTACAAATCGGTGTAGTCGTCCGTCTTGTACGAGTAGATGTCTTTTGCGTAATTGCTTATGCCTTGATAGTACGAGTTGTGATCGCCGTAAATGGTAATGAGCGTATTGTCGGAGAGATTGTTTTCTTCGAGATAGTCGAGCATGATGCCGATCGCCTTGTCGAGGTCCATGCCCGCCGCGCAGTAATAGCGGAACGCGTTGCCGTCCTCGTCGTCCTTGACGTATGGAAGAATTCCGAGCTCGTCCATTTTGTCATAGTAGGGTTTGAGATTGTCTCGGTATGCGTACTGTCCGTGCTGGGTGATTGTCGTGATAAAGGTGTTGAACCGTCTGTCCGTCGGGAACATCTCGGTTTTGCACGCTTCCATCATCTCGGAGTCGAGGTTGCGCTCGCCCAGACCTGTGTCGTCGCCCTCGACGTCCATGTCCTCCGTCGCGGTGTACGACTCGAAGCCGAGCGCGTTCTCGTGGTGGATATTGCGGTTGTAGAATGTGCGGTAGCCGTCGTGGAACGACTTGCTTTCCACGCCGTAAAGGCCTTTTAGCATATTGGGCATGCTGTAAGGCAGGGAGTTGCGCGGATATTCGTAGTTGATATATACGTACAGCGGATAGTTGCCGATTATAGCCTTGTTCTCCGAAATATCCGTCTTTTCGAGCGAGTGGCTGTTGTTGAGAATAACCGTGGATTTGCTCTCGTAGAAACGGTAGAGATTGGGGTACAGCTGATGTAACGCTTTGACAAGGTCCTCTTCTGTGCGCGCGTCGTCGCCGAACATCTGTTTGGCGTAGCCGTTGGGGTAGTGGTCGGCGTCGAGCAGGAATGTAAACCATTCGAAGCTCTCGCAAAGAACGGTCACGACGTTGTAGTCTTTGGCTATGCCCGTGTAGTCTGTTTCGTCCGTCGTCTCCGCGTAGATGAAATCGGCGAGCTCGTTCCTATCGCCCACGTCGATTTCCGAGAACCAATAGCCGCGCGCGAGCTCGTTGGCGAAGTTGCCTATCATGCCCTTGTTGGAATAAGTGCCCGTTTCGGTTTGATACAGTCGATAACTTAGGTCGTTGGCGCTGTAGCGGTAGTTGCCGAAGTATATCAGCATAGCGTCCGCGCCGAGCACGAGGGCGAGCAAGCACGACGTCGCGATTGCAGACGTACGGTTGACGTCGGACGAAGGCATGGACTTTCTCAGTTTCCAACCGAGCGTGCAGTACAGCGCAATTATTATTCCCGTGACCAAAACATAGGTAAAGCTGATAGGTACGCTCTCGACTATTATCATCGCGTCCGAGCGCAGGTTGAGCATTGCAAAATCGAAGATAGTGCCCGTGCTGTCGAAAACTATTATGAACATCATGTCGATAATGAAGTTTCCGGCAAGGGCCGTGACGAAGAGGATATACTTTCCGGCATGGCCTTTTAGGTACAGAGAGACGAGACAGGTCAAGGCCAGGAAAGTAAGATACAACCACGGCTGGGTCATATAGAACCGTCCGGCCGTGACGGCAACTCCGGTCAGCTCGCACAGCACCGACGCAACGATATATCCGATCATCAGGTAGTTGCGTTTTGCCACGGCGAGGAGTTTTTCACCCAATTTGCCGAATTGTTTCATGCTTTGTTCTGTCTTATTTCTCATTCTATAAGCCCATAATCAGCGCCGACGCCCAATAGCTTATGTGGAAGCTACGCTTTGTCAGCATGAAGATTGCCGCGTACGCGTACGTATACAGGTAATACAGCCACGGATATAAGTGATTTGTGGTGAACAGCTCGAATATGAGCTCAATCAGTCCGAACACTGTGACGAGGAATATCGCGCCCCAAGGCACGGTGTATTTGGCGGGGAAGAGCATACTGCAAGCATACTGCACAAGCAACGCCGCGGTAAAGCCCAGCCAAATATGCAGGCCGTAATATATATATACCGCGATATTGGTAAGGGCCGTCGCGAGCGTGACGCCCATGCCCATTTCCACTTGCATTTTCAGCTTGAAGTTGAAATATGCACCGGTAAACAGCACGGCCGCCGCCGCGATGGCGATGCACGCGAGCGCCCTTGCTATGCTGATGTTTTCGCGCTTGCGCCTAAACAGCTTGACGTTGCAATGCTTTTTGATAAATTCGTTTAATACAACTATATATATCGAATACAACAGCCCGAGTATCATGTAGTACACGATTTCGGACAGCGTGCCGTAATAGATGCGGTCGAGCAGCGGCTCGAACAGCCAGATCAGCCGCGACAGCAACAAAAACCCGATCGTCACACCCGCCGCTATGAGCATGGTAAAAGCGCGGCGTTTTTCGCAGTCGGGTACGGCGCGGTAGGCGGACTTAAAGTCGGGATAAGTGTGCTTACCCGTTCCGCTTCCCAATCCTTCGTCGATATAAGCAGTGTTAGTATCGACGGGCTTTATGTTGTCGGCTGTATCGCTTGTGGTCATTATTCTGTCCGGTCGGATTCGAGTACTTCGAGCACGTCGTGCATCGATTTAAGGTACTCGGCTTCCGAAGAGTTGTAGAACAACAGCAGATCGTCTTTTACGTCGGGATCGTCGAGGCTTGTCGGGACGGAGAAATCGACGGTGCGCACATACTCGTCCCAATGCCTGATTTTGTAATCGTCGCGGTCGGAGTTGCGCTTGATCATGCGCTGTCTGCATATTTCGGGGCTTGTCACCACCCAGATGACGGTAAGCCTTGCGCCCACTCTGTCGAGCTGAGCGCGCAGTCTGTTGATGTAATCGACATCTCGAATTTCGCGCGTAAAGGGTGCGTTTATGAGCACCGTATCGTCGTAGGAGAGCGCCTCGAACGCAAGATTGAGTATCACCTCGTATTCGTAATCGCGGATATTCTCCTCGAAAAAGTCGGAACTGCGGTCGTACGGCTTTTTGGCCACGCGAAAAATCTGTTTTGACAGCGGTATGAGCGTGTCTTTGTCGAGGTACACCACATGCTTGAGATTTTTGGCAAGCTGTTTGGATATGAACGTCTTTCCGCACGCCGGCGGCGACGATACGAGTATCATTCTCTTCATATTGGATTGAATATTATACTAATTTTTTCACGTTTGTGTCAAGCAATTGTTCACATATATATTAAAGAAAAGAGTTTTTGCGCCGACTGACGCCAATCGGCGCTATACCGTCGGCTTTTGTCAAAAGTTTTATCAAAAAAAAGTATTGACATATATTACCCGTTTGTGATAAAATACATAACAGACAAGTATAGGCGGGGACAACTCGCTTAATCAAAAAGAGGGTATGATGAAGAAACGTTTATGCAAATTCCTTATCTTTGCCGTATGCATGGCGCTCGCCGTATGCGGGCTTGTCGCGTGCGGTAAGAAACAACCCGACGGCACCGGCTCGGTCGGCCCCGGCTCCGGCGGCGGTGACGGCGGCACGCCCGACATCTATCCGGTAATGGAACGTTCGATTTCCGTTGTGGAGAATGCCTCGGCGTTCAGAATAGCTTGGGATGGAGCGATCGGCGCCGAAGGATACACCGTTATCGTCAACGGCGATACCGTCTCGCTAACGGGAACGCGGCTCAGTTTGCGCGACAATCCCGATATCCACTTGCCGTCGGACAAGGTTTTCAATTTTACCATAATTGCGACCGCACCCGGCAAGAAAGATTCCGAACCGACTACTAAGGCGTATACAGCGGAGGGCAATATTAAGTTGAACAGTCCCAAAATCAAGTCTTTTGACAACGGTACACTTGAATGGGAGTGCACCGGTGCGAGTAACTTTGTGCTCAAAATCAACGGCTCCGCAGTGAAGACGGCGGGAAGTAATTACTACTCGGCGACTTCGGTCGACCTTTCGGGTTACGTCGGTGCGCTCAACGTAGAGCTGTATGCGGCGGGCGACGGCATGTACACCCTCGACAGCGACAAAGTCTCGTTCGGCGTGAACACCGCGCATACCAAGCTTACGATGGCGCAACCTTCATTGACGGTCTCCAACGGCGTTCTCTCTTGGAACGCGGTCGGCGGCGCCAAGGGCTACCGCGTAGTTGACATCAACCGTGCGGTCAAGTACGTATATGCCGACGAAGCGGACGAAGGCATGTTCAAGTACGATCTCAACGACAGAGTGCTCGTATACGGCGTTTATCCCGATTCGTCCGACCCGAGCATTGAAGACACCCCCGTCGAAATGATGAATATCAACTACCTCGAAGGAGCGGGTACGACGACTTCGCCTTACCTCATCAAGACGGCGTTTGATTTGCGCGCCATCGATTATTACGAAACGTTGTACGCCGAGAAGATTAAGACTGCGCCCGCTACGCCCAGGAACAATTACAGAATAGAAAACGATATCAACTACCTGTCCGCAGTGGACGACGGCACCAATATCATTAAATTGGCGACGGCGTTTTACGGCACGCTCGACGGCAACAACAAGAAGTTGTCCGGCATCAAAGTGGATCATCAGGCCGGGCGCTGGTCGCTGTTTGACGAAATCGTCGTCGGCGCAACAGTCAAGAACATAACGTTCGTTTCGCCCGTAATCAAGAATTCCGTAATCGATCCCAAGCTTCCCATCAACGCTTCGATTGCGACCGTCGCATACAACAACGGCGGCACGATCGACGGGATCAAGATAACAGGCGCCAACTATCAGGCGGCGGGCGGCGAGATAAGCGGCATTTGCTCGCATAACTACGGCGTTGTCCGCAACTGCCAAGTTTCGGGCGCGTTCAAGCAAAACACCGTCGGGCTGACCGGCGAGGCGGCCTACGAGATGGCGGGCATTGTCCTCGAGAACAAGTCGGGCGGCCAGGTCACCGGCAATAGCGTGGGCACGCTCACTATGACCGGCTCGACAGCCAAAGGCGACAGCGGCACGTACAGCAACATTAGGACTGTGGGCGGTATCGTCTCGGTCAACCGCAGGGGCGGCACTGTCTCCAACAACTCGTACACAACAATTACGGTTACCAATGCGCTTACCGACTTTGAAGCAGGCGGACTTGTCGCGTACAACGCGCAGGGCGGCACTGTGACGAAGGGTACGGGCACTATCGGAAACTTCACCTTTAACGGCACTCCCGGTGCGGCTACCGCAGGTAACAAAGTCGTGAGTCAAAGCAAAACCGTCGGCAAGAACGACGGCACATTCACTAACTAACCGTTAGTTCGTCAAGTTATAAGGGAAAGAATGATTATGAAAAGAGATATGTTAAAAGTCAATAAAAGTCGCGCAGGGGCGTTTTCGGCCGTAGTAATCGCGGCGCTCATCGCGCTCGTAGTGACGGCGCTGTCGTTTGCATTCCGCGCTGCGCCGACCGTTACTCATACGCATGCCGCATCGGGCGGAAGCATAACAATCCACGTCTACGACACCAAGTCGGAATATTCCACTCTCGGCGGCTGGGTGTGGGTCAAAGGCCTTGATTCGGGCACCCCGTACAAGCTGGGCTCTACGCCCCTTTCCGACGAGGAGTTCAAAAAAGACACCAACACGGCGCGTCCCCTTCAGGTAACGCTGAGCGACGCGCAATTGAACAAGCTCAAAGACGGCACCGCTTTCGGTCTGTTGATACTCAAGCTCAAATCGCCCGTCAATGAGAACTCAAAGGACTTCAACGATTGGTTTGTCAAGGACGGCGAGCAGGACGTTATGGTCGATCTTACCAAGGCGTTTGACGACAATAACCATGCCGATATTTATTATGTCCGCAAGGATACGGTAGCTTATACTAATATTGAGGATGCGAAAATGGCGCTTGAAAAGATAACGAGTGCAAGATTTACGGCCAAGACGGCGAGCGGAGTTTCGGTCGCGTTTGAAACGACAAGCGCAATGACCAACAATGCGACCTCCGTTTCCATACTTAACGGCGACAAGACGGTCGGAACGTCTAAGGTTATGCTTGTCGGCGGCGACAAGTACTCGGGCACGGCGTCCTTCAGTCAGCTCAATGCGGGCAATTTCGACTTTGCGGCGGACTACAAGCTCAAGGTCGAAATCATTCCCAATCCCGCGTCCATCGCCAAGACCGCGCTTATCGACGACAGAGACTTTATAGCGTTGTACGAGAGCGCGGACGTTCAGAATTTGGAGTACGGCGCGATTTACTCTAAGGAAAAGACGGTGTTCCGCGTATGGGCGCCCTTTGCCGCGTCCGTCGACGTCAAGCTGTACAGCAGAGGCTCGGGCGGCGACCTGATCAGCACGTCGCATGCTATCAAGCGTTTTGTCGACGGCAAATTCGGCGGCGTGTGGGAATTGACTGTCAGCGGCGACCTCAACGGCACGTACTACACCTACGAGATTGACAACTACGGCAACGTTGTCGAGACAATCGACCCGTACGCAGTGGCGGCGGGTGCCGACGGACTGCGCGGCATGGTCGTAGACCTCGATTCCACCGATCCCGACGGCTGGGAGAATGACGATCACCTTTATAAGCTCAATCCCAACAATGCCGACGTTCCCATCATTTGGGAGCTTGTAATCAAGGATTTCTCGGCGTCCGCCAACTCGGGCATGGTCAACAAGGGCAAATACCTTGCGTTTACCGAGAAGGGCACGACGGTGCCCGGCGATCCCACGCTCAAGACGGGCGTAGATTATCTCAAGGATCTCGGCATAACATACGTTCACCTCAACCCGACGTACGATTTCTCGTCGGTAGCGGAGAGCGACATGTCTAACGTCAACAGCGTCGACGCGTTCAACTGGGGCTACGACCCGCAAAACTATAACGTTCCCGAGGGCTCGTATTCTACCGATCCGTCGCGCGGCGAGGTTAGAATCAACGAGTTTAAGCAGATGGTAATGGCGCTTCACGAAGCGGGTATCGGCGTGATTATGGACGTCGTTTACAACCACACCTACGCTACGGGCGGTCAGGCATTCCACAACACGGTGCCTTCGTATTACCACCGCACCGATGCCAGCGGCAACTTCACCAACGGCTCGGGTTGCGGCAACGAGACGGCTTCCGAGCGCAGCATGGTCAGAAAATACATGGTCGAGTCGCTCGTATATTGGGCGACCGAGTACCATATCGACGGCTTCCGTTTCGACCTTATGGGCATCCACGATGTCGACACAATGAAAGCCATTCGCAGTGCTCTCGACGCGCTTGACGGAGGCAAGGGAAAGCAGATTCTTATCTACGGCGAGCCGTGGTCGGGCGACAGCGGCGATTACATTCCGCCGTCGTTCACCGCTCGCAGGTCCGCGACTACAGCGGCAATAGCGGGTACCGGCAAGTACACGACCAACACTTCTACCAACAAGCTCGTCAAGCAATTGTATTTCAGCAACAGCAAGAGTATGAGCGCGCTCGGCGACAGAATTGCGGCGTTCAACGGCACCGGCCGTGACGGCGTCCGCGGCGGTAGCTGGGACATCGACGTAAGGCAGGGCTGGATAAACGGCAATACGAGTGAGGCCGGCGCGGTCAAGAAGATGCTCGAGGGCGGCTGCGGCAGCGAAGGTAGCGGCATGGCGACTTCCAACGGCTCGCAGAACGCGGCGTGCATTTCGGTGCACGACAACTTCACGCTGTGGGATCACCTCATCGGCAAAGCGTCGAGCAAGGAAACCCCGCTGTTCTACGACGATCCGATTGCTTCCTGCGTAAGCATGACTCAAACCGCTTCGGCGGCAAACCTCATGTCGAGCGGTATGACGGTATTCATCGCAGGCGAGGAGATGGCGCGCACCAAATACGCAAACCACAACTCCTACAATTCTCCCGTATCGCTCAACGCTCTCGATTGGCGCAGACAGAAGGACTTCAAGGCGGTGTACGACCACTACAAGCAGGTCATAAAGATCCGCAAGGCGTACAAGACCATGTTCTCGTACTCGGGCTCTGTCAACAAGAGCAATTGCACGGGCAACTTCACGGGCTCCGACGCGTCGGGATTGATCGTGTTTACGCGTAACGTCGGAGGACAAAAGCTGGTCTGCATATTCAACCCGACTGACGCGGCGGTGTCTGTATCGGGCATGGGCGGCATGAAGGTTTACGTCCAAAACGGCACGGTCAAAAACAACACGCCTTCGAGTGCGTCGATGTCGGTTGCGGCGAAGGGCACCATTATATTGGGAAGCCTCACGATATAATGAGCGCGCCTGTGGCGGCTAAGATAAAAGATAAGAGATGAAAAATAATAAATAATAATCAAGAGAAGCGACGCATGAGCGCCGCTTTTCTTGTTTTATGCGCCGCTTACGCGCCTTGATTCTTCGCTATCGCTCAGAATGGCGCAGTTCTTTAGTGTGTCGTTCTGAGGAATGGACGAAGAATACGAGGCGCAGGTGCGCCCGCACGCGGCTAGCCGCACCTATTCATTTTTCACTAATCACTCTTCACTAATCAATCGGAGCGAAGCGACCCCTACCTATTCACTATTCACTATTACTTCTTCACAGCGGCGCAAGCCGATTTGGCGCCGCTTTTATCGCTATTTCGCCTAAATTTGCCTAATTCCCTTGCATTCGCCGCAATTTTGTGATAAACTAATATGAATGCTCAAAGTGTAGGGCTGCTTTTCAACTTACTTCGGCGCGATTTTCTGTGCCGTTATACTCGAGGAGATTATGGCTAAAGTCGAAAATCCTACCGTTCTTTTCGGTAAATCCAAGTTTATATGGTCGGCTCACGGTGCCGAGCACGTAATTATGCGCCGAGCGTTCTCGTTCGGTGTAGATAAGCCGCCTGCACGCGCGCTTTGCCGCGCGGCCTGCGACACGCACTACTGCCTGTACGTAAACGGCAATGCGGCGGTGTGGTTCGGCGGAATGAACCGCGGCAAGCATTCGTATTACGACGAATTTGACATAGCCAAGTACCTCGTCAAGGGCGACAACGTCTTGGTGGTGCACTGTCTGTACTACGGCGCGGACGGGCGCGACCTCGTGACGAGCGGCAAGCCCGCTTTCATATTCGAGTGCAACGACATCAAGGTTTACAGCGACGAGACGTTCTTTGTGTACGAGAATCCGGCGTTCAAGCGCCCGGCGCCCGGTAACTGTTGCTATGCGGGTGCGAGCCTCGATTACGACGCGGCGTTCGAAGGGCAGATTCAAAACCTGCTCGATCCCGCTTTTAAGTCGTCGCTGTTTGTCCCGGCGACAGTGTTGGATAATTACCCGTCGACGGCGCTCGGCACTATATTGGAACGGCCGTTGCCGCTTGAGAGATTTTCGCGCGCGCCGGTGACAGCCAAGTCCAAGAAATCGACAGACCAATTCAACGGTGATCTTTACACGATCGATTTGCCCAAATACATGCGAGTCACGCCGTACTTCGAGGTCATAGGCGAAGGGCAGGAAACGATAGTCATCAAAACCGACTGCACAGATTGTCAGGGCTGCTTCGGCGATGAGAAGAGCGTTTACCACGGCCATTCGGTCAAATACACAACCAAGCCGACCGTCAATATTTTCGATTGCATGCTGCCCATGACGGGTGAGAAGCTGTATTTCTCCATGCCCAGATCTGTCAAGGTGCTCAAGCTCGGCTACCGCGAAATCGGGTATGATACCGTGCCGACGTGCGAGTTTTCGACGGGAAACGCGATGTACGATCGGTTGTTTGACAAGGCGATGAATACGCTGTACGCGTGCATGGATTCCACGATTATGGATACTCCCGAGCGCGAACGCACTATGTGGATGGGCGACAGCTCGATTGCCGCACGCGCAATGTATATAGGCTATGCCGGTGCCGCGCCGCTCGTCAAGAAAGTAATAAAGGATATACTCGAAAATGCCGACGGGTGCGTGTTGCGCTCGTGCGTGCCCGGCAACGTGCCTGTGGATATCCCTGCGCACGGGCTGTTCGCGCTGTCCGAATACGGGCTGTTCGCGCAGTATCGGAATTTCACCAAGGACATCGAACTGTTCAAGTCGGAATACGAGAAACTCTGCAACTATCTCATGCTGTGGGAAATGACCGAGCACGGCGTCGCCTTGCGCGACGGCAACCGCCGCTGGTACGACAATCTGTACAACATAGACGAAGCACTGGTCGAGAATGCACTCTACTATTCGGCGTGTAAGTTTATGCTTGCTCTGGGCGAGAAGGTGGGTAACCACGACTACGACGAAGATTTCACCGACCGCATGGACAATATCGCCGAGTATATAGAAAGCTCGTGGGACGGGCTGGGCTATTCGTCGCGCGAGGACGGTTACGACGACAGGGCAAACGCGCTCATCGTGCTGTCCGGTCTTGTGCCGAACAATAGGTACGACGCGCTTGCGAGATTGTTGGGCTCCACCATGGAAGCGTCGCCGTACATGGAGTGGGCGGCGATAGAGGCATTGACGGTGCTCGGCAGGCGCGACCTTGCGCTCAGGCGTTTCACTTCGCGCTATGCGCTTGCTTCTGCCGAGGACAGCACAGTGCTTGGCGAGGATTTCGGCGGATACGGCGCGAAATGCCAGGTCGACCAGTCTGCCGTCATTTCCGAGCTTGTATTGATGCTCGGCGGTATCACCGTCAAGAACGGTGCGTCGGAGATACTGATTACGCCCGATTTCACGGCGTTCAAGGATTTTAAATGCTCGTTCACGCTCGAAAGCGGAGAACTTGACTTAAGATATAAATATTCGCCCACGCGAATAGACATAATAATCGATAATGAAACGAGCGCGAAAATCACGCTCGACATCACGCCCGAGCGAATAGGCCGAGCGGTGGAGCGCCGCACGATTCTGCTCAACAAGGGCAAAAACAAATTCTCATTGTAATTAGATTTTCTTAGGTGACCATGAAACAAAAAGTCTTGCTTACCATGGTTGAATCGGGTTTCGGACATATATCGTCGATGGAGAGCATTTACGACTACCTCCAAGCCGATTATGGCGATACCTACGACGTGGAAAAGAGCTTTATTATGCAGGATCCCGACCTGCCGCATCTCAATCGGCTTGAGCGGTGGATTGTCAAGCAGGTTCAAAACACGAACAAGTTTGCCTGGTTCGGCGATTTTGTATTCTTTATTATCAAACTGCTCGGCAGTCATCACATCATGCGGTTTGTTCACAGACAGATCGCGTATAAAGCGTTCCGCGAGGGACTCGAGGCCATAGATAGGCGCAATCCCGACGTTATCATTACCAACCATTATTTTTCAAACATGCTCGCGGTGGAGTACAAGCGCAGAATCAATCCGTCGGTGGTAATCATCAATTACAACCCCGACTGCACTCTTCACACATTCTGGGACCGCCGCGACGGTATATTCATCGTAAACAACGAGAAAGCCCTTGCGCGCGCGATTAAGTATAAGTTTGACGAGGACAAGTTGCGACTGGTCAATCCGTGCGTCAGAAAGAGTGTGGAAGATTGCGATTTGACGCGCGAGCAGTTGCGCGAGAAGCACGGTCTGCCGCAAGACAAGTTTACGGTTGCGATTGCCGACGGCGGATACATGATGGGCAGAGGCGCGAAGTTTGCGCGCGCTATTATCAAGAAGGATTTGCCCATTACGCTGTGCATACTCGCCGGCAAGAACGAAGAGCGCTACAAAGAGTTCGTAGCCATTGCGGAGGGCAAGGGCAAGATCAAAGCCCCCAAAAACACGACGATCAAAGTGTACAAATTCACCGAGCAGGCGCACGAGCTGTACGGTGCGGCGGATTTGTTCTTGACCAAGGGCGGACCGAACGCCGTACTTGACAGCATCTATATGAACACGCCGGTCATGGTCGATTTCTGCCCGCACCTCATAGAGAAATGGACTGTCAAGATTTATATAGACATGCTCGGCTGCGGCGAGCGCGCGTTCTCGCCTAAAAAGGCAATCAAGCGCATCACGTGCTTAATGGAAAACAAGTCCGACCTCGAGCGCTACGCGAAGAACATCGCCGCGTTCACCGCCGAGGGCAACGGCGCGTCGGGTGTTGCCAAGATTATCGACGAAGAGGCGGCAAAGCAAAGGGCGGACAAAGCGCAGTTCGGCATAGTATACGACTGCGACAAGTTAGACGAGCGCGCCAAAGAGTCGGCAAAGGCCGTTCTTGACGAAACAATGACATCTGACGGCGGTATTGTGCCGCAAGACTCGGAAGATATCGGGAATGAATACAAAAAGCTATAAGAAACTTATCAAGTATTCGCTCGATCACGGCCAGATCCCGCAGGACCTGTACGACCTCGTCATGGCGGAGATAGAGCGCGACGGGAAGATGACTCCGCGCGTGTACGCCCTGTATCTCGACGAGCTCGAGCGGCGTCGGTTGTTCTACACGGACGGCACGCCGTTCAACGACGACGTCGTGGCCAAGACGGACGGAACTTACAAATACTTGCACACTAAGAATCCGTTTTGGTACATCGCGCACGCGTTTTACTCGACGGTGTTTAAGGCGATCGGTTATCTCGTCGGCGGGATAGGTTACGGGATATGGCGGATTAAGGACAGAAAGAAAATCAAGAAAATCGGCGCGTGCGTATCCATATCCAACCACATCGGGTTTATAGACGCGGCCATTACCCGCCGCGCGTTCGGGTGTAAAAAGCAATACATAGTCGCCGCGCCGCACAACTGCAAGCCCAACTTCGGCGGACACATACTGCGTTCGGCGACGGTGTTGCCGCTACCGATAGCATTCCGCGGAGTCAAGCCGTTTTGCGAGGCGCTCGAGTACGTGCGCGACCATAAGGGCGCGATACACTTCTACGCCGAACAAAGTTTATGGTTGCACTACGAAAAACCCCGTCCGTTCAAGGACGGCGCATTCCATTACGCGGATAGATTGGACGTCCCCGTCGTGCCCATGCTGTACTGCTTCAAGAAGCCGAGGGGGTTGAGAAAGCTGTTCAAGATGCCCAAGGTCGTGGTCAAGATTGCCGATCCCATCTACGCCGACAAAGCTCTGCCTACGCGCGAGCGCCAGATTGACTTGGCGCGCCGCACGAAAGAGGCGGTGGACGGGCTTTACGAACAGTTCTACGGCAAGCCGATGGAATACCTCCCGCAAAAGCCGAGCGGCTTCGACGAACCGACGGCGGAAGCGGACAGCTCGGACGGCAACGAGTAAACAACAACCAAGGAAAAAAGTTTATGTCAAAGACCATTGCAATAGCCAATCAGAAAGGCGGCGTCGGCAAAACGACGACGTGTATCAATATCGCCGCATACTTTGCCGCGTTCGGCAAAAAGGTGCTTATTATCGACAACGATCCGCAGGGCAACGCGTCGAGCGGACTCGGCATAGAGAAACATAAGGTCAAAAATTCGGTGTACAGCCTGATTGTGGGCGACTGCACGGCGCGCGATGCGATAGTTCCGACAAGGGTAGAAGGGCTTGACATCATACCGTCCAACATCGACCTTGCCGGTGCGGAGGTGGAGCTCGTCTCGATAGAAAACCGCGAAAACTCATTAAAGCGCGCCATAACCAAAATCAAGAACGACTACGATTACATATTTATAGACTGCCCGCCGTTTATCGGGCTATTGACTCTGAACGCGCTGACCGCGGCCGATTCTATACTCATACCGATGCAGGGCGAATACTTCGCGCTTGAGGGCTTGAGCCAGCTCATGAACACTATCAAGCTAACCAAGAAGATACTCAATCCGGGCCTGGAGATAGAGGGCGTTGTGGTGACGATGTTCAACTCGCGCACCAACCTCGTCAACTCGGTCGCCGAAGAAATCAGCCGCTATTTCGGCAAGAAAGCGTTTTCGACGCGCATACCGCGGAGCGTGCGTCTCGCCGAGGCGCCGTCGTTCGGCATGCCGATTACGCAGTTCGACCCCACGTCGACGGGCGGCATCGCGTACAAAAACCTCGCGGAAGAGATACTCAACCGCAACCGCGATCAATTCACCCCGATCAAAAACCTCTCCGCTCTTAAAAAGAAACAATAAAATGAAGCGGCGCAAACGCGCCGCTTATTTTTTATGTCGGCTCTTCGGCCCCGAATTCTTCGGCTCGCTATGCGCTACGCCTCGGAATGACACGATTGTAGTGTTTCGTTCTATAAATGCGTGCCGAGTGGGCATAGTGTAATTCTGAGTCCAACGGCCGAAGACTCCGGGAGCAACGCCGCGAAGCGGCGCACTTTTTCACTTTTCACTCTTCACACAAATTGCTTTTCCCACGGTTGGGTGGTGCCGAAGCTTTCTTCCGCAAATAATTTTTACCCGAAAATCCAACAAATTTTCCATTTCGTATTGACAAACGGATATTTTATGCTATAATGATATTGTAAGCCTTACGATATGGGGGAAAAGGCTTGAGCGGCAACCGTTACGGTGTGCCGGATTTACCTTTTTTATTGTATGTCATGTCGGGACTACCGACGCGAATATAGTAAATAAAATGCAAGGGGGATATATGAAGAAGACAAAAAGAGCAGTAATTGCCACACTCATGGCCGCGATGCTGTCGACGACAGCGTTGGGCCTGGCCGCGTGCTCTAAGGCGGATGTGCCCGATGGCGAGGGCGGAGGTGGCGACGGTAGCACGCATGCCGTTACTTTCAATGTAAACGGCGGCAAGTGGTCTGACGGCTCCACCGACAACAAGGTTGTCACGACGGACGCCGAGGGCAAAATTGCTACTGCGGACTTCCCCGCAAACCCGACGCGCGAAGATTATGTTTTCGCCGGCTGGTATGCAAACGCGGACGGCACCGGCACGACGTATACGCTGGTCAGCCTGTTCGATTCCGACACGACTGTGTATGCGAAATGGACGGAAGACCAATCGGGCGGCGGTGGCGGCGAGAATAATACGACGTTTACCATCACGCTCAACGCCAACGGCGGCACGCTCGCCGGCGGAATTACGTCCGTTACGACGGGCACCGACGGCAAGCTGACGTCTATGCCTTCGGCACCTACGCGCGACGAGTACACGTTTGCCGGCTGGTACACGACGGCGAGCGGCGGCGACAGAATCACTCTCGAGACGAAGTTCACCGCCAACGGCACCATTTTCGCACATTGGGATCCCGTCGGACAGGGCGGCCCCATTATACCCACTACATACACGGTCACGCTTGACGCGCACGGCGGTGTAGTAGCGGGCGGCTTGACGACGGTGACTACGGGCACCGACGGTAGGCTGACATCGCTTCCCGTGGCGACAAAGACCGGCTTCACGCTTAACGGCTGGTACACGGCGGCGACGGGCGGCGACAAGATTACGACCGAAACGGTGTTCACCAACAACACCACCACAATCCACGCGCAGTGGACGGAGAATGTAGTGGTAGCGAGCGGCCACGACCTCTTGGTCAACGGCAAGCTTGTCGCAAATATGTCTGCGGGCAACGGCCCTACCGGCGTCGACCCGGAAGATTGGGTATTCGATTACTATACCAGCGTGACGCTCAATAAAGACGACGTTGTTTCGTTTGACATTGACGGATGCACTATCGAGAAGATTTGGGCGGAGAAATCCACCGCTATTGTGGGCGTAACAGAAACCGATGGCTGTGATATCGACGGCGATTCCGTCACCGTTTTGGCGGGCGGCACGTTCACCGTATCGGTTGTTCAGTACACCAACGACGTTTCGGTTGGCAAGGTTGTCGTTTATGTCGGTCCGTACGACGGTCCGTGGGACGGCAACGGCGACGATCCCATTATCCCCGGCGACCGTGAAGTTGTCACGGACGACAAAGCATTTATGGTCGGTGTTATCAACGGCAGTACCGGCGGAGACAGCGACTGGGGCAACGGCTACGCCATGACGTATGACGAGGCGGAGACGGAGTACGATCAGTGGAAGATAGAGCTCGACCTAAAAGCCGACGACACTGTCAAGATTCGTTATGGCGGCGAGTGGTACGGCTTTAGCAACGTAGAAGTAGGCGGCGCGAAAGACAAGTTCGAAGGTGACGACCAAGACAACATCAAAGTTAACGTCGCAGGCAAGTACACGTTCTACTTCAAGCCGACTTGGGGCGACGACCAAAAGATTTATATCGCCGGCAACGGTGGCGGCGGCGGCAATCAAGGCGGCGACAAACCCGTAGATCCCACGCCCGGCACCGGCGCGAAGATGAGCGTCGGCGGCGTTGCGAACAGCAAGGAGTTCACGCACAAGACGTCCGGTCTTGACACGGAGAACAAGCAAGACGACGAGTACTACGCCACTGGAGTAACACTCAGTGCGGACGCGGTTCTTTCGTTTACTGTAGACGGCACGGCTATTAAGCTGTGGCCTGACGGCTTTGACGACGCTAACGTAGCGGTCGGCGTCGGCGAGCAAGGTCCGTACACTTCGGTGTCGGTAGCTAAGGCAGACACATACACCGTTGTTATCAAGCACTATAGCGATAACGACGCCGACGTATGGGTTGTTGCGGTTGTTTCCGAAACTTCCGATCCCGGCACCGATCCCAAGCCTACGCCTAATCCGGAAGACGACCGTGTAGCGGTGACTGCGGATAAAGCGTATATGGTCGGTAAATTTGCCGGCGACGCAAACTTTGTTTCGGAAATGGGATATCTCATGACGTACGATGCCGCGGCCCACAACAATAGTGGCGAGTGGTGGATAGAGAAATCGCTTAAGGCCGGCGAGGTCATTAAGTTCCGCCATAACAGCACTTGGTCGGGCTACAGCGACACCGAAAAGTGTGACGCCAAAGCCAACTTTGAGGGCGACGGTGACGACAATCTTGTAGTCAAGGTTGCAGGCTTGTACAAGTTCTACTTCAAACCCACCTGGGGCGCAGGCAACAGAATTTATATCGAGGAATCTGCTGACTTGACGGGTAAGGATACGATCACGCAGAAGATAACGCTAAATCTCAGCGGCGCTACCAATATCACCATCAACGTGACTATGCCCAAGGATCTGACCGTACAGGGAATTTATGCTTGGAGCGGCTCCGCCAACAGCGGTTGGGATGCTTCGGCGAAGAATCTTTCCAATAACTCGCTTACTCTCAGCTCGATTTCCGCTTCAGGTTGCAACATTATTCTTCGTATGAGTGACGGCAAGCAGACGGAAGACATCGAGGGCTTGACCTTTACGACGGGCGGCACGATAAACCTCACTATCTCAGGACTTTCCGGCAGTAAGTACACCGTCAAGAAAGGATAAAAGTCATAAGTAGGTAATCAAAAAGAGCTCTGTTCTTCGGAACGGAGCTTTTTTGTGCGCGAAAAAGAGATAGCGACGAACCGTACCGCTCACGCTGCTTTGCCGTGTTTTTTACAAATAGCTTTGATTTTGTCAAAAAAAACGAATTATTTTTTTGATTTTGGTATTGACAAAAGATATACGAATAGAGTATAATTACTATATATAAGTCTCGAGATAGGGAAGATGAGACTTGGACGGCGCCGAGAGGTACAGCCGTGTTTGTCTTTTTCCCGTCTTGTGACTTCAAGCAGCAAATAATTTAATAGGAGGAAATATGAAGAAAGCAGGAAAAGCATTACTCGCTACACTCATGGCCGCTATGATGTCGACAACGGCATTGGGCTTGGCCGCGTGTAAGGGTAAGGGCGACGAAGGCGAGGGCGATGGCGGTGGAGAAGCAACGTCCCACGTCGTCACCTTCCACGTAAACGGAGGAGTGTGGTCGGATAGTACCACCGCCGACAAGACCGAAACGACGGACGCCGACGGTAAGGTGGAGTTTCCGGCAAATCCGACGCGCGAGGACTATACGTTCTCGGGCTGGTACACCGCGGCTACGGACGGCACGAAGGTCGAGCCGACGCACGTATTCACCGCCGACGCCGACTTGTACGCGCATTGGACGGAGGTACCTCCGCAGGGCGGCGACACGACGTACACCATTACGCTCAACGCAAACGGCGGCACGCTCGCCGGCGGAATTACGTCCGTTACGACGGGCACGGACGGCAAGCTCGCTTCCATGCCTGCCAACCCGACGCGCGACGAATACACCTTTAACGGCTGGTACACGGCGGCGACCGGCGGCACGAAGGTCACGACTAACTATGTCTTTACCGACAATGCCACCATCTTCGCACAGTGGACGCAAGTCCCGCCCACACCGCAGGGATACACAATCACGCTCAACGCAAACGGCGGTACGCTCGTAGGCTCAAATACCGTAACGACGGGCACGGACGGCAAGCTCGCTTCTATGCCTGCCGATCCGACGCGCAAGGACTACACCTTCGACGGTTGGTTTACCGCGGATATTGGCGGTGTTAAAATAACGACAAGCTACGTCTTCACCGACAACAGCACCATTTATGCGCAGTGGACGTACGCCCCGGAGACGAAAGATACTGTTACGGTCAGGTTCGATCCCAACGGCGGCAAGTTTGCCGACAATTCCACCGACGTCAAGTCGCTTGAGACCGGCACCGACGGCAAGTTTACCGAGTTCCCGACGGTGACGCACGACGGCTATACCTTTGCAGGGTGGTACGACTCGGCAGTGGACGGTAACGATTACACGACCGATTATGTTTTCACCGTCGACGGCACTATGCTCTTTGCACATTGGAATCCGGTAACCGTCGCTCCGACCGGAATTGCGCTCGCCGAAACCAGTATCGTACTCAGATACGATTACGATCTCGAAGAAGAGGATGAGCCTCAGGAGACCAAGACAATCAGCGTCGTTTTCACGCCGGCCAATACGACCGACAGAAGGTTTACGGCGATTTCCGACACACCCTCCGTTGCCACTGTTGTTGCAAACCCCACAGACGGCACGATTACCATCACGCCTGTCGGAGCGGGTGAGGCATATATCACACTCATAGCGACCGGCGGCGACAACGTATCGAATATGTACAAAGTCGAGGTCGTCGGGAAGAACACCGTGGTTGTCGACTTCGATGCAAACGGCGGTACGTTCGATGGTGGCGACGACGTTGCTCACGTCGTAGCCAACAGCGGCGGCAGGATTGAAAATTGGCCTACAACCCCGACGCGCGAGGACTATGAATTCTTAGGCTGGTACAAGGATAGAGACAGCGACGATCGGCCTGCTCTCAGCGAAACGCTGTTTGAAAACGGCGATACCGTGTATGCACATTGGAAAAAGGTCAAATTCGAGGTTACATTCGATCCCAACGGCGGCGAGTGGACCGACTTGCAAGGCGACGCCGCAACTAATGCAAGGGTGTACAAGACGCATACCTACGTGAGTGACGGGGAAACCGGCGGTAAGTTCGCGGCACTGCCCGGCGCCGTAAAAGAGGACTATGAGCTTGAAGGCTGGTTCACCGAGGCCGAGGGCGGCACGCAGATTACGGAAGACACTTTGTTTGACGACGACGATACCGTAGTGTACGCGCATTGGAAGAAGATCAAGTTCACGATCACGCTCGACGCTGAAGGCGGCACGCTCGCAGGTGACGCCACTGTCAAGACGAACGACCAAGGCAAGCTCGAAGCTGTGCCCGGAGCAGCGACCTTCAAGGACTACACCTTCGACGGCTGGTACACGGGGGAGATTGAAGGCGAGCTCGTTACGACCGACACCGTATTCAGCGACGACAGTGTCATCTTCGCGCATTGGAGCTTTGCGCTGAGCGAAAGCGAGCTTACGCTCAAAATCGGGCACCTGACCGAGACGCTCACCGCCATTACCGAAGAGACCGTTACCTGGTCTTCCGGCACGGCGAGTGTCGCTACGGTAGGCGCTTCCACAGGCTTAGTCACTGCGGTCAAGAACGGTACTTCCGTCATCACCGCAACGACTGCGGACGGCGTCAAGGGCACCTGCACTGTAACCGTACCCAACGAGTACTACATTGTCGGCGATCTAACGGCTACGGATCTTCCTTATTGGTCAATAGGCATTACAAACGCAAAGGCAGATTGTACATTTACTCAAGAAAACGCTACCACGTACAAACTTGAAGGCGTCACGTTGAAGAAATACGATACCTTTAAGATTTCGTTTACCTCCAACGGTTCCAGCTGGGACAATATTATCGACGGTGCGGCTGTAGATACTGCCAGCAAGAACGCAAAATATGCAAGCGGTAGCAGTGGTAGCAATATTTCCGTTGACGACTCCGGCATATATACGCTTACGCTTACGATTAGCGGCAGCAGCAAATCGCTCAACTTCAATAAGACGCAAGATATCGAAGAAGACGAGGAAGATGATGCGGTTTATTATCTCCGCGGTAACATGGTCAGCGATTCTTGGCCGGGCGCAAGTACGCCCGAAGAGGCCGGTGACTATGCGTTTACTAAGGTAAACGAAAATAAGTATACGTTAACCGTATATCTGGTAAAAGACAACGAGTTCAAGATTTGTGTTGTCGGTAAGGATTGGAAAATAGAGTTCGACGAAGATTGCGTAAATAGAGACTACATTGTCAGTAAGGGTCAAAGCACGGCTACCAAACCGCTGCAATGGACGTCGTCTAAGAATATCGGTGCCGGTATGACGGGATGGTACACGTTCACGTTCAACCCCAACGGCGGATCGAAGAATATGCTTAGCTGCACGTTCTCTACTACAAATCCCAACGCTTAAGAATTAAATATACAGTAAATCAAAAAGAGCTCTGTTCTTAGGAACGGAGCTTTTTTGTGCGTGAAAGTGATAATAGAGCTGCGGCGCTTCGCCCGCACCGCGCCGCTACGGGTGCTCTAATTTTTATTTTCGTATTGACAAATCGCGGAATAATTGTTATAATGTTTGTAGTTGAACTGCACAACAGCAATTTTTATATAGGGGTGATTATGAAGAAAACAAGCAGAGCAATACTCGCGACACTAATGGCCGCAATGCTTTCGACGTCCGCATTGGGCTTGGCCGCGTGCAAGGGCGGTAAAGGCGACGGGGCTTCCAATACCGTCACGTTTGACGCCAACGGCGGCGCGTGGGCGGACAATGTTACTACCAAGACCGCAACCTTCGACGGAGAGGGTAAGATAGCGGCGAGTGATTTCCCCGCAAACCCGACGCGCGCCGACTACACCTTTGCCGGCTGGTATGCCAACGCCGACGGCACGGGCACGGCGTACACGGTAGCGAGCAGCTTTTCGGGCGGCACGACCGTTTATGCTAAGTGGACGGAGAACAATACTTCGACAGGCGATACCACGTACACGATCACGCTCAATCCGGGCGGCGGCGCGTGGACCGACAACACCGAAGGCAGTAAGACGGCGACGACGGGCACCGACGGCAAGCTTTCGTCTTTGCCCGGCGCTAACGACATGATGAAAGCGAACTACAAGTTCAACGGCTGGTACACGGCGGCGACGGGCGGCTCCGAGGTTACGACGGGCACCGTGTTCGCTTCCGACGATACCATTTACGCACAATGGGTAGTGGACGCGCCCGAGGGCGATACATACACCGTCACTTTCAAAGTCAACGGCGGCAAGTGGGCGGACGGCACGGTTGCCGATATCCCCGTCACCACAGGCACCGACGGCAAGATAGCGATATCGGAGTTCCCCACAGACCCGACGAAGGATGACTACCGCTTTGACGGCTGGTACGATAACGCCGACGGCACGGGCGATCCGTTAAACGCCAACAGTACATTCGAGACCGATACGCCCGTTTATGCCAAGTGGGTCAAGGTAAAGTTCATGATTGCGCTCGACGCGAACGAAGGCACGTTCGCGGACGACGTGACAGAGATCAAGACGGAGTCCGACGGTACGATAGCGATTTTGCCCGACGATCCGACCCGCGCCGGCTATAACTTCGCCGGTTGGTACACCGCCAAAGTGAACGGCAAGAGAGTCACGGCAGCTACCGTGTTCGAAGCGGACGGCACCATTTATGCGGGCTGGGAAGACGAAAACACCACTGTAACTTTAGCGCCCGAGGATCAAGACATTCATCTTTCCATAAAGGCGCCGTCGTACGAGATTGTTCCCGTCGTGACGCCTGCGAATGATTTCGGGTTTAGCTACGAGTTGGAAAAAGGCGGCGTAGTCAACATTGTTGACGGTGTGCTCACCGCGGTCGCGCCCGGTACGACGAACGTCACGGTCAAGACGGCGGGCGGCAAGTCGGCTGTCGCTACAGTTACGGTAGATGACGAATATTTCTTGGTAGGATCGCTCAGCGCCGATCCCGGCGTTTCCTGGGATATCGGCATGGCCAACGCCAATCCCGACTACGTGTTCGTCAAGCAAAGCGCATCCGCAGGCACCGAAATATACAAGCTCGTCGACGTTACGCTCAACAAGTACGACAAATTCAAGGTAGTGTTCTCCAGCATGGACGGAAGCTGGACGGGCGCGCTCGGCGGCGGCGCAATAGCGGACGGCAATTCGCAATTCGTCAGCGGTTGGGGCGATACCGATATCTCCATCATAAACTCGGGCGTGTATACGATTACGCTGACCGTCACCGGCAGTAGCAAAAAATTGTCGTTCTTACAGACGGAGAATTTGCCCGATCCCACCGTATCAAAGATAGAAGCGTGCATCTGCGGCGAGTTCAACAGCTGGAACGGCGCGTTCACCGCAGAAGCTACCGAACAGGACGGCAATTGGGTGGTCGCATTCTATGGCGTAACGATCACCGCCGCGGGCAATTTCCAATTCAGGTATTCGATTAACGGCGGCGATACTCAATACCTCGACAAGCGCGTCGGCAATAAGGATAATTTCTCCAAAGTCGACGGTCTCGAAGGTTACAGCGGCAGTGACGGCGATTACAAATTCACTGCGGCCGGAACGTATAATTTTACCCTGACGTTTAGTTTAGGCGGAGAGGTTGTGTCGGTTGTCGCGGTGCGGAGCGGTGATTGACGTAATAAGTAAAAGCGAATAGGAAGAAGTTAATGGCAAACGGCTAAAATAAGAGATAAACGATAAGAAATAATAGATAATAATTAAGGCAGAGCGGCGCAAGTGCGCCGCTTTGCCTTTGTTTTATGCGGGCGCACCGCCGCACTTATGTAATCATTGATAAACGATAACCCAATATAATCAATCACCGCGAAGCGGTCAATAATTCTTATCGCTTATCTATTATTCATTCCGGGCGCTTTGGTGCAGTTTTCGCTTGACATCGCCACACATCTATGATACAATCTCATTGCAAATAGATGCAGGGGCGCGGCCGCAGCCGCCGAGATGCCGTTTTGTCACGACAGTCCCTTTGAACCTGTGAGTTAGCACTCGCGTAGGGAGCGTCGTCAAGATCGTTTTCGTGCGTTTTGTGCCTTATGGGTTGCAAGCGCTTTCTTTTTGCCAATAATTTTGCGGAGGAAACACAAAATGCTCGAAGACGTAAAAAACTACTTTGCCAACTTTGACGGCACGACCAACACCTGCCGCTCTATTGCGCTGTGGGTGACCGTTGCGCTCGTTCTCGCTTTCGTCGTGACCAAGCTGTACATGTTCGTTGTCGGCAAGACGTCGGACAAGTACGACGGCGACGCGCTCGAAAACGC
This sequence comes from Clostridiales bacterium, assembly GCA_022508425.1. Lineage (GTDB taxonomy): Bacteria > Bacillota > Clostridia > Christensenellales > Pumilibacteraceae > Anaerocaecibacter. Next base: position 2,697 of record JAFLVF010000008.1, on the reverse strand, counting down.
AGGACGCATCGTCAACATGGCGTGGCTCGCCGTCGCGCTCACCGTTGCCGTTGCCTTTATTATCACCTTTTCGGCGTGCTATTTCGTCGAGGTCGCTCACGGCAAAGACGATCTTGTGCCCATTCTTTTCTATCCGATTTTGGTGTTTATTATTGCGGTTGTGGGCAGCGGCATTGCGCTGTTTATTAAGCCCGTCAAGCTCACCAAAATCATAAGCGCCGCCGTAATCGGCAGTGCGTTTATCGCCGCAGTCGTGTGCATGATAGTGTATTACGCGAGCGGCGAGGCGGGCGAGGCGTTCAGCAACGTCGGGCTGTACGTGAGTGCGATACTGCTCGCCGTGGTTATCGTCGGGTTCGCTTTCGTCGCGGACAGACAGGGCAAGCCGTTCGATACGCGCGCCGTCACCTTTGCCGCGATATGCGTTGCCATGTCGTTCGCGCTGTCGTACGTGCGCATATTCAAAATGCCTATGGGCGGGAGCATAACTTTCGCTTCCATGCTGCCGCTGATGATTTTTGCATTCATGTTCGGAAGCCGAAAGGGCATAATGGCGGGGCTTGTGTACGGCGCACTTCAGGCTATTCAAGACCCGTGGATTATTCACCCCGCGCAGTTCCTGCTCGATTACATACTCGCTTTCATGTCGATAGGGCTGGCCGGAGTTTTGCGCGATCTTAAGCTGTTTGACGGCAAGATGCGTACGCAGTTTATCGTCGGTGCGCTCATCGCCTGCGCGTTTCGGTTTATCAGCCACTATTTTGCGGGCGTGTTCGCGTTCGGTGCGTACGGCGAATACTACGCAGTAGAGTACAATATGCCGGCACTCGCCAATGCGTATTTGTACTCGCTGGTATATCAAAGCTTGTACATAATCCCCGACATGGCGATAGTGCTCGCCGTCGCGGCGATATTGCTCTCGTCCAAAAACTTCAGAAAGCAGATAGAGATATATTCCGGAGCGCCGCGAGCGGCTAAGATAAAAGACAGCCAAGAAGAAGTAACGAATAATAATTGAAGATTAAGCGGCGTGAAAGCGCCGCTTTTTTGTTTTAGTGTGCGGGCGCTCTTAGCGCCGCATACTGATTAAATCGCCGCGAAGCGGCCATTACTTATTCGCTATTCACCATTACTTTTTACTTAAAATCTTTTTGGTGCGCGGACGCCAAAAAGATTTTACAATCTTCCCAAAAGGCTTGATATTTATTTGCAAATGTTGTATAATTTGTAGAGTAATATTCTCGTCAAATTGACAAGGGAGATCTGTATGGATATCAATTTGCTTGACGCATACCACCATGGCGACATGTTTGACGCCTACAAGTATTTGGGCTGCCATTTCGACAAGAAAAAGGGCGAAGCGGTGTTTAGGGTTTGGTCCACGCGCGCCACTTCAATTTCGGTCATCGGCGACTTCAACGGCTGGGACGTGAACGCCCACCGCATGACCAAAATCACCGAGGCAGGCATTTGGGAAGTCAAGGTCAAGGGCGTTAAGCTCTACGATAACTACAAATTCTACATAGAAAACGGATTCTCGTATCCGATCTACAAATGCGATCCGTTCGCTTTCCACCGCGAGACATTCGAGGGTACCAACGCAAAGGTTGTCACCGTCGACGACTTCAAGTGGACGGACGGCGACTATATCAAGAACAAGCGCGATCCGTATTCTGCGCCCATGAGCATTTACGAGGCGCATATCGCGTCCTGGCGGCGTTACGCGGACGGGAACACGTTCGATTACCGTAAGTTCGCCGACGAAATGGGCGACTACCTCAAAGAGCTCGGCTATACCCATCTCGAGCTACTCGGCATCGCCGAATACCCGTTCGACGGGTCGTGGGGCTATCAGGTCACCGGCTACTACGCGCCGACATCGCGCTACGGCACGCCCGAGGATTTTGCCTATCTCGTCGACAAAATGCACTCGCTCGGCATAGGCGTCATTCTCGACTGGGTGCCCGGGCATTTCCCCAAGAACGGCGACGGTCTGTACGAGTTTGACGGAGGGCCGCTGTACGAGCATGCCGACCCGCTCCGCATGGAGCACAAGGAGTGGGGCACGCGTTGCTTCGACTACGGCCGCAACGAGGTTAGGAATTTCCTGATTTCCAACGCGTTCTATTGGCTCGATATGTATCATGTCGACGGACTGCGCGTAGACGCGGTCGCGTCTATGCTGTACCTCGACTACGGCAGGTACGAGTGGCGCCCTAACATTTACGGCGGCAACGAAAACCTCGAGGCGGTCGACTTCCTGCGCCGACTCAACACCGCTATTTTCGCAAAATATCCCAATGCGTTGATGATAGCCGAAGAATCCACCGCTTGGGGCGGCGTTTCGCGCCCCGTCGATATGGGCGGTCTCGGCTTCAATTTCAAGTGGAACATGGGCTGGATGAACGACACGCTGTCGTACATCAAGACGGACCCCGTATTCCGCAAGTATCACCACAATACTATCACTTTCTCGATGATCTACGCTTTTACCGAGAATTTCATTCTGCCCATTTCGCACGACGAGGTTGTCTACGGCAAGGGCTCGCTAATCAACAAAATGCCGGGTGACTACGACGTCAAGTTCGCGGGTATCCGCAACTTCTTGGTCTATATGTTCTCGCACCCCGGCAAGAAGCTTCTGTTCATGGGCGCGGAGATAGGGCAGTTCAACGAGTGGAACTTCTCCAAAGAGCT
>JAFLVF010000079.1 GCA_022508425.1 Clostridiales bacterium | reverse complement strand
TCTCGCGCGTATCTACGCCGTCAGGACAACCTTTGCCAACATTATCGGTTTGCCGCTCTCGGTCATTTAGTCCTGACTAAACTCCCGTCGCGCCTCGTCGCCTGTTGCCCGTCTGACGCGGACCTACGCCGTCAGCACAACCATTGTCAACATTAACATATTATGTAGGACTGTCTACACTCCAATAGGTTGGCGCTCGCGCTTCCTGCTCTCGCGCGTATCTACGCCGTCAGCTCCGCAGGCGCACTTCTTCACTATTCACTATTACTTCTTCACTACAAAAGCACGGCGATTATCTGTCGCCGTGCTTTTGCTTTCTCGATTCCAATTAAATCAGCACTTAAACTCGCGCTCGAATATCTCGTCAAGCGAAATATTGTAGAAGTCGGCGAGGGCAATAAGCGTTTCATAGTCGGGGCGAGACACATCGGTCTCGTAGCGCGTATAGTTTACGCAGCTTATATTCAGCTTCTCGGCAAGCTCGACATCCGACACCGAGCAATTCATCTACATCATTCTCGATGCGTCGGGTACTGCCGGAATGAATACCGATCTGAAGGCTACGGTTGCTGTAAAGGCAGACTAATCGATTGTCTGCCGTCTTTACACGCAACAATACAATAATTTAACGTTTATCCCTTATCCTCTCTTATTTTTTCCTTATAAGGTTACTTTGCGTATGAGCCCCTTAAATTTTCGTGCGCAAGGTGTGCGGGTGCGGTCGCTCGAAGCGCGTGCGGCAGGGGGGGCGATGATATCGCCAAGGGATCGTCCGCCGCTTTTTGAGTACCCATTCGTTAATGCAATAACAGCCGTTTTCGTGCCGATTGCGAAGGCGGCTTTTGTTTTTCTTATTATTTTATTTTCAAAAGAAAATGCGAAAATGATTAAAAATCTGTTTACAACCGAATATTTTTGTGATACAATATCTTTGGGTAATATCGCCGTAGGCGAGCCCGTACCTTAATACCCGGTGATATCGCTCTCCACGTATCGACCAAGGTTTAAGGCGAATCAATATTTCGGAGGTAAATCATGGACAAACAAGTCAAGGCGGAAATCATCGCCAAGTACGCAACACACGAGGGTGACACGGGAAGCCCCGAGGTTCAGATCGCGCTATTGACATGGCGCATCAATCACCTCACCGAGCATCTCAAGACTCACAAGAAGGATCACCACTCGCGCCGCGGACTGTTGCAGATGGTCGGATCGCGCCGTAGCCAGCTCAACTATCTCAAAGAGATAGATATCGAGCGCTACAGAGCTTTGGTTGCCAAACTCGAGCTCAGAAAATAATTTTGTTGCACGACGGTTCGAGGGGCGTGATTTGACGCCCCTCGAATTTTAGCTCTCTTGACGGCGTATGCATCGCGCGATAGTTCGTCAGCCGTCGTGCCGCCCTCGGTCATTTAGGTCTGACTAAATTCCCGTCGCGCCTCGTCGCCGGTTGTCCGTCTGCGGCGCGACTACGCCGTCGAGACCATGGCGGCGCCGTGTGGCACGATAAAAATAGAATTACAAAAGGCATTTATTTTAGGAGAAAGATATATTATGGATTGCAAGGTTTTCGAAACCGAAATCGGCGGGCGTAAGGTAACCGTCGAAACAGGCAAGTACGCAGGACAAGCCAACGGATCGTGTATCATCCGTTGCGGCGAGACGGTGGTTATGACCAACGTGACGATGGCGCAGGCCCCCCGTCCCGGCATGGACTATTTCCCGCTCGGCGTGGACTTCGAAGAGAAGCTGTATTCTATCGGCAAGATTCCGGGCAGCTTCAAGCGCCGCGAGGGCAGGGGCAGCGACAAAGCGATTTTGACGTCGCGGCTCATTGACAGACCCATTCGTCCGCTGTTCCCCAAGGGATTGTTCAACGACGTTTCGGTCGTTGCGACTGCGCTTTCGGTGGAGCCCGATATTCCGCCCGAAGTGTTCGGCATGCTCGGTAGCTCCATCGCTCTGTCCATTTCGGACATTCCGTTCGCAGGCCCGACCGGCTCGGTAGTCGTCGGTTGCGTAGACGGTCAGTACGTCATCAACCCCGACAGCGAACAGCGGCAAAAGAGCAACATGCACGTGTACGTTTCGGGCACGGCCGACGCTATCATGATGGTAGAAGCGGGCGCGCACGAGGTTACCGAGGAGCAGATGCTCGGCGGCATACTCTTCGCGCACGAGGAGATTAAGAAGCAAGTCAAGTTTATCAACAGCATCGTCAAGGCCGTCGGCAAGAAGAAGCTCGAGCCCGAATTGTACCATATCGGCGAGGACGTCGACAAGGCAGTTCGCAAGTACGCCGACAAGAAGCTCGACAAAGCGCTCGACGAGTTTGACCGCACCAAGCGTCAGGCCAATCAGGACGAGGTGCAAGCGGACGTTCTCGAGCATTTCAAGGACGAGTTTGCCGACCGCACGCGCGAGATTTGCGACACGCTGTACTACATGACAAAAGAGAAGGTGCGCGCCAAGATTTTGGACAAAGGCGTTCGTCCCGACGGCAGAAAGACCACCGATATCCGCGATATCTGGTGCGAAGCGGGCGTATTGCCGCGCACGCACGGTTCGGCGGTGTTTACCCGCGGCCAGTCGCAGGCTCTTTCTATCTGCACGCTGGGCACTGCCGGCGACGCACAAAAGCTCGACAACCTCGACGAAGAGGACACCAAGCGCTACATGCACCAGTACAATATGCCGCCGTACTCGACGGGCGAGGCGAAACCGCTTCGCGCACCCGGTCGGCGCGAGATAGGCCACGGCGCGCTCGCAGAACGCGCGCTCGAGCCCGTTATTCCCAGCGAAGAGGAATTCCCGTACACCATTCGCGTTGTGTCCGAGATACTTTCGTCAAACGGCTCGACTTCGCAGGCGAGCGTATGCGGCAGCACGCTGTCGCTTATGGACGCGGGCGTTCCCATCAAGGCGCCGGTTGCCGGTATCGCCATGGGTCTTATCAAAGACGAGGAGAAGGGCAAGCTCGCAATACTTTCGGATATTCAGGGCTTGGAGGACTTCCTCGGCGACATGGACTTTAAGGTAGCGGGCACCGAGCACGGCATCACCGCTATACAAATGGATATCAAGATCAAGGGCATAGACGAGCAGATACTCCGCACGGCGCTCGAACAAGCACGCCAGGGCAGACTGCACATCTTGGGCAAGATGCTCGCAGTGCTCGACAAGCCGCGCGCAGAGCTCAGTAAGTACGCGCCTAAGATCGTCATGATCAACATCGATCCCGACAAGATCGGCGACGTAATAGGCAAGCAGGGTAAGGTCATCAACAAGATAGTCGAGGACACCGGCGTCAAGATCGATATCGAAGAGGACGGCAGAGTGTTTATCGCGGGCGTTGATATCGAGATGATAGAGAAGGCCAAGGCGATAATCAACTCCATAGTCAAAGATCCCGAAATCGGCGACGTGTGCGTAGGTCCCGTAGTGACCGTTCGCGACGAGCTCGGCGCGTTTGTGGAGATTGCGCCCAACAAAGACGGCATGATCCATGTCGCGAAGCTCGGCCGCTATGCAGGCAAGCGCCTTGCGGCGGTATCCGACCTGCTCAAAGAGGGCGACACCGTCAAGGTCGAGATAGTCAGCTTTACCAAGATGGGCAAGATAGACCTCAAGCTCTTGGAAATCCTTACGGGCGACAACGCCGGTATGGAGTCGCACGACGACGGAAAGGACAATTTCGAGCACAAGGACCGTCCGCCTCGCGCCAAGGGCGGCAAGAGTGACAAAGGCGGACACAAACCCCACCATCACGGTACGCACAAGGACGAAAACGCTTAAAAGTATATTAACACCTCGGTTATGAATACACATAATCGGGGGTGTTTTTTATGTCCGTTAAAAACAAAGCTAAATTTTTCCGCATAGTATTGGGCAACATAGTAATAGCGGCGACGGTCGTGGCGCTTGTATTGGTCGCGCTACCGACAAAAGCGGAGCGCACCGGCGCAAGTTCGGAACCGTATTACAGCGGAAAATCCGATCACGCGGTTTCGCTCATGATCAACGTGTACTGGGGCACAGAGTATATACAACCGATGCTCGACATACTCGCTCGGTATAACGTGACTACGACTTTCTTTGTAGGCGGCTCGTGGGTTGTGGGCAATAGCGAAACGCTCAAAAAGATACATGACGCGGGTCACGAGATAGGCAATCACGGCTACTATCACAAGGATCACAAACGACTGGACGCGGCGTATAACAGAAAGGAAATCTCGTCCACTCACGACGCCGTAAAGGACGCTATCGGTGTAGACATGACGCTATTCGCGCCGCCGAGCGGCTCGTTCGGCGACACGACGCTCAATGCGGCGGCGGAGCTCGGCTACAAAACGATTATGTGGACGCGCGACACGATAGACTGGCGCGACCACGACGCCGATCTCATATTCCGCCGCGCCGTCAAGAACATCAAAGGCGGCGACCTCATACTTATGCACCCCACGGACAGCACGGTAAAGGCGCTCGAGCGCATTATCATAGCTGTAATAGCCGCAGGTCTTACGATATCGCCCGTAAGCACGGTAATACAGAGTTCACAGTAATAAGCAATATCACTTGAAAAACGGAGAGACATGACAACAAAGATTTACGACAACGGATTGACGCTCGTCGTCGACAGCAATCCCGGCCTCAGATCGGTGACTGCCGGAATAATGGTGGGTGCGGGCAGTGCTTACGAAACGCCCGCTAACAACGGCATTTCGCACTTTATCGAGCACATGCAGTTCAAGGGTACGCACAAGCGCAGTGCCGAAGAGATAGCGCGCGCGTTCGACGCGGCGGGCGCCAGCTCCAACGCCTTTACAGGCAAGGAATACACCTGCTATTACTTCAAGTCGATTGACGAGAAGGCGAGAGAGTGCTTCGACGTGCTTGCCGACCTTTTCATTCATTCCATGTTTGACAAAACCGAGCTCGACCGCGAGCGCAAGGTCATAATCGAAGAAATCAATATGAGCCGCGACGAGCCCGACGGCGTGTGCTACGATTTATTGTACCGCACGGTGTACTCAGGCTCTCTCGGCATGGAGATAATCGGCACCAAAGAGAACGTCTCGCGTTTCTCGCTATCCGATATCTCGGAGTATAAACAGAGCGCATATGTTCCTGCCAATACCGTCGTAGCGTTTGTCGGCAACATCACGGTAGCGCAGGCGGAGGGTTTGGTCGAAGAGTATTTGGGCGAGCTGGTTGCCGCCGAATACAAACCTTCGCCGACGTACGAAAAGCAGATTTTTGTTTCCAACAACGCGACATATATTCACGACTACGAGCAGTCCGAAATTTCCATCGCGTATCCCGGACTCAAGGTGGGCGATGATGATACCGCGGTGGAATCAGCGCTCGATTGCATACTCGGCACGGGCATGAGCTCGAGGCTGTTCCAGCGCATACGCGAGAAAATGGGCTTGTGTTACAGCGTTTACACTTCGCCGCGCATGGGCAAGACTTGCGGTGAATTTACAGTGTGCGCCAACGTCAATGCTCCAAACGCCAAAGCATGTATCGACGCGATAAACGACGAAATAGCGCGCATAGCGCGCGACGGCGTCACTCAAGAAGAAACAGACAAGGCTAAAATGCAGTTGAAGGTGACGGCGCTGTTCGGCAAGGAAAACCCGATGAACTACATGCTGTCTCTGCTTCGCCGCAGAACGCTCGTTCAAGAGGATTACGACCTCGACAAGCTATTGAGTAGGATAGAGCGCGTTACGCGTGACGATATCAACGAAATGGCGCGGCGGATATTCGGCGGAACCCCCGCCACTGTATATGTCGGTAAACAAACAAAGTTGGATTTTTGACAGGCGTATCCATCGCGCGATAGTTCGTCAGCCGTCGGACCGTCCTCGGTCATTTAGGTCTAACTAAACTCCCGCCGGTCGGTCCTCGGACTTCCTGCTCTCGCGTGTGTCTACGCCGTCAGTCGCTCTTCCCGTCGTTTCTTTGATTGGAAAAGTTTTCAAAACGATTATAATTAGGAGATCATGACAATGAATAAAGAAATTACAAAAGAAGTCGAAGCGAAAGAAGATAAGCTTGATACATTATTCAAAATGCAGACCGCCCTCGACGGCTACATACGCGAAAAGCGCAATCTCAATTATTCGCGCGGGGAGTGGGTGTGCAAGAAAGCGCAGGCCCTTACGGTAGAGCTCAGCGAGGTGCTCGAAGAGGCGCAATACAAATGGTGGAAGAACTACGGCGAGATAGACGACGCCAAGCTCAAAGAAGAAATCGTCGACGTCCTGCATTTCTTCCTCGGAATGTGCATAGACGCAGGCCTTACCGCCGACGAGCTATTCGATATCTACATAAAGAAGAACAAAGAGAATTACGATAGGCAGAATGGGTTGTCTGCCAAGAAAGGCTACGAACTCTGACGGCGTATATATCGCGCGAATAGTTCGTCAGGCTTCGCGCCGCCCTTGG
>JAFLVF010000078.1 GCA_022508425.1 Clostridiales bacterium | reverse complement strand
CGCACCTGTCGCGCGACCTTATGGCGTGCTTCGACGGCAACGGCAGTAACTTCGGCACACATCCGCAAAACGTACTGCGCGGCATGATCTACTACAACGATAACGGTTCCATCGAGTATCCGTACCTTTACAATCTAATCGACCAATATCGGCATTTGGAAAAGTACAACGACGGCTATTCGTACAACATGATGTTCGTAGGGCCCGGCTGGCTGAACAAAGCGGGCAGATGGGAGGCGCCGTACGAGCTTCTCGCCAAGTCGTACGAGGACGGCATGAAGTATTACGGCAATCTCAAAAAGGAAGGTAAGCTTGTCGACCTGACCATGGCGGAGTTTGCCGACTACTACCGCGAGCGCCATACCGATTATTCTACGCCCGAGTGCGCACTGTGGAAGGATATACTGTACGGCAGTGACAAGCAGTATTTCTGGCTTGCCGATCCGACCAAGCGGCTGTGCCTCGACTTCAATCAGGGCGGAGCTATGGTCGATCTTCGACCGTACGTCGCGCGCATCCCGCAAAAGACGGGCATAGGCACCGACAACGTGTACGACGCGTCCTATCCGTACCTTATTCAGATAAATTACCGCGCCGGTTACTTTACGCACTACGCGGGCGCAGGCACGATTAAGTCGTGCAAGGTAAGCTATAAAGGCGAGAGCGCCGATCTTTGTCTGTGCAGGACAATGGCGTCGTTCGAAAAGACGGCCGACGGCGTCAAGCTCACCGCAAATCCTGTGACGGTCACTCTCGGCGGCATGGATATCGTCATAAGATCGATCTTTGTATTTGAGAAGTCGGGAAGAGTGGTGACAACTCGCGAAATACTCAGCGATTTGCACGGCGAGACCGTGACGATAGAGGAGTACTTTACCGGCGCATTCGGAACGACCGAGTACCAAGCTGACATGACCAAGCTGACGCTCGGAGTCGGGGAGCAAAGCATGAAGTTCGGCTATCTCGGCAAGAGCATTGTTGCTAAACAGGTAGATAAGCCGCTCGTAGCGTACGTCGATATCCCCGACGTGATGACAAAGATCGAAATGGGCGGCGACGTTGACGAGCTTAGCGTAAGCGAGGGCATAGCATTCTCGCCGGTGTACCATATCGGTATTAAGAAGAATTTGCAAAAAGGAGGCGTCACAACGTGGCTCAATCTTCGAAAGGCAAATTGAATTTCCGTTGTCCGTCGTGCTTTATGCGCGATATAGATATCGACATGTTCTACGACAGCGAGAAAAAGGAATATTACTGCCTGCGCTGTTGCTTTCACGGCACGGAGTCGGACGTAGAGAAGCTCAACGAGCAGGCGCGTTACCGCTACGGCAGGCTGAAGATGCGCGTAGTCGATTTCGGAGAGGACAACGCTCCGCCGAAATTCGTTATGCACAAGAGAGGACAACAATAGGAGAGCTATGAAACTCGGTATAGACGTATCTACATACTTTGAAGAACTCGATCGCGGTGCTAAGTACTACGACGGTGACAAGGAGGTAGCGCCGCTCGATATGCTTCGCGCTAACGGCGTCGATTGCATGCGCATTCGTCTGTGGGTAGACCCGTACGACGAGAGCGGCAATCCGTACCTCGGCGGCACCTGCGATTTCGACAACTTCATTCGTCTTGCCAAACTCGCAATGAGCAAGGGTTTTTCGGTTATGCTTGATTTCCACTATTCCGATTTCTGGTGCGATCCGGGCAAGCAGACAATACCCAAATCGTGGGTGGGGCTCGATCTAAACGGACTTGCCGACAAGGTGTACGAGTACACAAAATCGATGTTGATTGCGGCTAAGGGAAACGGCATAGACATCAAGTATATTCAAGTAGGCAACGAGATAACCAACGGCATGCTGTGGCCGATAGGCAAGTTAGGCGAGGAGCAGACTCCTCGCACCAATTACGAGAGCTTGCGCACGCTGATAAAATCGGGCGTCAAGGCATGCCGCGAGGTGTTGCCCGAAGCGGCGCTCATACTGCATCTCGAGCGCAGTTACGATCAGGACCTTTACAACGAGTTCTATTCGAACATGACGGATATAGATTACGACATAATCGGCTTTTCGTACTATCCGTACTGGCACGGCACGTTTGAGCAGTTTTTTGCAAACGTCGACAACTGCAAGAAGTTCGGAAAACGGTTGATGATTGTCGAGGTAGGCTACGGTTTTACGCTTGAAGACTATATTAAGAGCGCGCACGGCGGGGCGCACCTCGTTATAGACGCTACCGTTGTGGACGGAATGGGGTTTGTAAAGGACTATCCGCTCACACCGGACGGCCAAGCGAAGTTCGTAAGAGATATTTTGCCGCTCGCCGAAAAGCACGGCGTGGAAGCGGTGTACTGGTGGGAGCCGCTGTGGATACCGGGCGACGGAATATGCTGGTCGTCGGAGGAGGCACAGCGCTACACCGGAGCAACCGAGATCAAGTCCACGCGCAACGAATGGGCGAATCAGTGTCTGTTCGATTACAAAGGGAGAAAGCTTCCCGCATTTGACGAATTTCGTCTCAAAAAATAGGTGTTAATACCACAAAGGTTTAATATAAAAATTTAATCAAGGAGTGAAAATTATGAAAAAGCTTATTGCAACATTACTCAGCGCGGTGATGATTACCGGCAGCATGGCGGGTCTTGTCGCTTGCGGTGAGAAGAAAAGCGGAGAGGATGAGAGTAACGGCGCTAAGTACACCTACGATATCACCATGTGGGTGGGTGAGAACACCAAGACCGTAACAGAAGATCTCATCAAAGACTTCAACAAAACCAATCCGTACAGCATTTGGTTTAACGCTCGCGTCAATGAGATGACCGAGAGCAAGGCGGCGGGCGACGTACTTCAGTCTCTTGACACCGCACCCGAGATTTTCTGCTTCGCGCAAGACACTATCGCGCGCCTTGTCGCAAACGGCGCACTTGCCACACCCAGCAGCGTCATCGAGGATCAGATCAGGACCACGCATTCGGAAAACGCCGTCAAAGCGGCGACCGTAGGTAATACGGTTTACGCATATCCTATGACAGAGGATAACGGATATTTCCTGTATTACGACAAGCGTTGCTTCCCCAATCCCGAGGATGTCGATTCCGTGGAAAAGATAGTTAAGTATTGTGAGGACAACAACAGGTATTTCAGCTTTGCGCTTAATACAGGTTGGTATGCGGCGTCCTTCTTCTACGGCGCGGGGGCTAAGTCCGAATGGACTGTCAACAGTGACGGAAAATTTGAAGCCTATGAGGACGACTTTAATTCCGACAAAGGAATGATTGCGGCAAAAGGAATGCAAAAGGTCCTCCAGTCCGGTCGCTACTTGGAATTCGGCAAGGCTGCGGACTTTACCGCAGGTACGCCTGCCGCCGCCGTTGTCAGCGGTATTTGGGATTACAACGACGCAAAGCTCTATTTGAAAGAAAATCTCGGCATTGCCAAGCTTCCCAAATTCACCGTCGACGGCAAAGACTATCAGCTTGCGTCATACTTGGGTTGCAAACTGATGGGCGTATCACCTCAGCCCGGAAATGACACCAAGGCATCGGCGCTTTCCATCCTTGCGAATTACCTGACAAGCGAGGACGCCCAGATGGAGCGGTTTAACAAATTCGGATGGGGCCCGACCGTAAAAGCGGCGCAGGAAAAAGACGATGTCAAAAACGATCCCGTTCTCAACATTCTGAAAGAAACGGCGACCGTGCCTCAGGGACAGTATCCGACGAGCTGGTGGACTGCGGTCGAAGCTATGTCAAACGAAATCAAGGAAGCAAAGACCGACGCCAGCATTAAGACCGCGCTCGAAACGTATGCGGGCAAGCTGGACAAGATGAAGAAAGCGGAAGTAATCGAATAATAAACACCGCTAAAGTTGTTGACTGAATTATTGCTACTTACTTAGGAGATATAAGGAGGTTGAGAATGACATATTTGGATTCTCTTGCTTATCTTAAGCTTACCAAGTGGCAGAAGTTTGTCTACAAGCTGAAATGCTTCTTTTGCGCAATACCGCACTGGTTTGCCGACAAATTCAAGAAGCTGGGCAAGGCGTTCAAGACGCTCGGCATCAAGATAAAAGACAACTTCGTCGACATTTGGTACACATTCAAAAACGGCAGCTGGTCTACCAGGGTGTCCTTCCTCGTAATGGGATTCGGCAGTTTCTTCCACAAGCAGTGGTTACGAGGCGCGATATTCCTATTGCTCGAGGCGGTCTTTATCGTATACATGATACTGTCGGGCGCGTACTGGTTGTCTAAGTTCGGAACGCTTGGCACGGTGCAGCAGACGACGGTAAAAGTTCCCGATGCGTTCGGCATGGGCGAGATAGAAAAAACTATCGCCGGCGACAATTCGTTCAAAATACTTCTGTACGGACTGCTTGCGATATTCTTTATCTTCGCGTTTGTCTATACTTGGCGGCTAAACGTCAAGCAATGCCGTATCTGTGACGAAATCACTCGCTCGGGCAAGAAGGTCAAGACGTCCAAAGAGGATTTGCAGTCCATACTCGACAACGATTTTCACAAGACTCTTTTGGCGCTTCCCGTCGCCGGCATTGTGATGTTCACGCTGTTGCCCATAGTGTTCATGGTATTGGTCGCGTTCACCAATTACGACGGCGACCACAACGGCGTATCCAATCTGTTTACCTGGGTTGGGTGGGAAAACTTCAATCAGGTGGTGACATTCGGCTCCGGAATGCAGGTGGCGTTCGGCGAGATACTGTCTTGGACGCTGATATGGGCGCTGTTTGCGACGTTCAGCTGTTACTTCCTCGGCATGCTCGTCGCTATCATGATCAACAAGAAAGGCATACAGATCAAGAAGTTCTGGCGCACGATCTTCGTATTGACGATAGCGGTGCCGCAGTTCATTTCGCTGCTGTACATATCCAATCTGTTCGCCGAAAACGGTATTGTCAATGCCGCACTGATGAAGATAGGGCTTATCAAGAACCCCATCAAGTTCTGGGGCAACGGCACGCTCGCCAAGGTCATGGTTATCGTCGTCAATATTTGGGTAGGTATTCCGTACCTGATGCTGATTACGACTGGTATCTTGATGAACATTCCCGCCGACTTGTACGAATCGGCGCGCATAGACGGTGCCAACGCATTCCAGCAGTTTGCTAAGATTACGTTGCCGTACATGCTGTTCGTCACAGGTCCGTATTTGCTGACGAGCTTTGTAAGCAACATCAACAACTTCAACGTCATTTATCTGCTGACGCAGGGCGGACCCGCCAACTCGGTATGGGGTGACGTCGGAGGTTACATAGCGGGCGATACCACAATTCTAATCACTTGGTTGTTCGGCATGACGATGGAAGGCGAGTCCAACTACAAGTTCGCGTCCGTCATCGGAATACTGATTTTCGTAGTCGTATCCGTGCTTTCGCTAATCGTATTTACGATTATGCCGTCGACCAGAAGGGAGGACGATTTCTCATGATGAACGATATCTTAGAGCAAGAAGAAATGGGTGTTGTCGAATTCGATCTTGATATAGATGCTCACGTTACGGAATACAACGAGGACGTCGAGTTCGATACTTCCGGCATTGAGGAATTTGTGCAACAGCAAGAAGCGTCGCAAATCCACCACGAGCGCTCCGTCAAGGAGGAAGCCGCCGAGAAAAAGACGCACATGTCGCAAACGAAGAAGCGTAGAATCGCCAACACGATTATACATATCGTTCTTGCGATAATGGCTGTCATTTGGCTGGCGCCCTTCGTGTTCATAGTGTTCGAGTCCTTCCGCGTGGAAAGCACCGGTCTTGCCGGATACATTGTTCCCAAGCAATGGGGCTTCGACAACTATATCAGGCTGTTTAAAGAGACGGAATTCCCGAGGTGGTTCTTGAGCACGTTCCTGATGGGTCTTTTCTGTGCGGTAGTGCAGACAATATTCATCCTCGCGATGAGCTATGCGCTGTCACGCAACAGGTTTAAGGGCAGAAAGTTCCTCATGAATTTCATGCTTGTGCTCGGAATGTTCCCCGGATTCTTGACGCTCATATTGCTTTACACGCTCATGAGCGGTTGGGGTCTTACCAACAGCAAAGCGCCTTTCGGTTTGGCGATACTGTACGTCGCGAGCGCCGGTATGGGCTACTACGTCTGCAAGGGCTTCTTCGACACGATATCGCATTCGCTCGACGAAGCGGCAATGGTGGACGGAGCGACCAAGTTCCAGATTTTCTACAAGATAATCATCCCCATGAGCAAACCGATAATCATATACACCATACTTATGGGCTTTATGGGACCGTGGGGTGACTTCGTTATGGCGAGAATTATGTCGCACAACGATCCGCTCGGCTTCAACGTAGCAACGGGATTGCAATGGTTGATAGGCGAGACCAACGTAGGCAGATACTACACGACATTCTGCGCAGGCGGTGTTGTCGTTGCTCTGCCGGTAACTTTGTTGTTCATGTTCCTGCAAAAATACTATGTCGCCGGTGTTACGGGCGGCGCCGTTAAAGGAT
>JAFLVF010000077.1 GCA_022508425.1 Clostridiales bacterium | reverse complement strand
ACGGAGTTGTCCAACGGAATGCTGTCTGCCGTAAGAGTATTGTTGCCTCCGCTCGTAACGTACGGCATGTACATTATTATATCACTCTGCGAGCTCTTGGGGGCGTTATAGTCGCTGAACTTTGCACGGCCGTCAATCAACTGAGTGTTGCCGGAGTTAAGATACCCTTCCATAGCAAAGGGAGAAGCAAGATAGTCGCCCGAATCGGCTTTTAGCATCCACTCGTATTGGTTGGGCCCCGAACTTTGCGCGTTTGCATTGACGGTGTCGAGATAATAGCCCTTCCACGCCCAGTTGCCGTAGTCGTCCTTTAATAGGTCGGCGTCCTGAATAACGTCGCGCAGGTTAAATTGATACGTATCGTCTACGGCAAGCGAAACGTTTATAACCTTATCGCCCGGATGTTTGGACGGGTCGTCGGGATTGTCGGGATTGTAATCGTCGAGCAGAGTTTTTGTAAACGTGGGCGCGGAATTTTCTACGTATACGCGAACTTCGAGCGCAACGTAAGACGCCTCTGCCCAACCGTCGCCGCAATCGTCGTAAACGAGTATCTTAAGCGGATAGTACGCCGAAACGACCGATCCTCTGTCGTCGAACTGCGGAACAAGTCCGCGCGCATCGTACAGACTCTTTACTGCCGATTGATAGGCATAGCCCTTTGCGTCGTTATAGACGTCAGGGTTTATAATCGTTTTTGCGTAAGGAGTTATGTACAGCTTTGTGGCGTCCTCCGAAAGCGAGAGACCGAAGTATCTGCTGTAACCCTCTCTGCCGCTACCGCTCGTTCCGAGGTTTGTACCGTAAATACCGCCGTTAGGTTGGAATACGGACGTGATACTTCCGATACTTGCAGAATCCAGGGACTTGCTTGCGTCTTGACCGAAGTAGTTGAGCATGGACTTTTGCGCGTGAGAGTCGGAGTTGGTATTTTTAAACTCCTGACCGGACAGTTCCAAAACGCGCGTGTATGACGACGCAGTGCTCCAATTGCCGAGTTTGTATGTAGATTCAATCGAGAACTGCGCCGAGTCAAATGCGTCGGAATCAACATACTTGATAACTTTGTTGGGCGCACCGTCTTCGGAGCCGCTTGTCGTGCCCTTTTTGACAAGACCGATTTCGAAACGGTTGTCGCCGTTTTTCATTCTGGCTTCGGTATAGTAGTAGTTGCCGTCTTTGTCGAATCTGACGTCCGTGTCGGCATTGTTGTCCGTACTGCCGTCGAGCGTAAGCTTGCTGTTTCCGATATGGAGATTAAAGCTTACCCTTGCGGTTTGTCCGTCGGCCGTCTCGTCGTCATCGTCATCTTCCGACTGACTGCCGGCCGAAACCGTTCTGCCGTCGTCCGAAAGCGAACACCACGCTACGTCTATGGTAACGGTGATATCCGAAGTTTTGTACCTGGACAGCTTTTGTCCGGATGTCGTCGATTTTTGCAGAGAAATGCCGAACAAATGCTCCTGTAGCTTTGTCTGCTGGTCAAGCAGATGCAAAATTCTTCCTTCTTCTCCTACAATATTGTTTAAGTTGGGGTTGTTACCGCCTGTTACATAGCCACCCGTACCGTCCTTAAACAGCTGTTGAATGGGAATGTATCCGCGAGTACTGTCATTGGTGTAGGTGTTGATTGCAATATTTTTGTTGAAGTAGGCGCTGTTTAACGATTCTTGGTATGCCGCATACCCGGTGGAGCCGCTATCGAGAACGTTATTGGAATTTGTGGCGTCGTAGGCGTTTATTTGCACATACGGGTTTTGCGAAAGCGGTAAAATACCTGCGCTCTGATTGCCACTGCCTCTATATGTGTTTACGCCGTCCGATATTGTTATTGCTTCCTGGAATTGAGCAAAGATACTGCGGTCGTAAGGAGTAGCGACATTGTACGCAACATATACATTGGTATCGTACACGGGACCGAAGTCGCTTACGGTGGTACCGAAGCTTCTTATAACCGAAGAGTTGAGCGCAAAGTAGCTCATAGGGATATAGGTAACGCCTGTATCCGGTACTTCTATTGTGTGGCTGTATCTAAACGCGCCTTTAAGCTCGGCTTCGGAATTGCTGCCCGTGTATTCCGCACCCGAGTTTACTCCGGCAGGTGTACCGTCGGAAGTTCCGGATTGACGGCGTTTTATTATGTTGGTATTGTCCGAATAGTCCCTGGCCTCAATCGCATTTACGTATGAGCCGACCGAATCGGTGGACTCGGTATAATAGAGAGCCTTCTGTCCGGAGGGATACGTACTGCCCACCGAATCGCCGTCATAGGTGGGAATATAGCTCTTGGTGGGATCTTGAATATCCGTAACGGTATAAAGTCCGTCAAAGCGGTCGTAGTAATCGTAAGTTACGATACCCGTTTCTCTGATATTGAGGTGATACGCTATTTGAGCAAATCCGTTTGTCGCCGAATCCCTTAGCACGGTACCGGCGGCCTCGTCGGGATTATCGTCGGTCTTGATATACTCGTAGTCGGAAACCTTGCTAAAGCCGGCGCTGTCGCCGCCGTACTTTACTTCGTCGCGCATTTTTATATCGATTGTAAAGTACTTTTTGAGCGGGAACGCACCTACGGGCCTAATTTCGACAGCCCAATCGGTTACCGTCCACCTACCCTTATCGTCGAAGAAGTATTC
Organism: Clostridiales bacterium; assembly: GCA_022508425.1. GTDB lineage: Bacteria > Bacillota > Clostridia > Christensenellales > Pumilibacteraceae > Anaerocaecibacter. The sequence goes on along the minus strand of JAFLVF010000077.1, from coordinate 3,918 downwards.
GTGCTTTTCGTTAAGGAAGCTTGCCTTACCGAATTCGGGGTCGGAGCTTCTCAGCGCGCTTGCGTAATAAGTCTCTTTTGTTCCGTTACCGTCGGTATCGACAAAATAAACTACGTCGAAGGACGCGTAATTGCCCGGGGTGTCGGTATAGATTGGATCGCCCTTAACATCGGTAAAGCTGATCTTGACGGCAATCGGATAATTGCCCGTTCCGACAGTAGAGGAAATTACTTCCGTAGCATACGGAACGTACTTAGAGTAATCGTCTGTGCCTGCCGGCGCATTTATGTATTTTCTTAATTCTCCGCTGTCGGGCTGAATGGAACTTCCGCCGTCCATATCGGCACCCGCTTCGACGCGAGGCGAAAGAACTACGCCCTGCAAAGCGTCGGTATCGTTGATAATACGCTTTATCTGCGTGCTGTTTGCACCGATATTTTGCTTGATCGCTTCAACCGCGGCCTCGCCCGACGCGAAGTAGCGGGACATCTTCTGATCGCTCTGCGTGGTCGAGCTTACAGTCCACATATTGTCTATGCGGTGAATACTGCTGCCCGAGGTTACGTACTGCGTATCAAAGCCGTCAGTGCCGCCGACATTTGCCGTAGGCGCCGAGTTAAACACCTCTATTCGCAGTCTAAGCACGGAAAGCTTGTCGGAGTCTCTGCCGTCCGTCGCTTTAAATTCGAGATACAGCCCCTCTATGTTTTGAGAGGAGTTAAGCGCCGTGACCTTTATTGTCGTTTCGGTAATCGAAACGTCCACATAGCTGCCTAGATAGCGGCGATTGCCTATTAAACCGTCGTTCTCTCTGTCTTGAGAGTCAATTACCTTATATCCACTCGTGTGGAAAGAAACCTTATCGTTTTCGTTATCTACGAGAATTTTTTCCGCTTCTATCTCGCGTATTGTGTACTCGCCTGCCGTGGATACCGACGTTTTGAGCGTAATCGGTCTCGCGTCATCGCGAAGCGTAGGCGTGCTGTTTACGACGTTTACTTTTATTTTGAACGTCTTAATGCCCGACGCCGCGCCCGTAGCGCTTGCACCCGTGCGGTCGCGCACCGTCATTGTGTATTCGGCGGCGTTGTTTGCGGGAGTACGTGTAACGCCCGTTAAAATTATAAAGTCTATGCCGTAGCTTACGCTATTCGGTTCGTCGTCAAAGAATCCGGACGGGAAAACCAGCTTGCTGCCGAAGCTTCTCGATACGTAAGTTCCGTTGGTTATTGTCGGCGTTGAAAAGCTGTTGCGCGAAGCGGACGACGCAGAGTACGGATTGAATGTAAATCCGTCCAAATGGCTCGCGTCGTCGGTACGTTCGAAGTAAAGCCCGTCGATACCGACGGAGTCGTAATCCACGGCGCTTGCCGCGTCGAATGTGTTGTACATTGAAACTGCGGCAATGTTTCTCGTGGCTGTTATGCCGTCGAGTGTAGGCTTTAGCGCATTCATATACTCTGCACTGCTGTAATCGAACCCGCCGCTTATCGCGTTGTCCTCGTTTGCCATGCCGTAGAATACGCCTGTACCGCCCTTTACTACGGAACTGTTGACAGTCAGTGTGCCGTCGTCATATATTCCGCGAATTCCGTTTAGCGTAAAGCCTACGTTTTTCTGCTTGGGACCGCCGTCGCCGTTAACTTCTACCGTAGGATATTTTACGCCGAAGTCGGTCATATTCACGTCGGTCAAAATGTCGTAAGGAGTTACGATTACAGACGAACCGATAGGAATATTATATGTAATCGTGGGTACTTCGCCGGTTGCGTCGTACTTTGCGGACGACGATACGCCGGTAGCCGAATTGGTGTAACTATACTCGGAAACATAGTACTCGGACTTATCCGCCTCATTCGCCTTTAAACCCGTGGGCGTGCTGTTGTTTACCTTTACGGCTATGTCGACGTTGACTTCATCGCCCGCGCTGTCGACAAGCGTTACGGGCGCGAACAGATACCTGTTGTGCGTCCAGCCATTAAGCGTTATTTTATATCCGCGGATTGCGACGTAGTCAGCCGCAAATTTGCTTGCACCGGCATAAGCGGTGCCCGCGTCCTTGCCTTCGTAATCGGAAAGAGCAAGCCTCGCTTTGTTCGAGCCGGTACCGAAATACGTTTTGGGAATATAGATCGGAATTTCGGTTACCGTATAATACAGCTCGTTACTGCGCCCCTGCTCGTCGCCGACGCGCATTACTTCGTCCGCGGTGGATTTGGCGGTTAAGAGCTCGTTAAGTACGCCGTTATACAGCATATCGGCGCTTTCGGTGTAGAAGTTGTCAACATCCGAGCCGAGCGCTCTGAGTTTCGTATCGTCGAGCCTGCCTTCCGAATTTTCGTACTTGCCGAGCGGTATAAACGAGCGGTTGTACGTAATTCCCATAGGCGTGAAGTAGAACTCCGCGCCTACGTCGCCTTCCGCGGTGGGAAGTTCGCTTGCGCCCGGTTGATTTCTCTCCGTCGAGACGTCGGTGGGCGCCGTGTTTTTGACCCTTATTCCGATAGGAAGCCAAATTCCCATATCGGACGTGTCGTTGTAGTCGATTAGTCTTACAAGAATGTAGAAATCGCCTGCGTTAGCGGCCTTATCCGCTTCCGTGTCATCTTGCGTAATAGCGGCTTTGGTAGAGCCGGAGATTATAGTCTTGTATCCGCTTCGCGCAGATTTGTACAGCGGATATGTGGCGCGAAGTCCGGTAAGCGTGAGCGTCGCGTTACTAAACGAATACTGCACAAAGGCGTTTCCGGACGACATACTCTGGCTTATATACCATCTCTGGAAGCCGGTTGAGTAAGCGTCACCCTCGACGTGAAGCACGCCCGAAGTGAGCGCATTAGCCATTACTGCAGCCGACGGCAGATTGCTGTCCGTTCCGTCAAATAGGTTGTAATACGCCGCCGTGTACGTCGAACCCTCGCCGTCAATATAACTATTGACCGCGGATTTTACGTTGCCGTACTTGTCAAGCTGAATATATTCCTCTTCCGCGACCTTTACCTCGGCTATTTTGTGCGACGCCGCGTCTATTTTTGCGTTGTCGTCGTCTATAAACAGCTTGTTCAGATCGACGGTTTCGGTTTTGAGCGCGTCGAGTTCTACAACGGGCGGATCTATCGGATTTTCGCCGTTGTCGAGCGCGGTTCTCAGCCTCGGACGAGTGTTGTCAACCTTGATTACAATTTCAATCGTAAATGCGTTTGTGTACGGGAACTCGTAATTATTTCCGCCCGCCGCATTATTTTCTATTACATAAACGGTCGCAGGAAGCACCAAATAGGACGCGTCGGAGTTTACGCCCTCGAACGTGAGTTGTCTGAACGCGTTGAGTATGCGCGTGCCGTCCTTTTTGTAGAACACCGAGTCGGGCAAACCGGGGTTTGCAACCAAATTGTCATACTCCACGACGCGGAAGTTTCTGGTCTTATCCGACGGCATAATCTTAGACACGTCGAGCGAGAATATAGCGTCGTCATACTCGCGCCCCAGCTTGGCGTTTAACGTCGTGTTAAGACCTTCGAACAAATCTTTGGCATATAAAACCACAGGCTCCATAGCCGCACCGGACGCGTTGGGAAGCCTAAGCGGCTGTTTAAGCATAGCCGTATAAATATTATCGCCGTTGGGATTGTATATATTATTCTCGGACGGTGTTTGCGTTATGTCGTCCGTAGAAGAAAGTCCTACGTAGAAATTGTTGTAGATGTTTGTCGAGTCGTCGTCGGCATACAGTTCTATACCGTTTCGGCTGTCGTGCGCCTTTACCGTAACGTTTTCGGGATCGACGTTTACATAGAAAGGTATGGCCGCCCAGCCCCTCTCGGTTTGGGACTTGTACGTGTCGCGCACCTTGGCATAAAGAGTAAGCCTACCGTCCTGCGTGGCGTAAGCGCCCTTTCTCGGGTATTTGAATACCTC
>JAFLVF010000076.1 GCA_022508425.1 Clostridiales bacterium | reverse complement strand
CAAGCTGAGCGATATACCACATAGCAAATATAAGGTCAAGCTCAATAAAAACTACTGGCTCGAGCAAAAGAATGTTATTATTCTCGGACACAATAGCAAGATCAAGGACATAATGGAAGGGTTTGACGGGTTCCGCGCCGAGTGGAACGATAAGAGCGGTAGGGAGATCATGAATATCATGGTCATCGACGACAAGGCGCATCTTGAAAAGATGGACTTTTATAGGGCGTATCCGTACGTGACTCAAACCGTCGAGGCGGATATTTACGACAAGCAGGTAGTGTGCGACACTATAGAAAAGTTTATCGACGGGAACGAGACGGACACCAGCGTGCTTATCCTGTCCGACGACACCGTGCCCAACGAGGATATCGACTCCGCGGCAATAGCGAACCTCATATATGTAAGCGATATCATCCACCGCAAAAAACTCGCCGATCCGGAGTTTGACGAGGGGCGGATAGACGTAATCGTCGAGATAATCAATCCCAAGCATTACGATATAGTAAAAAGCTACAGCGTAAACAACGTCGTCATAAGCAATCGTTACATAAGCAAGATGATCACTCAGCTCGGCGAAAAGGACGTGCTGTTCAACTTCTACAACGATATTTTGTCATACGACAGCGCCGACGCCACTAAGTACGAGAGCAAGGAGATTTACGCCAAAAAGGTAAATAGATACTTTGATGAATTGCCTGCGCCGTGCACCGCCGCAGAGCTCATTCGCGCCGTTTACGATGCGGCGGCAGGGCTCGATCTTCCGCCCGAGGAGCGCAACCACACGCTTGTGCTCGGCTATGTCAAAAAGGGCGGGGAGATGGTGCTGTTCTCCGGCAACCAAAGCAAAATCCGCGTAGAACTGGAACCGACCGACAAGATCATAGTCTACAGCAACCACTAATCAACCTATTTTTCCACACAATATAGTCAGAGGGTTTTACATAAATACATTTGCTGTGTATCTGCAATGAGGGCATTGTTTGATTTGTTATTGCTGCTGCATTAAGCCTATTATTGTTGGTCAATACATTTGACAAATTGTATAAAAAGGTGTATACTACCCAAAATATATAACTGGTTTTAGCGTGCTTTTTGACTTCGCTTAAGTCATTTATAATTATTCTATACAAGAGGTATCAATATCATGGCAGTAACAGAGGAAAACATAACAAAGTTCAGTGCGCAGTGTAAAAACATATTTCAGCAGGTCAGTCGCGACGTCATAGGGCAAAAGCCTGTAGTGGAAGGAACAATCATAGCGATGATTGCCGGCGGTAATGTTCTGTTGGAGGGTGTTCCGGGCGTAGGCAAGACTCGTCTTGTCAGGTCTTTGGGGCGTGTTTTCAATATGCCGTTTTCGCGAATTCAGTTTACGCCCGACCTCATGCCTGCCGACGTTACCGGAACCAATATAATCGTCAAAGACGAAAAGGGTAATTCCACGTTCCAATTTCAGCCCGGTCCGGTATTCAGCAATATAATACTTGCGGACGAGATTAACCGTGCCACACCCAAGACGCAGTCTGCGTTGCTTGAGGCCATGCAGGAGCACACTGTTACAGTTATGGGTGTATCGCGCAAGCTTAACGAGCCGTTCTTTGTTTTGGCGACGCAAAACCCCATCGAGCAGGACGGCACATATCCGTTGCCCGAAGCGCAGATGGACCGCTTTATGTTCAAGCTTTTGGTGCCCAATCCGGGATTGGACGAGCTTATGCAGATAGTAGATCTTACGCAAAAGACAATGGCGGAGGTCGCGGAAGCCGCATGCTCGGGAGAGGAGCTTCTTCAGATGCGTGCGACAGCCAATCAGATTCCTGTGGCGACCGACGTTATGCGTTATGCTATGACGCTGTGCTCGGCAACGCATCCGGACAGCGAGTGCGCGTCCGAGGCTGCCAAAAAGTACGTGCGCTTAGGCGCCAGTCCTCGAGCAGGGCAGGCGCTTATATCCGCAGCCAAGGTAAAGGCATTGATGAACGGTCGGTTTAATGTTGCGTACAGCGACATAAATTCGCTGGCATACCCCGTGCTTCGTCACCGCATGAAGATGAACTTTGAAGCGATAGCGGGGCGCGTATCACCGGACACAGTTATCAATCTTATTTTGGCAGAGCTTGTCAAAAAGTTCAATCTTCCTGCGAGCAGCCTTGAACAGAGCGTTAGCGAATTCGAGACGGCATCGTACGCGTCGGAAACCGTGACCGAAGCGGATAACAAAGAGGAAGAGCAAACAGAATCCAAAAAATCCAAAAGGAAAGCCGCTAAAAAATAATGAAAGTCTCTTATTTAAATGATGACTTTTTCGGTCGGCTGGAGACATTGGCGTTAAACCTTCATTCTGACTTGTCCGGCTTTTTCGGCGGCAAGCATCTTGTTCGGACATACGGACAGACGGTCGAATTTGCGGATTACCGCGAATATATGCTCGGCGATGACATTCGCCGCATCGACTGGAACCTTTACAGCCGATTCGAGAAATACTTTATAAAGCTTTTTACCGATGAGCGGCAAATGCATGTTCAGATATACTTGGACTGTTCCGCATCTATGGGCAAAAACAATCCGGTCAAGGCGGCATACTCTGTGGGGGTGGCCGCAGCTTTGGGCTTTCTTGCCGTGCACAACATGGACAAGCTGTCCATTAATTTGGTTAAAGGCAATATCGCCGACAATCCGTACGGAACGATTGTGGGTAAAAACTCGTTTTTTAAGACCATTCGCGAGCTTGAAGAATTACACTTTGACGGCGAGTGCGATTTGGGCGAGGCGATAGCTTCGTCGCAGGGCGGCGGAACAGGCGACGGGCTTGCCGTTATCATTTCCGATTTCTTCACGGAATACGACTGGAGAAAGGCAGTAGACTATCTTGTTTACAAAAAGCGTCAGGTGCTGCTCATTCAGGTAATGACGCCGGAGGAGATAGACCCGTTGTACGACGGCAGGGTCAACCTTATAGATTTGGAATCAGAGGACATTGCCGATCCGAGAAACATGAAGCTGCGCATTACTCGCGGTATGCAGCAGGCGTATGCCGAAGCGCTCCATGATTACAAGCAAGAGCTAAAAAGCTTTTGCGCCTCGCGTGGCGCCGACTTTGTGTCCGTGTCAACCGCCGAGCCCATTGAAAAAACGCTGTTTGGCGAGCTGTTTAAGACCGGCATGATGGAGTAAACGTAGTAAGCTAAAAAATAAAAAATTATTTAAATTGTTTGTTTTTTACTTGACAAACAAGTGCATATAATGATATTATACCACAAATATATATATGGAAATTAGGTGACAAAGAAGTCCGACTGGATTTTTGTCGCCTTTTTTTATAACAGGATACAATCTTAGAAGGAGTGAAGCAAGAAATGAATAGACTCAAAAAAGCGGCGATAGTTTTCCTTTTTGCATTGTTGGCTACGTTTACTGCATTGTTAGTAGCATGTAGCAAAATCGAAAAGCCGAACAACCCGTCCAAGCCCACACCCGACAACAAGCCCTCGACGCCGGGGGCGGAGCAGGGTGTGTACTACTACGACGACGAATTACTAAAACTTGACGGACTTGGCGCTTTCGAGCTTACTGTTTCCTCGTCGGTCAGGGTGGGAACATACACTATATCCGGCACGGAGCTTGCGTTTAAGTTTACCGAGGAATCGCTCGGCACTATGGTCGGCTCGATGGAGACAAACGCGATATACGTCACGTACAACGGAGCGTCCAAGCGGTTTTACCGTCAGGTGATGTACACTGTTACGTTCAACAGTATGGGCGGCAGTGCGGTTGACTCGGTGCAGGTGCTCAACGGCGGCACGATTTCCCGTCCTAAAAATCCTACATACGCAGGCAAGACGTTTATCGGCTGGTACAATGACGACGCGCATACAAGCCCGTTCGCGTTTAACAGCGATATCATAACGTCCAATAAAACTCTGTTTGCATATTGGGTAGACAATGTATTTAATGTAGAAGAATATGTTGTCGATTTTGATTTGGGCTATGCCAATGCGGAGCCGGTACCGTCTCAGACCACGATGGGCGGCAAAATTTATATTTTCCCCGAAGTGAGCAATCCCGACGGCAGCACGCTTGCCGGATGGTGGGTGAGCGCGCTTGACAGCGGCGACGCCGACAAGCTTACCTACAAGTACGACAGCTCGATTGTGCTCAAAGAAAATACAACCTTCCACGCGGTATGGAACAAACCCACGACGGGCGGCAAGCTGGCGGCTCCGCTTGTATCGTTGAACGAAGGCATGGCTACATGGAACACCGTAGCGTCCGCAGCGGGCTACACTGTTTCTATCACGTCGCCCGACGGAACCGTCGCAACACGCGAGGTTGCCGGAACGAGCGTTGCGGTTAACATGCCCGACAACGGCGAATATAAGGTATCCGTAACGGCGCGTGCTTCGGTGCAGGCCAACAATTCGGAAGCGACGGTAAGGCGCTACGTAAAGGGCAGTCTCGGTCGCGTATCGTTGTTTACGGTTGTGGGTCAGTCCACGCTTGTTTACAACGCGGTTGAGGGCGCTGAAAAATATTTGGTAACAGTCAAGTGCGGCAATGCGTATCACAACCATGACAACTTTGACAACGGTACCAGCACATACTTTAACTTCCACAACTGCGACATGCGTGCCGACGGTATTGAGTTTACCGTAACGGCCGTAGCGGGCGGAAAGCTTTCGTCCGTGTCGCGCAAGTACAGCTACAAGAACATGCTGGATGCCATTCGCGGCTTTACTTACGATTCGGACAAACAGCTTTTGTCCTGGCCTCAGGTGGCGGGCGCAACCGAATATTATGTTTCGGTCGCCGGCGGCGCATACAACTCTATAGGCAACAAGACGAGCGTTTCGCTCAAGGAATATACGGCGCAGAACGGCAAGCTGTCCGTCAAGGTTTATCCCGCGACCAACGGCTGCATCAGCCCTGCGGCGGTAGAATATGTCGCGGCCAAATCCGTGCCCGCAACTCCTGCGGCGGTCAAGCTCAGCGGAATGACGCTTTCTTGGAACGCTGTAGCAAATGCCTCGTACGAAGTGTCGCTTGGCAGCAAGACGGTGACTGTTGCGGCAGGCACTGTTTCGCTCGATCTTTCCTCTGAAGATTATACATGGGATGAGGGCACAGACTACACGATTAAAGTTCGTTCCGTCGTCGGCGGCAAAAAGTCGGCCTGGAGCGACGACATGACGGCGCGCTACGGCGAGATGAGCGGCGAGCTTTTGTACGTGGCGGGCACGCTCAGCTGGAACCCAGTGCTTGGAGCGGTCGGCTACGAAGTAACCGTCAACGACGGCGCAGCTATAGCTGTGACCGGCACCGAATACAAAGTAACACTTGGCAGGGCAGGGCTTAACACGCTTGCTGTTAACGCCGTGCTCGCAGACGACAGCGCGACGGACGCAATATCAACCGACGTGTTTGCTTATGCGATTTCGCTTGACAGCCGCGGCGGCAGCGAGGTGGGCAGGTACGAGTACAAGGCGATAGGCGACTTGAACAACCTTCCCACGCCCACCAAGGTCGGCTACACGTTTGAGGGCTGGTACAACACCCCGAACGGTGCGGACAGCAACGGCGGCAAATATCACGACAGATTCTTTAACGCTGCGGGCGAGATGGTGCTTTACGCATACTACACGCCCAATGTGTACAAGGTAAACTACGAATACTACGGCGGCACCGGCAAAGTGGCTTACAGCGACGTAACGTATTCCAAAGATTACAAGCTGGAAGTACCGGTAAACGAAGAGACCGGCGGCATATTCGGCGGTTGGTGGTCCAACCCCAACGGCTACGGCATCCAGTACACCGACGAGGACGGCAACAGCCTCCGTGCCTGGAACGAACCGGGCGACAAAACGCTTTATGCTTATTGGATTGAGGACGTGCTAAAATTCAACCTGCTCGGCGACGGCAAGAGCTATTCGGTGGAGCAGGGCTCTAATATTAGCAGCGTTACCAAAGTGCGCGTACCTTCTATGTACAACGGCCTGCCCGTAACCACAATTGAGGCGGCGGCATTCTCGGCGTGCAACAAGCTCGTCCAAATAGACATACCCGAGAGCATAACGCTAATATCCTCGATCAACCCGTTTGAGGGCTGCACCGCGCTAACCAACGTAAATGTGTACAAAGTGGAAGGCACTAAAGATCCCAGGTACTGGTCGGCAGACGGCGTGCTGTTTGACAACGGCACGGGTGACGCGTCGTCCGTACTCAAGATAATGCTTGTGCCTGCGGCAAAGTCCGGGTCATATAGAATACCCGACGGCGTAACGGCTGTCGCTTCCGGTGTGTTCACCGGCTCGCTCATAACCGAGATAGTAATACCCACTTCGGTAGAGCGCATCGAATCGGGCGCGTTCTCCGGTTGCGCTAACCTAAAGAATGTGGTGTTTGAAAAGGCGACGGCAACTTCTCCCTCGCTTGTCATAGAAGCAAAGGCTTTTTACAATTGCACGCTGATAGAGGAAATAACGCTTCCTGCGCGCCTTGCCGTAATAGAGCTGAAGCGCAACACATACACTGCCGCCGGTGCGATTTCCGGTGCGGACATGAGAGACGCCTTCACTGCTTGTGTGGC
>JAFLVF010000075.1 GCA_022508425.1 Clostridiales bacterium | reverse complement strand
AAAGCGACGTGAACAGCTCGGGCAGGCTTGTCACTGCGGCGAGCATAACGCCGCCGATAAACGCGCCCGAAATATTGCTCTTGGCGTCGATGATATCGACGTACTTGCCGAGCTTTATCGACAGGACGACGACCACCGCGACAGTAAGTACATATAGAATATATACTAAGAAATCAGGCATAAATTTTCAGTCCTTATTTGACTCGTAATTATCGGAGATATATTGTCTTACGCGAAGTTCTATCCCTTCGTTTTCCGCTAATCTCTTGCAAGCGGCAATATCCTCGTCGCCGATGACGTCTACGACCGTAAATACGGCCTTAATCCCCGCACGCTTTACCTGCCGCGCAAAATCTACTACTTGGTCAAGCGCGCCGTCGCCGTACTTAGAGTTAGTAACCGCGTTGTATTTTTTCGCCGTCGGCGCGTTGAGCGAGATTGACACCACGTCGAAATCCTTTAGTAACGGCGCGATATTTTTCCCGTTGTCGGCGCTGCCCAGGCCGTTGGTGTTAAGCCTCGTAGTATAGCCCTCGGACTTAAAATACTCGGCGCACTCGAGCAAAACGTCAAGCGCGTCGGTAGGCTCGCCGTAGCCGCAGAACACCACTTCGTCGGATTGGAGATACGGCTTGACTTTCTCAAACGCGCCTATGACCTCTTGTGCAGTAGGCTCTTTTGCCAGCCACAGCGTATTGCCCGCAACGCCGTCGCCCGTATTGCGAATACAAAACGAGCACCTGTTGGAGCAACGGTTGGTAAGATTGATATACGCCTTGCCGTCGAGCAAGTATACGAAATTTTCCGCTTGCATAACTTATACTATTTTGAAAAACAGCCTTTTAGTATTGTCAACGGTGATTCTGTCGATTTCTTCTTTTTCCATGCCGCGAAGTTCGGCTATCTTGTCGCGGACGTATGCTACGTTTTTGGGATAGTTTATCTGTCCTATACAATGCGAAGGCGACAGGTACGGCGCGTCCGTCTCGACTATGAGCCTGTCGAGCGGTACATGCTTTGCCACCTCGCTTAAGTTGCGCGAATTGCTGTACGTCAGCTTGCCGCCGAACGAAATATACAAGTTTTTCTTCAGACAGATGTCCGCCGTCTCGACCGAGCCCGAATAGCAATGCATTACGCCGCTCTCCGGAAATTCGCGCGAGCGTAAAAACTCTGTAAAATCCCCCGTCGCCTCGCGCACGTGGAATATCATGGGCAGTTTCAATTCCCGCGCCAGATCGTACTGCATTTCCATAGCCCTTATCTGCGCGTCTCTGTCGTATACCTCGTGGTGGTAATCGAGACCGAACTCACCTATCGCTACGACTTTGTCCTCTTCGGACAAAGCTCTGAACTTGTCGATTAGCTCGTTCGTCACAGTCTCCGGATAGTACGGATGCACGCCCACCGAGGCGTAGATATTTTTGTTGTTTCGCGCAAGCTCCACGCATGTAAGAGAGCTTTCCAAATCACAGCCCACGCACACTATTGCCGACAGACCGTCTTTTTCCATATCGGCGATAATGCTCTTTCCGCCGTCGGCATACTGCTCGTCGTAAATATGCGCGTGCGAATCTATCAGCATACCTTCTCCCCCGCGTTACCTACGGGCGTAATGAGTCGCGGCAAGCCGTCCACGGTCGAGCACAACAGCATGCCTTCCGACACTATTCCGCACAGTTTTGCAGGCTTGAGGTTTGCGACGAGTACGGCCTTCTTGCCTACAAGCTCGTCGGGCGTATACGCTTTTGCAATGCCGGACACGATTGTGCGCATTCTCTCGCCGTCAAATACTTGAAGCTTGAGCAGTTTGTTCGCGCGCTCCACCTTCTCGCACGAGATTATGTCCACTACGCGAAGATCGGTAGCAAAAAACTCGTCGATTGAAATTTCTTTTACGGGCGCGTCGTCGTTATTGTGCTTATCCTCTTTTTTGACCTCTTTCTTCTTGCCGTTGATGTCGTCCGCAATCTTATCCAATTCCTCAAGCTCTTTTTTGATATCGAGACGGTTAAGTATGGGCTCGATTACTTTTGTCGTGTAGCTATTTACTACGCCGTGTTTGCACGAAGCGAAATCTGCGGGGACAGGCAAACCCAGCCCGTCGAATATGCGGCGCGGATAGTTGGTTATAAACGGCAACAAAAGGTTGGCGCACACGCGGATGCTCTCCAAAAGGTTGTACATCACGACCTCGAGCCGCGCCGTATCGCCCGTCTTTTTGAGCTCCCACGGCTTGTTGAGATCGATGTACTTGTTGGACATATCGATTACGCCGAAGATTGTTTCGAGCGCTTTTGACAGAAGCGGCTTGTCTATATCGGCGCGGACGGAATCGAGCATACCGTCTATCGCTTCCGCGAAATATTTGTCTTTGTCGTCGAGCGTTTTGGGCTTAGTCACCTTGCCGCCGAAATACTGCTCTGACATAGACAGAGTGCGCCTGACAAGGTTGCCGAGGTCGTTGACAAGCTCGGTGTTGATTGTCGTAAGCAACAGCTCGTTTGTGTAATTGCTGTCGTCGCCGAACGGTACGGACCTAAGAAGATAATATCTCAATGCATCCACGCCGTAGCGGTCGGTCAGTATGAACGGATCGACGACGTTGCCCTTGGATTTACTCATCTTGTCGCCGTCGAACATTATCCAGCCGTGGCCGTACACGCGTTTGGGTAGCGGCAAATCGAGCGCCATCAATATCGCGGGCCACACTATGGAATGAAAGCGCACTATCTCCTTCGCCATCATGTGCATATCGCACGGCCAATATTTATCGAACTTTGTCTTATCTTTGCCGCCGTAGCCGAGCGCCGTGACGTAGTTAGGCAATGCGTCTATCCACACATATATAACATGCTTGGGATCGAACGGCACTTTTATGCCCCAATCGAATGAAGTGCGCGTGACAGCGAGGTCTGACAAGCCCTTGTCGATAAAGTTGTTTACCATTTCCTTTACGCGCGAATCGGGCTGCAAGAAATCGGTCTCGGTAAGCAGTTTTCTTATGCGGTCGGAGTACTTGCTCAAACGGAAGAAATAGCACTCCTCTTGAGAGTCCGTTACCTCGCGCCCGCAGTCGGGACACTTGCCGTCCACGAGCTGGCCTTCCGTCCAGAACGACTCGCACGGCTTGCAGTACTTACCCTCGTACACGGACTTGTATATATCGCCTTTCTCGTACAGCTTGGTGAATATATCCGCGACCGCCTTCTCGTGATCGGGATCGGTCGTGCGGATAAATCCGTCGTTACTGATATCGAGCCGTTTCCACAGCGCCTGCACATTGTCGGCCAGCCCCGCTACAAAGTCCTGCGGAGTCAGTCCGCGTTCTTTTGCCGCCTCTTGCACCTTTTGTCCGTGCTCGTCGGTGCCGGTCAGATAGTAAACGTCGTAGCCGTCCATGCGCTTAAACCGTGCGACGGCGTCGCATGCGACAGTCGTATAGCAGTGCCCGATATGCAGACTTCCGCTCGAATAATATATGGGCGTCGATATATAAAATGTTTTCTTTTTCTTAGCCATAATGCTACCTTGATTATTTCTATTTACCTATTCACTTTTCACTACTATTTATTCACTACGCAAAGCGTCCACGGGGTCTTTCTTGGCGGCGAGCCTTGCCGGGATTAAGCCCGAAATGAGCGTGAGCACTATAGACAGCGCTATCATGATGAGCGCAGTCGGTATAGGCAACGCCGCAATGCCGGTAATGCCGACTGCGTTTTTCACAGCTACATTGAGTATAAGCTGAATTATATAGGTGACCGCAATACCGAATATGCCCGATATGGCGCCTATTATAAACGTCTCGGCGATAAACAATGCGGATACGTCGCGCTTTCTGCCGCCCAGCGAGCGGATTACGCCGATTTCTTTTATGCGCTCTATGACGGACACATATGTGATTATCGCTATCATGACGGTGGAGACGACGAGCGACAACGACGTGAACGCGACAAGCGCCACAGTGATGATATCGATGAAGCCGCTGATCATCGATATGATTATGGCGAGGTTGTCGTCATACGTCACGTCCGTTCTGTCATCCGCTTTTATCTCCTTGCCGTCGACGGTCAAGGTCTCGTCGCTGTTCCATTTGTCAAGGTACGCGCAGACGTTGCCCTTTATCTCGAAGTCGATGGGATATATCGATATCGAGCTGGGCGTATCGACGCCGCCTATTTCGCGCAACGACAGCGTGCGCCACATATCTAAGTCGAGTGACATGTCAAACATATCGCCCATCATATCCCCAAGCCCGCCGAACACCGAATTGCCCAAAAACGTACTGCGGGAGAACGTTTCTTTTTTGTATTCGTACGAGTAGGAGTAAGGGATGTACCTCTGTTGGTTTTGCCCAGTCAAGTCGAGTGTGGAAATCGAATCGTAACCGTTATCCACAAAGTATTTGACGATCTTCGAGTCTTTGCTCCGCGTCAAAATCTCTTGAGTCAGCGCACCCGTATAGAAGAAGCCCCTGCTCATGCTGCCGTACGATACGCCGGCTTTGGGCTTGAGTATTGCCGTCACCTTGAGCTTGATGCCGTTCTCCCAGCTATCGGTCGCTATGGGGTTATACATAAACGGCATCATCACATTGCCCTCTATGGGCGTAAAAACGGTGTCGTTGGGATACCAGACAAATTCTTTTCCCATTAGCTCGTCGTACGTGAATTTTTCCTTCCACAACGCCGCATTGTATTCTTCGGCGTCGACTGCGTGATACGCAAGATTCAAAAACTCCTGCTGAGAGAAATATCCGTACTGCGCGAGCATTAGGTCGGTAAGCGTAATGTCGTCGTCCACAACTATCATTATTTCGTTCGCTTCGGTCGCCACCTTGCTCGTCTTGGGGTCGGACACGAAATCGTATTGCGACTTGATAAAGTCGACGTTGTTGGGCGCTTGCTTAAAGTTGTCCGTCACCATGGAAATGTACGACGAATATTCCGCAAACTGCGTTTTGCCGAGCAGCTCGGTGTAGAAATCGAGCGCCGCCGTCAGCGACATTTTCCTTACGGTTTCGCCGGTATCGGAGTTTCGGTCATCGAAAATGAAGTCGGTATACAAGTTGTTGGATAGATTTATTCCGTAATGCGTAGTAATATCGTAGTAGTATTCCTTGGGCATCGCCTTGACGAAAGAAACGTATTCTTTTGTTATGTCGTTGTTGATGATGGCTTCGCCCATGATCTCGCCGCGGCTTGCCAGAAAGTCTATCATGTGTTCGACGTCTATGTATCCGTCTTTATGGACAGAGCTTGTCACCGCATTCATGGTGTCTTGACCGGTCATTGCGTCCATAATGGCGCCGAGGTCTATGCCCGTCGTGCTCACCGTTACGGGATTACCGGACAGCATGTCGTTTTGCATGTCCTCTATGTAATTATGCACGCCGCTGGACACGGCAAGAACGGTCGCAACGCCGATTATGCCGATAGACCCCGCAAAGCACACGAGTATTGTGCGACGAAGCTTAGACCACAGATTTTTTGCGGACAGCCTGAACGCGCTCCAAAACGACAGGCGCGATTTCTTGCTGTGCTTTTTTTGCTCTTTCTTGTGCTCATCGTCGAGTTCAGGCGCGGCTTCGTCGAAAGGATTTTCGACCTCTTCGACTTTGCCGTCGAACGGATTGGAATCGGACAAAACCTCGCCGTCGAGCAGTTTGATAATGCGCGTTGAGTATTTCTCGGCAAGATCGGGGTTGTGCGTGACCATGACGACCAAGCAGTGCTGTGCAATCTCCTTGATCAAATCCATAATCTGCACCGACGTTTCGCTGTCGAGCGCGCCCGTAGGCTCGTCGGCAAGCAAAATGTCGGGATCGTTGACGAGCGCACGCGCAATGGCGACGCGCTGCATCTGTCCTCCCGACAGCTGATTGGGTTTCTTATTGTACAGTCCGGCAAGGCCGACTTTGTCGAGCGCCTCGCGGGCGCGGCGCACGCGCTCGCCCTTCTCTATACCCGAAATATTGAGCGCAAGCTCCACGTTCGACTGAATGTTCTGGTGCGGGATCAGATTGTACGATTGGAAAACAAAACCTATGCGGTGATTACGGTATGTATCCCAATCCCTGTCGCTGTAATTTTTGGTACTGACCCCGTCTATCTGCAAATCGCCCGTAGTATAGTGGTCGAGACCGCCGATAATATTAAGGAGCGTCGTTTTGCCGCATCCGGACGGGCCGAGCACCGACACAAACTCGCTCTCTCTGAATTTCAGCGATACGCCTTTCAGCGCATGCACCTTCTCGTCCGCTACTACATAATCTTTGGTAATATTATGAAGCTCAAGCATTATACCTTACTCTCCAAAACATAAGTTCCGTATATTATACTATATTTGCGCCCAATTGTAAAACAAATAAGCGCTCAATAAAATTAGAATACGATTAGATTGAATAATTGTGTATCAATCGCGAGATAATATTATCAACGCATTATAACCAAGGAGAAAGCCATGGGAATCGGAAAGAAAATCAAGGACACTTGGAAAAAGCTTACCGGCAAAGACGGCAAGGACGTGAAAAGCGACAAGGAAAGTAAGGAAAATAAAAAGCTTGCGGAAAAGCAAAAAGACAGCGAGCTGGCCGTAGAGGAAGTCGTCGAGCAGGAAATTTTCCCCGAGGGCAAGCGCCCCGTAAAGCGCAAGGTCAATTCGCATTATCGGTCCGACGCAAAAGAAAAAGCGCAAGCCAAAAAAGACTGCGAATGCGCGTCCGACCAAAAGCCGCCGTCAAAGCGCACCCGCCCCACTAACCGCAACTACAAAATGATAGATCCCGACGACGACTCCGCCGACGCCGGCAAAAGCTGACAAAATAAAAGCTCTCGAATATTCGAGAGTTTTTTACTTCACACAAAAATCGGATAGAATAATATATACGGCGCTTTATCCGCACGGTTATAAACCGTGTTATATGCTTTTACCGAAAAATGATAGTACGCTAAATTGAAATTTATCTTTCCAACAATTTATTATGATACAAAATAAATCTTTGGTCGTTTTGCATTTGCTCTTTTGTAATAC
>JAFLVF010000074.1 GCA_022508425.1 Clostridiales bacterium | reverse complement strand
ACTCCCAAGCCGTCCACAAGCAGACTGCCCGACGCAACTTGCTCGCCTATCTTAAACATTTTGTGCGATACGTACACGCAGTCGCCGATGTCGGTTATAATTATATGCGACGGCATCTCGCCCATTGCCACCGCAAGCTCGGCGTGCTTTTGCAGGTGTCTGTGCTCGCCGTGGACGGGAATGAAGTACTGAGGCTTAAGCAGCGCGTGCATAAGCGACAGTTCGTCGCGGCAGGCGTGACCTGAGACGTGTATCTCCGCCAAGCTCTCGTAAATTACGCGTGCGCCGTGGCGGTAAATATTGTTGATTACCGAATACACCATGCGCTCGTTGCCGGGAATCGGATGCGCGGATAGCACAACGGTATCGTTGAAGCCAAGCTTGACCTTGGTAAACTCGTCCTGCGCCATGCGAGTGAGCGCGCTCATGGGCTCGCCCTGGCTACCGGTTGTCAGTATGACCAAATCCTTGTCGTCTACGTTTTTTACCTTTTCTATGTCTATAATCTGCGAACGGTCTATCTTTAGCTCACCAATCCTCGCCGCACATTCCGCTACGTTTATCATAGACCTGCCGCTAAACGCGACCTTGCGTCCAAACTCGGCGGCCAAATCAATAATCTGCTGCAGACGGTGTATATTTGACGCAAACGTCGCTATAATAAGCCGCCTGTCCTTGTTTTCGTTGAATATAGTGCGCATGGACCGCCCAACCGTCGCCTCGCTCATGGACGTACCCGGACGCTCCACGTTGGTGCTTTCGCAAAGCAGAAGCAATACGCCTTGCTTGCCTATTTCCGCAATGCGCTGCAGGTCTATCATGTTTCCGTCAATCGGAGTGTAGTCCACCTTAAAGTCGCCGGTGTGAAACACAGTGCCTACCGGCGTAGATATCGACAATGCGCAAGAGCCCGCAATAGAGTGCGATACTTTGACAAACTCCACCTTGAACGCCCTGCCGAGCGATATAACGTTGCCAGGCTGAACTACGTTAAGGTTGGCGTTGTCAATGTGCATTTCGCGCAGCTTGTTGTCTATAAGCGCAAGAGTAAGCCTTGTGCCAAATACGGGAACGTTACATTCCTTTAAGAAGTACGGGACGGAACCAATATGGTCCTCGTGACCGTGCGTAATTACAATGCCGCGGATTTTGTCCTTGTTTAGCATGAGGTACGCGGGGTCGGGAATGATAAGATCCACGCCTGGCGTATCTGACGTAGGAAACGTAGAGCCGCAATCTATGATGATTATATCCTCACCAAACTCGAGTGCGGTCATATTTTTGCCTATTTCACCTACACCGCCCAAAAAGATAACCTTTAAGATAGGGTCAAATTTTTTATGCTGCAAAATATTGCCTCCGTTATTAATCGATTTATTTACAATAAATGCGATTTTATTTTCAGTTTAAAATATATCGAAATAGATATCAATTAAATTTATCCGCACAAAAAGACAACGCAATATAGCTGTTGATTTTGTCTATGTATTAAGATGAATTATGCGAACCCTCGCGTCGATATAATTATAATCTATTTTAAAGTAAAACACAAGTCTTTTTGCACAATTTGACAATAAAAACATATAATGTCGCACAAAAAACGCCTCGATTACTCGAGGCGTTTAATGTTGTTTCACTTTACATTGCGGGCGGAGGATTATTGGGGTCTGTAGGCGCGGCCGGGTTAAGGCCTATCGCACCACCCTGAGGAGGCGCATTCTCACCTGCACCAAGCATAAGACCGGGATCGTTTTGCGTAGGCATTGTGGGCGGCAAATAGCCGAACGACTGCATCATGCCCATGCTGCTCGCGCCGAGACGCATCATCTGCTCCTCTAACTCCATCTCGGAAAGCAGTATAGCTTCCAGCTCCTCTTGCTTGCGCTTGCGGCGCTTGACCAGGATAACGATAAGTATGATAAGCGCAATCAGTACCAAGATGCCGATGCCGATGCCCCACCAAATAATCGGGTTGACCTCGTAGCTTATCATTATCTTGTCCCAGAACGACGGGTCGGGTCTGTCTATGTTCTTAATCTTGAACGTGACCTTTGTCACCTCGCCCGTGCAGTCCATTACGCCAACCGTAATGTCGCACTCGCCGTTGTAGTTGAAGGTTATGTACAGCAGCGTGCCGTCCTCGCTGACGCGCACCGAGCAGATCGTAGGAGAAGATACCGACACGGATTTTGCGTCAAACGTCAGCTGATCGCCGAGCGGCAGCTCTGCGTCGTCAAACAGGTCTGTCGGATTGAGCATAGCCGTTCCGTTGTTATCCAAGACGTACGAGCCGCGACCGGTCTCAAACAGCAAGCCTTCCTCGTTGTTGTTTTTGATAAAGTCTTTTAGCGTAGGCATGTTGTTCTTGACGACGGTCACATTAAACGTCATGTGGATGGATTTTACGTCGGGATCGTCAAGCGCGGTCTTGTTTTTGAACGTGACGTTCATTCTGATATTTTCAGCCACCGCTTCTCCCTTGATCATCCAGTCGTCGCCGTCCTTGTACACGCGCACGTTGCCGGACGCGGTAAGCTCGGTTATGGCATAATCGGCGCCGGGATTGAATTTGCCCGGTTCTTCCGTGGCATGGTCCTTTATGCCGAATGTGTCGTCAATGGAGTTGAACAATGCTGCGGCGTCTATCTTGGTAGGCAGGCTGCGAATAGCCGTAATGTCATTGAGCTTGCTGTCCGAAATATCGTAGCTAATAATAAAGTGAAGGATAAACTCGACAGTGCTGTATTCCATTGTGTCGCCGCCTTCCACAACGTCCGCGACGATTACGCTGACATACTGCTCGCCGTAATAGCCCGCTTTGGGTGTAAACGTGCAGTTGTTCATGTTGTCGGCAATGTCAATTTGCACAAGGTCGCTCGCGCTGTCGCTGTCAAGCACACAGTGCTGGTTGTTTTCGGAAGGATTGCCGTCGTACACGGCCGACACGCCGGCTATCCTCAAAGCGTCGCCGTTGATATCCTCGACATAATCGTTGATGTCAATTTCGATCGGATCGCCGTTTCTGGTGTTGTGACCGGTCACGATAAACGGCTTGTTTTCTACGCCGGACTTAAGCGAAGGCGCGGCATTGAGAATGTGTATGCGCACCGTAACGGTAAAGCCGAGCAACGGATTGGTAGGATCGCCGCTGCGGTCGATAATACGCATTCTTGCGGTTGCGTCATCGATATTGCGGTTGTACGACAAAAGATTAATGCTGAAGCCCGCAAAGTGGAACTCGTCCTCAGGCATAACATTATTGTCAAATCCGAACAAGGGCTTAATTTCCGCCACATTCTCGTTAGCTTTGTCCGAACGCACGGTTAAGTTGCTACCGTACATAAGATACGATTCGGATACGGCGCTGTTGGCACCCACAAGCCGCATGGAATCGGTGTCCGTGCGCATTCTTGTGTAGTCGGGATCGGAAACGTACGTGCTTTGGCTGTCGACAAAGTAGAACGGCGCAAGCGTCTTTTGCGGTACCATATACGCGTCAATAAAGTAGGAACGGTAATTCTCCTCGTCTACCGAAAGCTGGTAATAACCGTTGACCGGATCGGGCGTAACCTCAATAATCTTCGTTTTGTCAAGATCCAAGTCGGCATTTTTGACGGTAATTTCTACCTGCACCTCAACCGCCTGACCTGCGCGGTCCTTACCGTAAATATTAAACGGAACAGCGACTTCGGGCAGATAATTGCCGTCCTCATCCCTCATATCGATACGCCTGTTGATTGTTACGGCAATCGAGTATGCGGGAATTCCGTCCACTGGCTCTGCGGTGTTGTTGATCTCTATCGTCAGCGCCTGAGGCTTGTTGATGCCCTCGTTGGCGCGCCAGTCGATTTCCGCAGCGGTCGCGGCGCTGAATGCCCTGTTATAATCGGGCGTAAGCACCGTGCTCGACTGGAAGCCGTTGTAGACGACGTAGTCGTTGAGGTCGGAATCGGTAAACAGCGAGCCGTACGGGTCGTTGTTATCGTACAGTTTGATAAAGATACGGTTGTCGGTTTGACCGCTCTTTTTGTTGGTGACGTCGCCCGCGTAGCTGAGCACGCTCCTATCCTCAGTGGCAATGGGCGCGGAGTCAGTAACGTTTACGTAGAATATGTCGCCGCACGCCGTGTCAACGCCGGAAATTTTTACCGCGCGCGAATCGGATATGTGCTTTTCGATTTGAACGTAAAGCGGAATCTCGACGTCTATATTGGCGGAAACAGGCCTGAACAGAAGTGATACGCCGTCGTCGCCCACATCAAACATGAAGTAACGTTGGAGGAACAGCACGAGCGAACGGTTTATATTTGTCATGGTGGTTCCGTCCTCATAGAAGCCGCCGATAAGGAAGCTGTCTATATTGAGATGTCTCTCGTTGAGGAACGCGTTGCCGGCAAGATCGCTTTCGGACTTGAGCGCAAGCACCTTTTTGTTGACAACTGTGGGATTCAAGTTGAACAGCGAGGAAATATTTTCAAGCGACATGGCTTGATACTCGCTTTCGCTGCCGGGCACAGTGGCCATCAAGGCGTAAATGCGCACTTCGTAATGGCGGTTGAGCGAGCTGTGCATAATGTCGGGATCGTTCAAAGGCCGCGCGCTTGCATCGGTCTGGTCAACCGACGCGGGCATGCCGGGGTACGTGAGGAACTGGAACGTGCTTTGAACGTCCACAATAGTGTTGCGCTCGTCCTCGTCCTCGGGCAAATCGACGCTGTAGCCGCTGTAATCGTCAAAGGACTTGACGTTGACGGAGGCTATCGATCCGCGCTGGAACTGCTCCTGACGCACCGTGGTATTGGTCATTTGCGCGTCGTTGGTTATGCTGGTGTACAGCGTGGAAAGACGAATCTCAATGGGAATGGCGTTTTCAAAGATGTTGTTGCCGCTGTCGCGCACATAGAACCGGATAACATCCTCGTCATAGGAGCTGTTGTACGTCTTGCACTCGATAGTGAACCACCTATAATCGGGCGAAATCTCTATCGTGAACATGTCGTTGTAGTAGATGAACCTGTTATCGGGATCCCTACTCATAGCGGTGTTGTTGAACGAGACTACGTTGTAATCCGCCCTGTCCTCGCTGTACATGGCGAGTATGTCGCCGCTGTCTGCGTCGTACGCTATCTCGTCAATCGGCAACCGCACCTTTCCGTATGCCTTGATGGACCTGCCGGTGTTAAGCGTGACATCCTTGTACGTGGCGGTCACGGTGGAAGTGTTGTTTATATTTTGCGTTATTCTCTTGTCGGTTACGTTGTCGGCAATCATGTACATGCTATATACGCCCTTCTGAAGCACTTGAGATCCCATAATGGTCTCGTATACCGGGCTCAATGCTGCGTTAAGCGTGTGGAGCGGATCGCCGTAATCGATTGCAACGGGCTTAGAGCTAACCACCGTAATGTACATTGTAAAGGTGATGCGCGCCATGTTGGCGTCGACAACCGTGATTGTGACGGGCATGTTGGAGCATACTGCGCTTGCGGTGATTGTTATATCCAAGCAGTACTGCATGCCCGTGCTCTGAGTCGAGCCTTCGAGCGGCAAGCCGTCGCCGCGCCGGCCTAACTCAAAGCAATTGTCGTCGTAGTAGTCGACACTTTCCAAACGCAAGCCCCAAGGCATATCGTCGTCGGCAATGGCAATATAGCCGAGGTGCTGGTTGCTGCCGCCGTCTCTTGAGTAGCTGTGAAGCGCAAACTGACCGCCGGCGTCGATATTTCTCTCCGTAAGCAGCTCGTACCTAACCTGAGCGGTGGAGGCAAGCAGGTTGGGTTGGTTTATAACCGCATAGTTCCTGTTGGCAACAATGTTGTACGTTGTAGACGCGCGAGCGGACGCCGAAGCCGTTGTGTAATCGGCGCTCGATTCATTGGCCTCGGAACCGACAAATCGATTGTACGGCGTGGTAACAACGGTAAAGCTGTCACCCACCTGCATTTGAAGACCTGTTGCAACAGTGGCGGCCTTGCCGCGAATAATCGGCGTCTGGTTGACCACGTTTATGTTGATATAGAGGTCTTTTGTCTTGTTTCCGTCGCTGTCCGTAAAGTTGATCTTAAACGTAAAGTCGTCTTGCTGAATGGACGTGGTGACATTGTTGACTGTGGTCTGGTACGTCGTACGCCTATTGGCGCGGAACATTATATCGTTGCCGACGGGAATAGCGCCCAAAGCCAAAGCATCTCGCACCTGCGTGCCGCCGTTATCACGGTAATAGTCCATGTACATTATTACGTCCGGCATATAGGAAGAATACACACCCTGGTAATTAGGGTTGGACGAGTACACGGCTACACCTTGGCGCAGCTTCTCGTTGTCCTGCGCTATTGTATTGGCATTGGTGGAGTATGTCTGAATATTATTTCCGTTATCGAACGGCGAAACCAGATACGTACCGCTTTCCAGTCTGAACACGTCGTCTCGGCGCAGGCTTTCCGAATCATATTTAGTGTTGTCGCCGGCCTTTACCTTGAGCGAATCGTAATCGGCCTTCCAGAAGAAGTTGTTGCCGGACTTGAGCAGGCTGTCGCTTGTGATTACATGCGTAATGTTAAGCGTGTAAGGCTGATCGATTGCAAGAGATACGTTGATTTGCTTGCTTCCGTCCGAAGCGCGATTTTCAAGACTGTCCGAAAGCTTTGCGGACGAACCGAATATTGCTATGCGGATTTCCACCGCGACGTAAGACGCAACGCCGAATCCGTCGCCGTGATCGTCGTAAATAAGCACTTTAAGCGGATAATACGCACCACTTGACGGTTTGTTGGGGTCAATAAGTTTAAGTCCGCGCTCGGCATAATACTCCCCGATGGCACTGGGATTGTTGCTACCGATCATGTCGGAGTTGATGCTTGTCTTTGCCTTGGGCGTGATAGACAGCGTGGATCCGTCAAGCGACACGCCCACCGTGAAGTACTTTTCATAGCCCTCATTGTTGTTATACGCATAGAAGCCGTCGTTGGGCCGGTAATCGCCCGTTCTGCTGTCGACAGTACTCTTGTCTCGTGCGTTAAGGTAGTTTTTGATGGAGGTCTGGGCGTACGACGATGTTGCCGTATTGCTAAACGTAATGTTGGTATTTGCACTGTCCGCGGTAAGCTCCATAACACGCTGATAGCCGGTCAAATAATTCAGCTGGCGCAGCGAGCTGTACGAGAACTTTGCGGTGTCGGA
>JAFLVF010000073.1 GCA_022508425.1 Clostridiales bacterium | reverse complement strand
TGCTGACAACGATATTGTAATCGGTTTTTCCGTCGATATCGTTGCTGTTGGCAAAGTACTTGGTGCTGCCGGTGTTGCCGTCAAGGTTTTGATAAGTGAAGGCGCCTTCCCAGCCGTTTTCCCCGGCTCCGGCCCTCAGTATCTTAAACTGGTTGCCGGCATACAGATCTACCGTTAATGAGTACGTGGTGTTGGTCAGCTTTTTAAAGTGTATGTTGTCCGGAATCAAGCTGGCGCTCTTAATAGGGGTCCAGGTAAGCCCGAGTGTTGCGGATGAGCCCACCATATAATACGGGGAATCGTTTACCTCGCCGGTGCTGGGCAGGTTGCCGGTGGACCTACCGGTTATCCACAAGTTTTTGTAATCGTTGCTTGTCGGGTCGGTCGCGCCGTAGTTGTAGTAAAAATTGTAGGTACCGGCGGCAATAATCACGTTTTTCTTGTTGGAGGCAAGCTGAGCCCTTACCGTTTCTTCCATTCCGAAGTGGGCTATCTCCACGGTCTTTCCGCCGAACACCACTGTAAGCTCGGTTGTGCCGCCCGAATCTATAACGACGTTTTCCGCCATTACCTCGGCCGAGGCGATGTTTTGCGAGAGAGCCTTTTTCTTTTTGGAGCCTACATAAATGCCGTCGTTATCCTTGATATTAGCTCTTATAATCTCTTGAATATATAAGAGATTGGATTCGAATTTGTAGAGAACGTTGATTATGGAGTTGCTTATATCGGCGCCATCCGCCAGCCTAAGCATTTTGTCGGGCGACAGAACAATCTTGGTTGAGCTTCCCTCGTCAAGGACAACATTGGTAACAAGCGCTTTTTTGTACCATATCTCAAGCGCGGTCCCGGGCTCCTTAAAGTTAACGTCGTATGCCCAAAACTCGCCCGAAGCGGGATCCTTAAACTCGCCCTTTCGCGCAACGGTCTCATCCAAAGACACGTCTTCCAGCCATAGTCCGTCCGATCTTATGACGGCTTCGGCGTAATGTGCGTACAGCTTGATCGTGGTGGGCGGGTCGGGGAACTCATAGTCGGTGTCCACTTTGTCTCCGCCCTCTTTTTCGGTGTACCATCCCTCAAACCTCTTGCCGGCAGGAGCAAACGGTCTGTACGGCAATCTCTCAAGCTTTTTGTCCACCGTCATCATCGACGTAGATTCCGAAAGCCTGCCGCCGTTGGCGTCAAACGAGACCCAGAACTCCACCAAAACGTACTGCGCATAAACCGTGTCGTCATAGTAAAATTTTGTTTCGGTTGTCACCTCGGCTCCCGCCGTTTTTTTGGTATACCAGCCGGAAAATCCGTAGCCGTATTCTGGCGTGGGCGAATCGGGAAAGTCTTCCAAATGCCCGTCGGTATTGGTATACCTTTCGGCAACTATTTCCCCGGTTATGTCCTTGTTGGCGTCGAAATTAATGACGTATCTGTTGTTTTCCAAATAGCGCGCATAGATGAAGCAATCGGAATTAAACACCGTAGACGAGCTCACCTTTTCGCCGTTGGTTTTTTTAGTATACCAGCCGATAAACCTCGTGCCCGACGGTACTCCCGTGGGCGTCGGAAGCGCGTCTATCAATCTGCCTTTTATCGTAATGCGCGATCTTTCGGAGACTCTTCCCTCGCCCGCGTCAAACGTGATTGTATACTCTCGGATATAATGCGCATACACGGTGACCTCTTGCTTTTCTCCGGAAAACTCGTAAGCCGTATTAACTTCCTCGCCCACCGTTTTCTCGGTATACCAGCCTATGAATAAGCTGTTTGCGGGCGGAAGGGGGTCAGCAGGCAAGGACGGTAGCTTGCAGTTTACGGTCTCTATCGGCCTTGTATCCGCGGCCAGCGTACCGCCGTTGCTGTCAAACGAAACGGTGTATTCTTTTTGTTTTACTTCGCCCCACTTTGCATGGACTTGACAGCTAAACTTGTATTTGTAATCCACAGTAAGGCGTTTGCCAGTAAATTCATTTGATATGAACCAACCGAGGAACTCGGAATTTTCCTTTATGGGTGTGGGCAATGACGATAGCTTTCCGTCCACCGTTCTTGCGGACGTCGGGTTTACCGCGCCTCCGTTTGCATTAAAGTATATTGTATACTCTTTGCCGTCGGAAGAAGTATCCTCCGCGCACGACAAAAGCGCTCCGCAACATATGATTGCAAGCATAACAACGGCAAGAAGGGTTGCTGTCATTCTTTTTATCTTCATCTTTCCCTCACCAAACAAAATATCGATTCCGCAGTAAGCCTTTTAGGGCGAGTTATTTTTTGCCAAGGTCGTCAAGCTCGACCCTAAGCCGGCGCAATTCCTCGCGTTTTTGATCGATTAGATTGGAAAACGTGGTAAAGTAGTGCTCGTCCTCCGACGACGCTTTTTTGCCGGCAAGCATTGCGCGCATAATAGCGGTCTGCGACCGCTCGCGTTTATGCTCAAACGCTTCTATTTCGCGCTCACATTCTTCTATGGCTTTTTTCAATTGACTTTTTTTAGACATATGCATCTCTCCGATGATATTAGGTATTGCCGTCGTCCGTTGCTGCCGCATCGGTCAAGCCGAGATTGTCCACTTCCTCTATCTTAAACGTGCGTGTGGAGCCGGTGACAATGCGCTTTACAAGTCCGCGGCGCATAAATGCCAGATCGCCCTCGTACGGCAGGAAGTAGTCCTGCGCCTCATAGTGGGAATCCTTGTAGATCTTAAGCTCCTTCATCATGCCGGCAATCATTTCCTTGGCGTACTTGGCGCGACGCGGGTTCTTTACACGGTACATGGTGGGCGTGTCCGCCGTGCTTGCTATATTGGAAACGTCGTCCACCGCAAACTTGGTGCCGTTGTAGCCTGCGGGCTCGACGGCAAGCAAAAGGCTTAACGTTTTTCCGCGCACGACAAGTCGGGCTACAATCATGCGGCCTATGCGGAAGGTTTCGCGCTTCCAGCTCATGCGGTCCTTGACCTTTTCGTAGGAGAGCAGCTCGTTTTTAAGCTCCGAATACCATTCCTTGGCTTCGCGGGGAAGCTGCGCGACCTTGGCGGTCATGCTGCGGTTGTATCTGACGCGCTCCGTGCCCTCCGTGACATACTTGGGTGCGTCGTCATCGTCCTCGTCGTCGTCCTCGGCGTCGGACTCCGATTCGTCCTCGAAGTCGGCGTCAGGCTCGGATTTGGGTTCCGCTTGTTCCGCGGGCGCGGCCTCGTCCGCCTCGCCCGTATGCACGGCGGCAACGGTGGTTTCGTCCTTTTGCTCATCCTCCTCCGGTCTGTTATCCGCCTGCGGCGCCATTACGACCTTAACGACGGGCGCGCGCTTGCGCAGCGCGATGATAAACACGATGGCAAGCACAGTGAGAAGCACGATAAACGCGATTAGTACGATCATTAAGATCAAAAGCAAAGTTTTGTTGTCGGGTAACATTAGTTCTCCTTATACCTCCTTATGGCAAAGATGATTACAACGACTGCAAATGCGCAGGCGACCAATCCTAAAATAATATCTATCAATACAAACGTGTTGTCATACGCCGGCTCTATGGTAAACTCGTACCGCGCCTCGAGCGTCTCGTAGCCGTCAAGCTCCACGCGCGCAATCATAATATAGTGACCTGCGGCGGTGGGCTTTTCGGTGAGAATAATGTCCGGGTGATCCTTGTCTATATACATGTAGAAGATGTTTCCGTACAAAGCCTCGCCGAAGGGGTTGGGGCTGTCGGCGTTGAACTCCTCCGACCAGCTCTCGATGGACGGCATTACTCCGTCCTTCCACGCGTTTTTGGAGAGCTGAACGTCAAACATCATTTCGCATGATATCGTTTGAGTGTAGCGCGCGTATGCGGAAGCGACAACAATGTACTTGCCCGCCTCGGTGGGGATTTGCGAACCCAAGTCCTTGCGCGTCAACGCGTCGAGATACCTATACGTAATCTTTTCGGTCTTGTCGCCGGTAAGGCTGGTTCTGGAGGTGGGCTGAGCCCACTTGTTCTTTTCCCCGAGGTAGAGCACGGAGGATATACGCACGGTCTGATCCCACGTGATTTCGCGCTCGCTGATGGTAAACATGATACGGCTGGAATTGTTGGGTCCGAGATAATCTTCCGGATCGTTGGGGTTTTCCGCATAAGCCAGCATAAAGTATGTGCCGGGCGCCGTAGGCATATAGAAGGCATACGCAAATCTGTCTTCGTTGATAAGCTGGGAATCATCGAGCGCAGTTATAAGTCCGCCGCGCTGCCACGACCCGTTTTTAAATTCCGCCTTGTAGAATTCAAAGTACGGCTTGCCGCGCGCAGGCTGACCGCTGGGCATTTTTGCTACGCCGTCCAACGTGGCGATCCAGCCGTCCATACCGGGCACGTCAACCCAATAGTTGAGATTGGTGTTTACGAAGATGGAGAAGAAAATAACCTCTTCCAGCCCGTCGTACATTCTGGGCGCACCGTTGACGGTTACGGTAACGGTGTAATCGCCGACGGGCGCGCTGTCAAGCAGATTTTTGCCGGTCGCGCTGTTGTAATACACGTCTTCCTCGTCGTCACGGGCGGTGACCACTATAACGGGCGTGCCGTGAAGCGATTCGGCGGTGGGAAGATTGACTTCCTCTTTATAGTTGCCGAAATACCAAGCGGCAATCTTGGGCGTATCGGTCCATCTGTTTTCGGCTTCCAAAACCTCGAACGTGGTCGATACGTCAAACGCCGCATAGTTGCCGTTTTTCTGTACAAACACCTGCAAGGTGTATGTGCCGGCAAGCAGCTCGTTAAGTTGTATGGCAATATTCTTCGGAACATAAAGCTCGCTGTTGAAGTTGCCCTCATGCTCGTGATCGTCTTCGTCTCTAAGCTGGAACTCGATATTCGCTCCGTTGCCCGAGACAACAAACCGCACGTCACCGCGCGACGCGGGCAAGCCGGCAAACAAGTTTTTCGCTCTGTCGTAGTTGTGCCAAGTCCAAGCGGTAACCCCGGGCGTAACGTCGAATATCTTTTCCGTTTTGCCGGTGATTTCAAAGAAGATGGTTTGCGATAATCCCGTAAAGTTGTCCGTATCCTCAACGGAGAATACTGCCTTATACTTGCCGACGTTGACGGGTATATCTCTCTGTCCCGCGCTTTCCTGATCGGCGGTGTCATAATACAGCTCGACAACCGTGCCGTAGCGCGCCCCGTAGGAGACGGATACTTTGGATTCGTACACCCATTCAATACTGCTGCCGGACTGCACGACATTGTTTACGGTCAGTTCCGGAGCAAGCGTCCAGTTGTTTGTCGCCTTTTTGACCAGGAACTCTATTTCCTGACCGCCAAGCGCATTGTAGTTGGTCAAAACGCCCACGCTGACAGTAATCTTATAACCTTCTTTTTCTACGCCCAAGCCTTGCAGCCTGCGCACAAGCGCGTCGTACTCGGCGGTGTTGGGCTTGCCGTCCGCGTAGGATATTTCCACTTTGAACGCTTCCTCGGACGTTTCTTTCAGCGTTACCGCAACCGTAGCGGAGGTGCCGTGTTCGGGCACGGGCAAGACAAGGTTGGGCTCGACGATGCCGTTGTTCCAAGTCCAGCCGTAACCCTCGCTGCCTGCGAGTTTGCTTAATCCCAAATCGATGACGCTGCTTCCCTCGCCCTTGCTCCAGGCGTTGTTTGCTCTCTTGATCGTAAGCGAAATGGTTTTTTCGAGCGTGGCGTACTTTTTGTTGCCGGTAAACGTGACGGTAAAGCTGTAGCTGACATCTCTGGCATCAAGCGCGGAGAGCGTCTCCATAAGACTGTCCGTTATGTTTCTTTCGTTGTACGTGATGACAAGGTTTTCTTGGTTGTACGTTGCCTCAAATACAAGATCGGCGTGCTTTTCCCCGTACGTCCAAACTATGTCTGCCGGCGCAGAGCCGCTCTTCCAGGTGTTTTCCCTAGCTACAATTTGCACGACAAGGGAGTAATTAAGGGCGTCATGGTTGACGTCGCCCGCGATTGTAGCGCTGACGGTATAATCGCCCGCCTCGCAACTTTTAAGCACGTCAAGGAGGGCGGTCCAGGATCCGCCGGAATACAGCGAGCCGGAAGCGCCGCTCGACTTAAGCGTGTATTCGGCTGTCGAGCTCCAAGAAGAATATTCTTGCGCTTTAGCGGGCTCTTTCAAGTCACTGTAATCGCCGTCGTACATCCTGCTACCGTCTCTGCCGATCTCGCTTCCGTTTGTTTTTTTGGTTGCGGCATCCCATTCGGTCTTTATCGTTTCTATATTAAACGTATACGAAAGATTACTGAGAGTGTAGTTGCCTGTGCCCTCGACGCTGACGTCAATAGTGTATGAGCCGGCTGTCCATTCTTTTGTGTTATTGGTTAAATCGTCGACAAGCACCTTAAACGCGCGCTCTGCGGGAGTGCTGCCGTCGCGCGTAGTTTTCTCGACTTGATCGGCCGCGCGGATGATTTTGAACAGGCTGCTGCCGTTTTTGTAGATGGTGTATACCACGGTGTCGTTGCCAAAAGCGAACATGGGCATTTGCAGCGACTCCGGGTCGAACTTGCCCCAGGTCCAATTTATTTGTTTTGCCGTGTTGTCGGTGGCAAACTCCTGCTTAACGCCGTTTTCCCCCTTGGATATAACAACGACCACAGAGCGAGTGAGCGTTTCGTAATTTTCGCATCTTACGATATACTCAACCGTGTATCTGCCGGCGTTCTTTGCAAAGAGGTCCGCCTTCATTTTTTCAAAGTTGTCGTACTCGCCCGACCAGGTGGAGCCGTCGTGTATGCGGTATGTGACAACGGCGCCTTTTGCTTGCATATCTTCCGAGATCTTAATATCTTTTAAAGCCTTTTCACTGTCTGACGCGCCCCAGGACCATCCCACACTGGAGCTGCCGCCGTCGCCGCCCAAGCCGGAGTCGTCTATGTCGTTATCGGGAATAGGAGAAAGATTGACCGTTGCGGTAGCCGTCAGGGGTTGCAAGCTGCCGTTGGCGCCGAGATCTGCCGAAATAGATATGCTGTATTGCCCCGCCGCGAGCTCCTTAAGCGCGTCGAGCAGATCGTCCAATTTGCGAGACGCTCCTGTTACGTCTACTGAAACGGAGATAATAAAGCTGGTGGTTCCGCCGACTACGCGCGAGATAGCATAAGTGAGCTTGTAGTTTTCTACGGGATTGCCGCTGCTTTCGCCGCTTGCGAACAGGACGGCGACCTTGGTGAGCGCATTGTCTTCGAGGTTATCCCTTTCGCTCAAATTCCAGGAGACGACAACCGCT
>JAFLVF010000072.1 GCA_022508425.1 Clostridiales bacterium | reverse complement strand
GTACTCCCACGCTCTTGGCAATGCCGACCGCGCCGAGCACGCCGAGCGCCACAAAAACACCGTCGACATTCACCTCCGTGCCGTCGTCGAGGACAACGCCCGACGCTCTGTCTCCGCCAACAATGCGCAAAATCTTTTGCGTATAAACCTTGACGTCGGTGCTAAAGCTCGGCTTGTCGCCGTTTGTAAATAAATACACTTCGCCTACGACGTTTTTGAGCGCGGCCAGCTCGTGCTCTGCATAACCGCCCGCACCTATCACGCCTACAATCTTCTTGCGATAGAAGAAAGCGTCGCACACCGCGCAGTACGACACGCCGCGACCTTCGAAACTCTTAAGTCCGTCGATGTCGGCGGTTGCCCGCGCCGCGCCCGTCGCAATGACGAGAGTACGCGATTTGATTTTATCGCCGCACTCGAGCGAAACGGTAAAGCCGTCGCCGTCGTAAGAGCACGAAGTCACGAGGTCGCGTATCACCGTCGCCCCGACTTCTTTCACTTGCGCGACGCCCGCATTGAACAGCTCTTCGCCGGACACCGTGCCGACGCCGTAGTAATTTTGAATGCTGTGCGCTTTGAGTAACGCCGACGCGCCGCCGTCGATTACGCATACGGTCTTGTTGCCGCGCGCGATATAGATGGCCGCCGACGCGCCGCTCGGACCACAGCCCAAAATCGCCGCGTCGTAAATTCTTTCTTTGTTTTCCATGCTTATATTATACCCTCAACCACGACCGCAAGTCAACAAGAAAAGCAAAACGCACCGCTAAAGAATTTTCTAAAGCGGTGCGCATCAATGAATGCGAATATTCTCTATTGATTGTCGTTATTGTTCGCCCTTGCGCCTATAATGCGCGATATGAGATACGATGTGCCGTAAGCGATCACTGTTATGCCGACAACAGAAGCTATCACAATGCCAAAGATCTGCATGGGCGACAGAACAGTACCGTAATACTCTAAATCCGGACCCGTACAATTCATTACATAATCCCCGGCTAACCACTCTTCGTCGGCCGCCGTGCCGCCGGAGGCATCTGACGCCCCATATCCCCCACCGTCGGCCTCGCCGGTTGATCCGACGAGATAGTCGGGGATTTCTTGCTCGTCGAATTGCCGCAAATTGCCGTCTTCGTCGTAATACAAAAATCCGTCCGTACTCGAATACAACAGTTGAGTATCGGCAATCCGCAAGTAATCGAGATCGCCGTGCGGCTCGATTCCGAAGATTCGCCCCTCGGCCGAAATCACTATATATCCGTTGTCGCCGTCGAAATCGATATAAAGGCAATCTATGTCGTCGTCGAGAAACCGTACGGGCGCATAAAACTCGGCGTACTCGACGTGCCACGGCTCACTCGGCTCGTAATACTCGTTGTAGAAGTCTACTATCTCGTCGATATCGGCCATTATCCTTTCGTACAGCTCGGTGCTGTCAAAGCTATCTCTTCGCATGGGTGCGCCGGTGCAGTTGTATGGCGCGGCGTCTATCGAAAATCCGTATTTTTTCACTTTTGCGCCGCAAGCAAAGCAACCGAACGCGGCGCATACGACCAACAACGTCAAAAATAATTTTTTCATATTTCACCTCAAAATAAATAACGGCGAAAGGCTGTTACCCTTTGCCGTATTCTATATCCCGTATATCGGATTTTTTCAAACTTTTCAGAAAAGATTTTTCAATAACTCGAACAGCCGTTGCGCGTTCGTTTCGTTTTCGAGCGTTACGCCGTAACGCCGATTGCCGTACTCGAACAGTCCGTAAACGTTCCCGCCTGTTACAATATATTTCAATTCGCCGAAATCAAGCTCTTGCGTTAACGTGCATTTATAGACATACTCGCCGACGACGCTCTCTTCCGCGCCATTTTCTTCGGACATGAGCGTAACTGTGCCGACAGAGACGCTCACCATTCTTTCTTCTATACAGAACATCTCGTCGGTGCGATTGTCTACATACAACTTAGTCGTGCATGAGCTTGCATCGTCGTAAAAGTCGAAATGCAATATATCGGTTCCGTATTCTTCGTTGTACTCTTTGATTGTCAGATCGGAATCTACCACGTGATACGAAGTCGGCTGCGGCGCACCGCCGCTGTTGCCCAAATCGCCGCCACCTCCATAGTGTATATTGCTATTATCCTCCCTCGGCAGCAAAAGAGCACACGGCAAAATGACGGCGCAACACACAGCGACGGCGGCAAGAAAACCTATCGCCGTTTTTTTGCGCTTGTCGGCACGCTTCGCCTTTTCCTTCTTGTCCTCGAACATTTCGGGAAACTCGCCTTCAAGTTCTTTTTTTATGTCGCCGTACAGAGGGGATAATTTCTCTTCGACGATTTTTTTGAACTGCTTTTCTTCGCGCATTTCACTCTCCGCATTATTCTATATCGGCAAAACTCGATTTTTCAATCGGACATGAAATTTAATAATTTTTTGAGCGCCGATTTCTTTCTGTATGCGACGTCGCCGATCGAAATATGCAATTCTTCCGATATCTCCTTGTGCGACTTATCTTCAAAGAATATGTACTCTATTACCCTTCTGTCCGTTTCGTCAAGCCTATCCAGCGCTCTGTACAAATCAACCGCTTCCAAAACCCGTTCTGTCGTATCGTGCGTAATACAGTTGTCTCTTACGTCCTCTATGCCGACTTCTTCTCGCTTTTGCTCGCGCTTGTTTATCTTGTAAGCCTCGTTCTGCGCTATCTTGCACAGCCACCCGAGCGGATTGCCGCTCGTATCCAAAGTACAAATATACCTGACGACGTTTCGGTACGTTTCACTCACCGCGTCGCCGAAGAATGATTTGTCGACGAGGTTTTTGTACACGACGTAACCGACGTAGCCCATGGAACATTTCATGAGCTCGTCAAAGCACCGATCTCCGCGCTTTAGCCGATTTAGGTATTTATTGATTTTCTTTCCGTCGGTTGTCATCTCGATACACTATACCAAATATATCTATATCGGTCAATAAGCAAATTTTCAAACGCTATCTTAAAAAAGTAAAATAATTGCAAAAAAAATTCCGACGCACCGTATTTTGTTACGACGCGTCGGTCTTTATGTTATTCGGTTTTACGATTATTGCAGTGCGTACAAGCAATTTCGGTCGAACTGCTTTTCTCCGTTTCCGTTTTGTCGGACTTGCACAAGTTGCAAGTCGAGCACGATCCGCAGTCGCATCCGCCCTTACCCTTTGCCTTCCTGACTGCAAGGTACGCGAGCACGGCTAAGACGAGCACGGCGACAATCACTATGACGGCTATATCGATAGGTTTCATTTCTCGCCTCCGTTACTTCTCTTTCGGAATATTTTTGTTATGTCGAATTTACCCGTGTTGCGCAGTGCTATAAGCGAAGCTACGGCGGCAAAAACCGCGACCCAAATGCCGAGCGGCCAGATAAACGCGCCGATTGTGTACACCATCGTGCCGATTATGTAGCTAGCCGCCACCCAGAACAACAGCGTGTACTTGAACTTGCCTTTTGGCAATTCCCCTCTTGCGGTGGCGCACGCGGCAAAGCAAGGAATGGTCGTCATGTTGAAAGCGATAAACGATATAAGCGCGGCGGTAAACTCCTGCGCCGACAGTCCCGTATCCGCTTGTATACTCGTAATGAGAGCGAACAGTTCTTCTATTCCCTCCTCCGTTCCCTCGCCGAAGTACGCACCGATACAGATAGCGAGCGTCGTAAACGTCGCTATGACGTTCTCTTTTGCAATCAGTCCGGTGATTGCCGCGACGGCGAACACCCAGCCGAACTCGCCAAGTTGCGATCCGAAGCCGAGCGGCGTAAACAACGGCTGAATGAACTTGCCGACAGACGCTATGATAGAGTCTTGCATATTCTCGTCGGGCAGGAACTTCCAATTCCAGCTGACGTGCGAGAACAGCCACACAATCACCGTCGAAGCGAAGATTATGGTAAACGCCTTTTGAATAAAGTGCTTTGCCTTGTCCCACAGCCTCAACATCAGGCTCTTGAACATCGGACGGTGGTATGCGGGTAGCTCCATGATAAACGGCGGAGTTTCACCCCTCAGCGTAGTGTTGCGCATGAGCAGAAGACACACGACGGACGCGCCTATGCCGAGCAGATACATGCACAACGTAATCACGTCGGCGTTGCCTATGCCGAATGCCGCGACTATTCCGCCGGCTACTGCCGTGAGTATGGGTAACTTTGCCCCGCACGGCAGGAAAGGAATGATGCGCAATGTCGCCGTGCGTTCTTTGTCGTCGGCGAGCGTGCGCGTGTTGATGGACGCGGGCACCGAACAGCCGAAGCCCATTATCATGGGCATGAATGCCCTGCCCGACACGCCGAAGCGCCTGAATATCCTATCGAGCACAAACGCTATGCGTGCCATGTATCCCGAATCTTCGAGTATGGAGAAGAACAAAAACAGTACGAGTATTTGAGGTAGAAAGCCGAGCACTGCGAATATTCCGCCCAATATTCCGCTACCGACCAAGCCTGTCGCCCATTCTGCGGCGCCCGCGCTTTCCATACCGCCGACGATACCGCCCGAAACGCTGTCGAGTATGAGGTTGACTATATTCGTCAGTATCATGCCGGGCGAGAAAACCGTGCCGTCATATATGCACGAGAGTAAAAGAGTGCCGAAGTTTTCGGTCATGCCGAGTCCTCCGTCCTCGACGGCGTCGAACAACGTCGGCATCCAGCCCTGACTTTCGGTAAAGCCGTTAAGATACAGCAAATTCTCAGAGAACGTCAGGTGGAAGATGAAGAACATTATGACTATAAAAACCGGAATGGCAAAGACACGGTGGGTCAGCACCTTGTCTATTTTGTCCGACTTGGTTAACCCGTCTTTCGGTTTACCGCCCTTTTTGAACACGGCGAGCTCGCCGGTTATAAACTTGTACCGCGCGTCGGCGATATCGGCCTCGTAGTCGATTTCGCTGTCCGTCGGAACGACTTGTTCCCGCGCCTCCTCCGCGCCGTTGTGCTTTTTCTCGATTTCGTCGTTTTCAAGCAGCTTGACGGCATGGAACAACGGCGACGGAACGCGCTCGGTTATAAAATATTCTTTCAGCGACGACAGTTGTTCGTCAAAGCGATGATAAACCGCCACCCCCTCGCGCTTTTCGTTCATAGATATGGCGCGAGACATCAACTCCTTTACCCCACTGCCTTTCAGCGCGGAAATCTTGACTACGGGCACGCCCAAAACTCTCTCGAGCGCCTTTTCGTCGATAGTGGCGCCCGATCGCTCCAACTCGTCTATCATGTTGAGCGCGACGATGACGGGCACGTCCATTTCGAGCAGTTGCGTCGTCAGGTACAGATTGCGCTCGAGATTGGTGCTGTCCACAATATTGATAATGCCGCTCGGCGCTTGATCTAGTATGTAATTGCGCGAGATGACTTCCTCGGGCGTGTACGGCGACAGCGAGTATATGCCGGGCAGGTCTATAATGTTTACGGGCTCCGTTCCCTTCTTGTATATGCCCTCGCGCTTGTCTACGGTGACGCCGGGCCAGTTGCCCACATGCGCCGAAGCGCCCGTCAAGGTGTTGAACAGCGTGGTTTTGCCGCAGTTGGGATTTCCGGCTAAAGCAAAAGTTTTCATATTCATCCCATCTCCACGCACGCCGCTTCGTTCTTGCGCAAAGTCAATTCGTATCCGCGAAGCGTTATCTCCATCGGGTCGCCGAACGGCGCCACCTTGCGCAAAGTTATTTGCGCGCCGGGCGTGATGCCCATGTCGAACAACCTACGCCTCATGGCGCCCTCGCCGTTTACCTTGACGACGACGCCACTCTCGCCTATGACGAATTCGGATAATACTTTCATTACTGCCTTGTCTGCCTTGTAAAAGTTTTTTTAAGCTATTATGCGGTTAGCAATTGCGAACCGACCTCTAAAAAAATTTATACGCGACGGTTGTTCGCAATATGCAACTTTGGTTAGCAATGTGCAACTGCTGACACGATTATAATATATCGGGAATAAGCTTGTCAAGCGTTTTCGAGCGTTTTCATTCAAAAAAATTTTTCAAGAAAATATCATCTTTTTCGATAAAAACTTGCATTTAATATATTGGCATGTTATAATGACGGTGTCTAAAAATATCATATAAAGGAAGGTAGTTATGCAATATTCACATGAAGTGGAACTTATGCAATGCGTTGCAAAAGGCTGCAATCACGGCCCCGCTCCCATTCCCGAAGAGGGCAAATGGGTCAAGGCCTACGATATCAAGGATATCAGCGGCCTTACGCACGGTTGCGGCTGCTGCGCGCCTCAGCAAGGCACGTGCAAGCTGACGCTCAACGTCAAGAACGGCGTTATCGAAGAAGCGCTCGTAGAGACAATCGGCTGCTCGGGTATGACGCACTCGGCGGCTATGGCGGCGGAGATACTCCCCGGCAAGACGTTATTAGAGGCGCTCAACACCGACCTTGTCTGCGACGCAATCAACGTAGCAATGCGCGAATTATTCTTGCAGATAGTGTACGGTCGTAGCCAATCGGCGTTCTCCGATGCGGGACTGCCCGTCGGCGCAGGCCTCGAGGACCTCGGCAAAGGCCTCCGCTCTCAGGTCGGCACGATGTACTCCACCAAGGTCAAAGGCCCTCGTTATCTCGAGATGGCGGAGGGCTACGTCACGCGCTGTGCGCTTGACGACAAGGGCGAAATCATCGGCTACGAGTACGTCAATCTCGGCATACTCATGAAGCTTGTCAGCGAGGGCGTGAGCGGAAACG
Organism: Clostridiales bacterium; assembly: GCA_022508425.1. GTDB lineage: Bacteria > Bacillota > Clostridia > Christensenellales > Pumilibacteraceae > Anaerocaecibacter. The sequence continues at coordinate 678 of JAFLVF010000072.1, read as the reverse complement.
ACGCTCTCGAGAAGGCGAAGAAGCACTACGGCCGTTTCGAAAACGCCGCCAAGTACATCGTTCCGCGCAACGAGTAAGGAGGGATATTACAATGGCTATCAAGTTTGAAGGATACGAAAGGCGCATAGACAAAATCAACGCCGAGCTCAAAAATTACGGCATCGCCTCGCTCGAAGAAGCGCGCGACATCTGCACGAAAAAGGGCGTCAACGTCGAAGAGATAGTAAAGGGCGTTCAGCCCATAGCGTTTGAAAACGCGGTGTGGGCGTACACGCTCGGCTGCGCTATCGCGTTCAAGAAGAACGTAAAGTCGGCCGCCGAAGCCGCCGAGTGCATCGGTTTGGGCTTGCAGGCGTTCTGCATTCCCGGCAGCGTCGCCGATCAGCGCAAGGTCGGTCTCGGCCACGGCAATCTCGGCGCAATGCTTCTCCGCGACGAAACGGACTGCTTCGCTTTCCTCGCAGGCCACGAATCGTTTGCCGCCGCGGAGGGCGCTATCGGTATCGCGCGTAACGCGAACAAGGCGCGCAAAAAGCCGCTTCGCGTCATACTCAACGGCTTGGGCAAGGATGCGGCGTACATAATCTCGCGTATCAACGGCTTTACCTACGTCGAGACAAAATACGACTACTACACCGGCGAACTCAAGATCGTCCGCGAGGTACCTTTCTCGGACGG
>JAFLVF010000071.1 GCA_022508425.1 Clostridiales bacterium | reverse complement strand
AAATGAAAATAGCAATCAGCACAGAGTCCTGCTGTGATATGCCGCAGGAAGTTATCGAACGATATAATCTAAATATAGTACCATACCACATTCACGTCGGCGACACAGAGCTTATTGACGGCGAAATCTCAACTGCCGAACTGTTCGAACGCGCAGACGCATTGAAAACAATCCCAAAAACAGCCGCCGTCAACGAGGTTCAGTTTGAGGAACATTTTGGCAAGCTCAAGCAAAACTATGATGCGATAGTGCATATTTCTCTTTCGAGCGAACTGACAAGCGCAACCGCAAACGCGCGTAAAGTTGCCGAACGTCTTGACAACGTCTACGTTGTGGACAGCCGCTCATTGTCATCAGGCGTAGGTTTGCTAGCTGTTTACGCCAGCGAACTTGCCGAAAAGGGCTACGAACCGCAGGAAATCGTTAGACTGGTTAGCGCGCGTACGAGTGCTGTGCAGTGCAGTTCGGTAATAGAGCGTCTTGACTACCTTTACAAAGGCGGTAGGTGCAATGCGTTGGTGTATTTCGGAGCAAATTTATTAAGAATCCGCCCGCGCATCGTCATCACCGACGGAAAAATAACTACGGATCGCAAATATCACGGAAATATCGTACGGGTACAGGAGAAATACTGTCAGGAAATTCTTCAAGACTATCCCACGCCCGATCTCACGCGTGTTTTTGTTGTTTATACTACGGCAACACCCGAAATGATAGAAGTAGCTAAGAAAGCGTGCGTAAAGGCCGGTTTCAAAGAAATTTACGAAGCGCAGGCCGGCGGCACGGTTGCAAGTCACTGTGGCGCGCACACTCTTGGCATTATGTACATCAATGACGGCGACAAGTTTGCGGACAGAACAGAATAATTTTCAACCAAAATAAAGTTTATGCTTTGTCGTCTGATTCAAAATAACGTGCGAAAAAGCGGTAAAGCGGGGCTTGACTATGAGTATTGGCACAGTAACGGTTGGCTTGGCAAAAGCCGCCCGTGGAAAAGTTGACATATAAAATTTAACCGATAATTACAATTTAAGATAAGATGAGTTGGTTTAATTATTACGGATTGATTGCGGTAGCAATCATCTTGATACCGAATATAATCAGTGCTGTAGTCGACAAAAGCACTTTTGAAAACAAGTATGACAATAAGCCGATACTTGTATCGGAACAGATAGGGCGTTACGGCTGTATGGCGTTTACGGTTTTCAATATCCCGTACACATATTTTAACTTTTGGTTTAGCCACGCTTTGTCGGTGTACCTGATTGTTAACGGCACGTTGCTTGTGCTGTACTTATTGGGATGGATAGTATTCCGCAAAGGTCGAAATGCAGTCAAAATGCTGTATCTATCCATAACCCCCACCGTTATTTTTCTATTCGGCGGAATTATGCTTTTGTCCGTTCCGCTTATAATCTCTTCCGTTATCTTCGGAATAGGTCACATAGCCATCAGCTATAAGAATAAAAATTGACTTTCGCCGACTGTGCATACAGGCGCCCTCGCCCTTTCTCTTGCAAAGGCAATACGAATGTGGTATAATTACACTACTATACACGGTTATTCGGCGGAGGGATAGAATGGGCAAAGACATGACGGTACAGTGTGATAACGGTATTATCAATGTCCGCGTCGGAGCAATTATCCTACAGGACGGCAAAGTCCTTATGGTAAGCAATAAGAGAAACGACTACTTTTATTCGGTGGGCGGTCGTATACAGTTTGGTGAGACGGCAGAGCAAGCAATCGTCAGAGAGGTCTTGGAAGAAACGGGTGTGGAGATGGAAATCGACCGCTTGGGTTTTGTCCATGAAAATTATTTTTACGGAGACTCCCCTGCGAATTTGGGAAAAATAATATACGAGCTTTCATTTTACTTTTATATGAAAGTTCCGAAAAATTTTGTACTAACGTGCAATTCTTTTACGGAAGACGGCAGCGAGGAATATCTGACATGGGTTTCGCCTGACGAAAAGACAAAGCTGTTTCCCGCTTTCTTCAAAACGGAACTGAACAATCCCAAAACCTATGTACGACACGTCGTTACGGACGAACGCTAAATTGCAATCAGAGGTAAACTAAAATTGATTGACATCGAAAAAATGATACTTAGCCGAGACTTTAGCTACGAGCCGCCATATTTCTATAACAACGATTTTGCTTTGCGCTGCGAATTGGGTATCGGCGAAACCGACGAGAAATACTTAGCCACTGCCAAAGAGAGAGCGGCGGCAATTTTTAACATTCTGTTTGGAAATGGCGTCGATATGTTCTTTTTCGACGATTACATTCAAGATTGGGACTTCGACATGGGAGATACGGTATATATCAATCAAGTTATTTCTTATGAAAAAGACCGTCTAAAGTTTTGTTTGGGCTATCAAAAGAAATTTAAGCACATTGTAGTCAGAGACATTCCTTTCGATGAAGAAGAACTTATTATTCGAAGAAACCGAATCTGTTGCTACCCTAACAAAAAATTTAACGCCATAGACGCTATAAATGCCCATATTGATTGTCAAAATAATCCGACAATCCATTTGGTGTCATTTGCTAATAATTGCATATTCACCGTGTATGACGATAGAGGATGCGACATTGTTTTTTACGATAAAAACAAGTTCGGAACGTTCTATCCGCTTTTGCAAAAGTATTTTCTCGAATACGATTTGGATTTAATGAAGCAAAGATTTGAAAAGAGTAAAAAGTGAATTTTCTTCACCGCTACGCAATCCATACAACAATCGCGAATTGTGGGACAATATGAATAAAATCATTCCGATATTATGTATAATAGTTGCGGCTATCGGCATGGCGACGGCGGACGTGGGATTAGTCACAATCGTGCTGTCCATGCGCGTGTCGGCGCTCAAGCTGATTGCTATTCCCGTCGCCATAATAGGCACGGTCATTTCGACGCTGTCCGTAGCCGTCACCGCCCTCTTCCTCCGCGACAAGCTGTGCAAGATAGCGTTCTTCATAAACCTTGCGTCGCTCCTCGTTTCGATTGTATCAATTATTATCTGGTTCGTCGCGCTTTGATTATCGGCAATAGAAAACGGCAGAGTGTTATGTAAGCACTCTGCCGCTTTTGTTTTACTGTAAATAATATTACGCGAGCTCTGCGAAATATTTGATGGTGCGGACCATCTGGCTGGTGTAAGAATTCTCGTTGTCGTACCAGGACACAACCTGTACCTGATAGAGATCGTCGCCGACCTTGGAGACCATGGTCTGCGTCGCGTCGAACAACGAGCCGTAGCGCATGCCGATGACATCGGACGAAACAATCTGATCCTCGTTGTAGCCGTAGGACTCGGAAGCGGCCGCCTTCATTGCGGCGTTGATGCCGTCCTTCGTCACGTCCTTGCCCTTGACGACTGCGGTAAGAATGGTTGTCGAGCCGGTCGGTACGGGAACGCGCTGGGCCGAGCCGATGAGCTTGCCGTTAAGCTCGGGAATGACCAAGCCGATAGCCTTTGCCGCGCCCGTCGAGTTGGGAACGATGTTGGCGGCGCCTGCGCGCGCACGTCTCATATCGCCCTTGCGGTGCGGGCCGTCGAGAATCATCTGGTCGCCGGTGTAAGCGTGAATGGTGCTCATGATACCCGACTGAATGGGCGCGTAGTCGTTGAGCGCCTTGGCCATGGGAGCGAGGCAGTTGGTCGTGCAGCTCGCCGCCGAAATGACCTGGTCGTCTTTGGTAAGCGTTTTCTCATTGACGCCGAACACGACGGTCTTGAGGTCGTTGCCCGCGGGAGCGGAGATGACGACCTTCTTAGCGCCGGCGGCGACGTGCGCCATGGACTTCTCTTTGGAGCAATAGAAGCCTGTGCACTCGAGCACGACGTCTACGCCGAGCTTCTTCCAAGGCAGGTCTGCCGCTTTGGGCATAGCGTAAATAGTGATTTCCTTGCCGTCAACGGTGATGGAGCCGGGAACCTTAACGGTCTTGCCGTCCTCTTCCATGACGGGCTCTTTGGACGAAACGGTGTGTACACCCTCGCCTATCTTGCCGCAGTAGCCGCCTTGAGCGGTGTCGTACTTAAGAAGATTGGCGAGCATTGCCGGGCTGGTCAAGTCATTGATAGCGACAATGTCGTAGCCCTTTGCGCCGAACATTTGACGGAACGCAAGGCGTCCGATACGACCGAAACCGTTGATTGCAACCTTTACATTTGCCATGTTGTATAAAAACCTCCAAGTGTTTTTTTGATTTTTTATATTCTACCACCCTTTGTGGTAATAGTCAAGTACTTTTTAATTTGTAAGCGCATACGCTTGCAAAAATATTGCTACTCGGCCGTAGACTCGCCCGTCTTCGGCGACCGACTTTTCGTCCTCGTCGGCTTTTTCGCCGCAGGCTTTTCGCTTTCTTTATCTGTCTCTACAACCTGCTCTTCGTCTGACTTGTCATTCTCTGCAACAGCCTCTTCTGCGTTCTCGACATTGTCGGCGGTAGGCTCATCGTCTTCGACTTTTGTCTTTTCGTTATCGGATAAAACATCGGCGTCCTCCGATTTCGCCTCTTCGGCGTTTTCGGCAACGGCCGTGTTTTGAGCGGGGGCGGACGGCACTATTTTTGTCATGCGCCCTTTGATAAACTCGAACAGCTCTTGAAGATTGCCGGCCGATGTAAACGCGTCTTTTATTATAAGAATCTGCTCTTTGCCGAGATATGCGACGATGCACGTATTCTTGCATTTAATCTTGTTCAGCTCGAAATAGTCTATGATTATATCCGCCTTGTCCTCCGTCGACACAGTAATATTGTCGTCCGAAAACTTGACGGTCCTATCGATATCGTCACTCGGCAACAGCGCGCTTGCGACGAAGTTTTTGGGCGCAATCAGAAGAAGTATCGCGCAGGCCAACAGTATCACGCCGAGCACAATCAAAATTATGCCCATGACGAGCATTTCGGTGCGCGGTCGCAACACCGTCGCCGCAATACCTACTCCAATACCGACAAGCGCTGCGGCAAGATACGGTATGAAATACGCCCACATTATGGACTTATTGACCGATTTTACGTCGGCTTGTGTAATCTTGTATTTCAGTTCGTACATAGTATTTTCCTTACTATAATCATTTTATAAAGAAGCTGTCGCATCGCAGGTGGACGACCGTCACACCTACCGATCGAATCGACGGCTTAGGCGCGGCACAGGCGGACAACAGGCATAGCGCCGACGAAGGAGCTTAGTCAAACCTAAATGACCGCGGGCGGCACGAAAGCCGACGAAATATTCGCGCGATGTATACGCCGTCAGAGATTTTATTTAAGGTTTTCCGGATTAAGGCACTCCAGCTCCGGTAAAACAAACCTACCGTTATCGCGCACCAGCACTCCGTCGAAATACATCTGCCCGCCGCCGACTTCGGGGGTCTGACGAAGGACGAGATCCCAATGCACTGCGGAGATATTACCGTTGTATGCGTCGTCGTAGCAGCAACCGGGCGTGAAGTGAATGGAGCCGCAAATCTTCTCGTCGAACAGAATGTCGCCGATAGCTTCCGTGATAAACGGATTGACGCCGATAGCGAACTCACCTACATACCGCGCACCCTCGTCGGTGTTGAATATGGCCTCCGACTTTTCGGGATCGGAGCTGTTCTGCGCGACGATCTTGCCGTCCTTGAATGTGAGCTCTACCCAATCAAACTTCGAGCCGTTGTACACGGTCGGGGTGTTGTAGCGAATCTTGCCGTTGATCGAATTTTTGACGGGCGCGGTGTAAATCTCGCCGTCGGGGATATTCATGTGCCCTGCGCACTTTACGGAAGGGATATCCTTTATCGAGAATGTGATATCCGTGCCGTTTGCGACGAGCCGCACTTTGTCGGTCTTAGCCATGAGCGCGGCAAGCGTGTCCATTGCCTTGTCCATCTTGGAATAGTCGAGGTTGCAAACGTCGAAATAATGGTCTTCAAACTCCTCCGTCGATTTGCCGGCGAGCTGAGCCATGGACGGCGACGGATATCGAAGCACTACCCAGCGCGTCTTCTTGACTCTGATCTCGTGGTGGACGGCATGATTGTATATGCTCATATACTTGTCCATGCGTTCTTGCGGCACCGACGAATTCTCGTAAGCGTTGAGCGAGCCGCGCACGCCGATATAGCAATCCATATCGCTCATGACCGCCGCGTCGTGCTTAGCCCACAGCTTTAGCTGGGCGTCCGTTGCGCCTTTTATCAGCTCCGCGCGCACGCGCGTATCTATATTTGTTACAAACGCCTGCGCACCTGCTTTGTACACCGCTTTTACAAGCTCTGTGACAAGCGGGTACGGAATGTCAAACGCTTCTATCAAAACCTTATCGCCCTTCTTAGCGGCAACCGAGTAATTGACGAGGTTGTTTGCCAGCTTGACTACTCTTTCATCTTTCATTTTTGCCTCCGTATGACGGGGATAGAGTCCCGCCCGATACGTGGCGTCCTCGACCCATCCTTATTATTATAATTCTTTTTGTAAAAAAAGTCAATAAAACAGTAGTCAAATCGGATAAAATGTGCTATACTTATTCAAAAGATTTTTTTCGGAGGGAAAAAAATTATGCCTTTGGTAACAACTAAGGATATGTTCGCTAAAGCGTATGAGGGCGGCTACGCCATCGGCGCTTTCAACATCAACAACATGGAGACAATTCAGGGCATCGTCGAAGCCGGTAAGCTCGAGAAAGCCCCGCTCATTCTCCAAGTCTCGTCGAGCGCACGCAAGTACGCCAACGCCAAGTACCTCGTCAATATGGTCAAAGCCGCCGTCGATGACTCCGGTCTCCCGATTGCGCTTCACCTCGACCACGGCGACTCATACGATCTGTGCGTAGACTGCATCAAGGACGGCTTTACGTCCGTCATGATCGACGCCTCGTCCCACCCGCTCGCCGAGAATATCAAGATAACGTCCCAGGTCGTCAAGTACGCGCACGACCACGGCGTTGTCGTCGAAGCCGAGCTCGGTAGACTCGCCGGCGTCGAGGACAACGTTAAGGTTTCCGAGTCCGACGCGCTGTACACCGATCCCGAAGAAGCGGCCGAATTCGTCGCCAAGACAGGCGTCGACTCGCTCGCTATCGCTATCGGTACCAGCCACGGCGCATTCAAGTTTAAGGGCGAAGCAAAACTGCGCTTCGACATACTCGAGAAGGTCGCAGAACTCCTTCCCAAATTCCCCATCGTTTTGCACGGTGCGTCGTCCGTTTTGCAGGACTACGTAAAGATGGTCAATGATTTCGGCGGCTCCATGCCCGGCGCTAAGGGCATTCCCGAGGACATGCTCCGCAAGGCTTCCTCTCTCGCCGTCTGCAAGATAAACGTCGACTCCGACCTGCGCCTTGCGTTCACCGCCGCAGTCAGAAAGCACTTCGCCGAAAATCCCGCGCACTTCGATCCGCGCCAATACCTCGGCGACGGCAGAGCGCTCGTAACCGAATGCGTACGGCATAAGCTTGTGCACGTACTCGGCTGCGCCGGCAAAGCCTAAGAGAGCGTATCTGCGTCGTAATACGAACTGCGTGCTCCTCGGCGCTCGGTCATTTAGGTTTTACTAAACTCCCGTCGCGCCTCGT
>JAFLVF010000070.1 GCA_022508425.1 Clostridiales bacterium | reverse complement strand
AGCGGTACAGTTGCCAATATCCGGCCTTGACCGCCTTGTCCTCTTCCGCCATGCCGTTGGACATGTCGATACCGTGGTTGATACAGGTCGCGTACGCGATAATCAGCGACGGGCCGTGATAGGCTTCCGCTTCCGAAATAGCCTTGATGACCTGGTTCTTGTCGGCGCCCATAGCGACCTGCGCTACATAAACGTAGCCGTACGTCATGGCCATAGCGCCGAGGTCCTTCTTCTTGGTGCGCTTGCCGCCGGCAGCGAACTTAGCGACTGAGCCGGTGGGGGTAGCCTTACTCGACTGACCGCCGGTGTTGGAGTACACCTCGGTGTCGACGACGAGTATGTTTACGTCCTCGCCGCTTGCAAGCACTTGGTCGAGACCGCCGTAACCGATATCGTACGCCCAGCCGTCACCGCCGAAGATCCAAATGGATTTCTTGATGAGGCAGTCTTTCTCGTCCTCGATATATTTAAGCTCGGCCTTGAGAGCGCCCTTAGCGGCCTTGATTGCCTTGGGAAGGAGCGCTTCGATTTGTTTTGCGGCGGCCTTGGAGCCTGCGGCGTCGTCGTAGACGTTGAGCCAATTTTCGAGCGCGGCTTTCATGTCGCCGTCGGCGCCCGCCGCGATAGCGGCGTTGACGTGAGCGACGAGCTCGTTGACGCGCGCTTTGTTTGCAAGTTTCATGCCGTAGCCGAACTCGGCGTTGTCCTCGAACAGCGAGTTAGCCCATGCCGGACCCTTGCCTTCGGCGTTCTTGGTGTAAGGGCAGGTCGGAGCGGAGCCGCCGTAGATGGACGAGCAACCCGTAGCGTTTGCGACTATCATGCGGTCGCCGAACAGCTGGGTGATGAGCTTGATATACGGAGTTTCGCCGCAGCCCGCGCACGCGCCCGAGAACTCGAAGAGCGGCTGAAGGAACTGACTGCCTTTGAGCGTGTCCGCTTTGACCTTGTCTGTGACGTCGGCGTAAGGAACGGTCTGCGAGAAAGCGTAGTTTGCGGTTTCGGCGTCGATGATGTCTTCGATCGGCTTCATTACAAGGGCCTTGTTCTTGGCAGGGCAGACGTTTGCGCACGATCCGCAGCCCGTGCAGTCGAGCGGCGAGACCTGAATGCGGTAGGTAAGGCCGGTGTCTTTGAGCTGGGTATTGGCGGCAACCGTCTTGTACGTCGCGGGAGCTTTTGCCGCTTGCTTATTATCGGTCAGAACGGGGCGCAAGCACGCGTGCGGGCAGACGAGCGAGCACTGGTTGCACTGGATACAGTTTTCACTTACCCATGCCGGAACGAAGGGCGCTATACCGCGCTTCTCGTACTGCGTTGTGCCGCTGGGCACCGCGCCGTCGGGCGAGAATGCCGATACGGGCAGTTTGTCGCCCTCTTGACGGAGGATGGGATTGATGACGTTCTTGAAATAATCGTCGCCGCCGACGTCGGCTACGACGGCGCCTGTCGTCGCGTTCGCCCACTCGGCGGGAACTTTGATTTCGACAAGGCCGGCGATTGCGTTGTCAACGCAGGCGTAGTTCATGTTGACTACGTCATCGCCCTTCTTGCCGTACGCTTTCTTAATCATCTGCTTCATGTACGTTTCGGCCTGCTCGTACGGAATGATGTCGGCAAGCTTGAAGAACGCGGCCTGGCAAACGGTGTTTACGCCCTTTCTCGCGCCGATCTTGGTGACGATGTCGAGGGCGTTGATGGTGTAGAACTTGATATGCTTCTTGGCGATCGTGCGCTTCATCTCGGCGGGAAGCTCTTTGTCGAGCTGTTCGGGCGTCCAGTGGCAGTTGAGCAGGAACACGCCGCCCTCACGGATATCGTCGACCATGTTGTAATGGGTGACGTAAGCGGGATTGTGGCACGCTACGAAGTCTGCCTGGTCGATGAGATACGTCGACTTGATGGGAACGTCGCCGAAGCGAAGGTGGGATATCGTAAGGCCGCCCGACTTCTTGGAGTCGTAGAAGAAGTAGCCTTGCGCGTACTTGTCGGTGTGGTCGCCGATGATCTTGATAGAGTTCTTGTTGGCGCCGACCGTGCCGTCACTGCCGAGCCCGTAGAACTTGCAACGCACAGTGCCGGCAGGCGAGGCGTTGACAAACTCGGAGAAGTCGAGCGACGTGTTGGTGACGTCGTCGATTATGCCGATAGTGAAGTGGTTTTTGGGCGACTTTTCTTCGAGGTTTTTGTAAACGGCGTTGACCATGGACGGGTTGAACTCCTTGGAGCCCAAGCCGTAGCGGCCGCCGACGATTTCTATATCCTTCTTGCCGCTCTCGACAAGCGCGGTGCAAACGTCGAGGTACAGCGGCTCGCCGAGGGAACCGGGCTCCTTGGTGCGGTCAAGCACCGCAATGCGTTTGACGGATGCGGGGAGAGCTGCTACAAAGTGCGATACGGAGAAAGGACGGTAAAGGCGAACTTTGACAAGGCCGACCTTCTTGCCTTTCTTGGCGAGGTAGTCGACCGTCTCTTCGACAGCTTCGCAGCCAGAGCCCATCATGACGATGACGTTTTCCGCGTCGGGAGCGCCGTAGTATTGGAACAGCTTGTACTCTCTGCCCGTGACTTTCTTAACCTCGTCCATCATGCCCTGAACGATTTCGGGCGTGGCATTGTAATATTTGTTGGCGGCTTCGCGGTTTTGGAAATAGATATCCGCGTTTTGCGCAGTGCCTTTCTGGTGGGGATGATCGGGATTGAGCGCGCGCTTTTTGAACTCGCGGATCTCTTCCATGCAGCCCGTCTTCTCGGCAAGCGCCTTCATCTCGTCGTACTCGATTCCGTCAATCTTGTCTATCTCGTGGCTGGTGCGGAAACCGTCGAAGAAATGCAGGAAGGGCACCTTGGCCTTGAGCGTCGAAAGGTGAGCGACGAGCGCAAGGTCCATTGCCTCTTGAACGGAGTTGGACGCAATCATCGCAAATCCCGTCTGACGGCACGCCATGACGTCCGAGTGGTCGCCGAATATGTTAAGAGCGTGGGCGGCAAGCGCGCGTGCGCTTACGTGGAACACGCTGGGAAGCAATTCGCCCGAAATCTTGTACATATTGGGAATCATGAGCAGAAGTCCCTGACTTGCCGTGTAGGTAGTCGTCAGTGCGCCTGCCGCGAGCGAGCCGTGTACCGCGCCCGCCGCGCCGCCTTCCGATTGCATTTCGGCAATCTTCAGCTCTTGACCGAACATGTTCTTGCGTCCGGCCGTAGCCCATTCGTCGGCATACTCCGCCATAGGGGACGACGGCGTAATGGGGTATATAGCCGCGACCTCTGAGAAGGCATACGCTACATGCGATGCAGCGGTATTGCCGTCGATAGTCATCTTTACCATAAAAACCTCCAAAAAGTAATTATTTCATAATAGCTGCTAAATTAGCCTATATATTGTATAATACTAAAAAGAAAAAGTCAATAAATTGTGTATATATTTTTGTGAAGACTGTGCATAGTTCATGCTCCGATCTTGCTGTAAATTTCAGCGATACGTTCGTCTATGTGCCGCGGACGTAGGTTTTCGGCTACGACCGCACCCATATCCTGCCTATCGCAGAAATTTCCTTTCGCAATCTTGACGCGTCACTTATGCATCGTCTCCACGTTGAAGCGTTTGAGATGTCTCTTATATTCAATCCCTGTAATACATTTTGACTCTCAATCCGCAGTTGTAGTCGCCGTAACCCTTGCCGAATAGGGCTATTCCGCCGTCCGTCGAGAGGGTGAGCGACGGATTGTCGGTACGGATATCCGAAATAGAAGTCGAGCCCAGCTTGATTCCGTCGAGGAAACTGCCTTTCTCGTCGACGGTCAGCGTTTTGTACTTGCCGTACTGCGGCATGTCAGAGAATATCGACGGTGTAAACAGCCCGCGACGGTCTGTAAACTCGCCGTCTATACGGTGTTCGCCGATTTTAGTCTCGCCGAACGCAAAACTTACAACGCTGTCGCGGCTCCGTCCGTGGCCGTACGGCTTGGAGGAAATTTCCATCGATACGGTGATGCTCTTCAGCGGCTTTTTGGCGGGCGCGGGGAGAGTGTAGGTGATATTACCGCTGTTAAAGTACAAAAACGTTGCGTTTATTCGCTCGGGGAATGTAAAATATCTCGGGTCGTCTCGCTCGCCGATGAACCCGTCGCTTGACGCTATCGCGCAGTACGGTTTGACGGCCGCCGCCGTAAAACTGCCTATAGGCAGTTCGAAATTGCGCTCCGTTTCACTTACCGCGTCGGCGGCGATGTCTATTATGACACGGTCCACCGTAACCACGCATTTTTTTGCGGTGCCGTGCTTGCCCGGAAACTCGACGAGCTTGACGAGCCCGGCGTCCACCAATTTTTTGACGTGCTGGGTGATTGCCCCGTTAGTCATGTGCAAAGTCTTTGCCAGACTGTCGAGACTGTCCGCTTTTTTCTCGAGCACGAGCTTGAGAATCTCCACTCGCGCGGGCGAGGCGAGGCATTCGCAAAAGCTCTGCGCCGCGCTTATATCGGTAAAATGCCGCATGGGAAAACGCCCCCGATTGTTTTAGTCTATTATATAATAAACGCCACCAGCTGTCAATATTCTTTCGACGGTTATATGATTGACTTGACAGCCGAGAAATGATAAAATATTATAAGACATTGTGCCAAATGTGACATGATTGCAGGAGGAATAGTCGGTACATGAAAGAGATTACTACCGAAGAGGTCAGGCATATAGCAAAACTGTCCAAGATAGAGTTTTCGGACGGCGAAGCGCAAAGTATGCGCGAACATATCCAAAAAATGCTGTGGGTGTTCGAGACGCTCGACGCTGTCGACGTATCGGCGGTGCCGCCGACGGCGCACATTTTGCCTATTGTCAACGTATTGCGCGACGATACGGTCGAGCCGTCTTTTGACAACGAGGCGCTTCTCAGTAACGCGCCCAAGAGCGAGCTCGGCGCGTACATCGTGCCGCGCGTGGTCGAGTAGAGGTGGATATGAACGCTATTCTCGATATGACGCTGACAGAACTTTCCGCGCACATGGACGAAGGCAAGATTTCCTCCGTCGACGCGACCAAAGCGTGCTTGGATAGGATAGGCAAAACGGCCGCGCTCAATAATTTTCTCACCGTGTGCGAGTCGGAAGCGCTATCGTATGCAAAAGAAGCGGACGCTCGACGCAAGAACGGAGAGAAAGGTGTTCTACTCGGCGTGCCCGTTGCAGTCAAAGACAATATTTCGACTTTGGGCATAAAGACGACGTGCGCTTCCGAATTTTTGAATAATTACATTCCGCCGTTTGACGCATTTGTTGTCAAGCAATTAAAAAAAGCGGGCGCCGTCATCGTCGGCAAGACCAATATGGACGAGTTTGCAATGGGTTGCACCAACGAGCATTCGGCGTTTGGCGCGGTGCACAACGTGCACGATACCTCGCGCGTTAGCGGCGGAAGCTCGGGAGGCTCTGCCAACTGCGTCGCGGCAAAACAGGTATTCGCCTCTCTCGGCAGCGACACCGGCGGCTCGATACGCGAGCCCGCTTCCTATTGCGGAGTGGTAGGGTTTAAGCCGACGTATTCGGCGGTAAGCAGAAACGGACTGATAGCGTTTGCCTCGTCGCTCGATCAGATAGGTCCGATTGCGCGCACTTGCGCCGACGCGTTGCAGGTGCTCAAAGTCATTTCGGCGCACGACGGTTGCGATTCGACAAGCGTAGGACTCGATAATCTTCCCGTTAATTTGGACGGCTCGCTCAAAGGCAAAAAAATAGGCGTGGCCAAGCAGTTTATGTCGGGCGCGGATAGCGATGTTTTGCGCGAGTATAAGCGCGCTATCAAGACCGTCGAGGATATGGGCGGCGAGATAGTCGAGGTGTCTATACAATCGTTTGACGCCGCGCTTGCAGTGTATTACGTACTGTCGTCGGCGGAAGCGGCGAGCAACCTGTCGCGGTACGACGGCGTCAAGTACGGCCGCCGCGCCGACGGCTACAAGGACATAAACGAGCTTTACGTCAAGAGCAGAACGCAGTTTTTCGGCGACGAGGTCAAGCGCCGTATCATGATTGGCAATTACGTCCTGTCGAGCGGATATTACGACGCATATTATGTCAGAGCGGCTAAGACGCGCACGCTGATAAAAGACGAATATTTGCGCGCGCTCGACGTTTGCGACGCGCTGTTGTGCCCGACGGCACCAACGGCCGCGCCCAAGATAGGCGAAGAGGCCAAGCCCGACAAGACGTACTATTCGGATATTTACACAGTTCCCGTAAATATAGCGGGGCTTCCCGCAGTCAGTGTGCCGTTCGGTAAGGCGTCTGACGGAATGCCGATAGGCATGCAGGTGATAGGCAGACCGTACGCCGACGGAGACATTCTCGCTATCGGCGATTGCCTGTGCAACGGAGGGGGTGCAAAATGCTGATTCCCACGATAGGCTGCGAAGTGCATTGCGAGCTAAAGACAGCCTCGAAACTGTTTTGCTCGTGCCGTAACGAGTTCGGCGGCGAGCCCAACACCCATTGTTGTCCGATATGCTCGGGCTTTCCGGGCACATTACCTATGCTCAACAAGCGTGCGGTCGAGTACGCCGTCAAAGCGGGGCTGGCACTGCACTGCGAAATTTCCAAGTTTTCAAAGTGGGACAGGAAGAACTATTTCTATCCCGATCTTCCCAAGGCGTGGCAGACCAGCCAGTACGACCTGCCGCTGTGCGTGGGCGGCTACGTCGAGTTCGAACTGAACGGCGCAGTCAAGCGCGTGCGGCTAAACCGCATTCATCTCGAAGAGGACGCAGGCAAGCTCGTCCACGACGGCGGTGTCTCCAGCGTCGACTACAACCGTTGCGGCGTGCCGCTCATCGAGATAGTGACCGAGCCGGATATGCACTCGGCGGAAGAGGTGGTCGCATTCTTGACCGAGCTGAAGAGTATTCTGAAATACACGGGCGTGTCCGACGTCAAGATGCAAGAGGGAAGCTTACGCTGCGACGTAAACCTCTCGGTCGCCGAGGTAGGTAAATTAGGCACGCGCACTGAGACGAAAAACCTAAACAGCTTCCGCTCGGTCGCGCGATCGATTGCGTTTGAGACGAGGCGGCAAATTGAGGTGATTGAGAGCGGCGGCACCGTCGAACAGGAGACAAGGCGGTTTGACGACAACACCGGCAGGGGATACGCCATGCGGTCGAAAGAGGACGCGCACGATTATAGGTACTTCCCCGAACCCGATCTATTGCCCGTCGTATTTACGGACGAGGACATAAAAAATATCGCCGACACGATTCCGGAGCTAAGAACTGCGCGCGTCGAACGGTATAAATCGGAATATAAGCTTCCCGAATACGACGCGAAGGTGCTGACCGAGGACAAGGACGTATCCGACCTATTGGACGAGACCGTCAAGCTGGGCATAGAGCCTAAGCGTGCGTCCAACTTTATTATGAGCGAGGTGTTGCGCCTTGCAAGGTCGGGCGAAGAAACGGAGCTTAAAATTTCGCCCAATAGCTTGTACGAAATTTTGAAGATGCAAGAGGGCGACGAGATAAACAACCTCGCCGCAAAATCGCTTCTCGCCGCCGTGTGGGGCGACGATATTTCGCCGCGAAAGAAGGCGGAGGAGCTGAATTTGCTTCAAAGCAACGACTTAGGCGAAATCAAGCGCATATTCGATACCGTTTTGGCGGCAAATCAAAAGCAGTTATCCGACTTCCTGTCGGGCAACGAGAAGCTGCGCGGGTATTTCGTAGGACAGGTCATGCGCGCCGCGGGCGGCAAGGCCAATCCCAAGATAGTCAACGAGCTGTTGGATGCTCTGAAAAAATAATTAATTCAGACGGCTTATGCATCGGACGGATGCGGGCTACGTGCACGAGGGACGGCTCGGTCA
>JAFLVF010000007.1 GCA_022508425.1 Clostridiales bacterium | reverse complement strand
ACGTAGCCAAACCCATAGATATGAGCGTACTCAAAAAGACCGTAGCTAAACTTCGCGGAGAACACGACGAGTAAGAGAAGTATTTTACTTGTCGACGATTCCGAACTCAATCGAGCGTAGCTTTCGGATATGATTTCCGACGATTACGACATAATCGAAGCGGAAAACGGTGCAGAGGCAATTCGAATATTGCATGAGAAGGCGCACCTACGCAATTAATATCCGAATTTTTGCTACTTAAATTTTAGGAAAAAAAGACTGTCCGTATCTGCAAGCTGTACTTTCAATATCGGGATGCGTGGATTTTCTTCGCCTTGCAGGTCATAAAGATAAGCTTTATATCATGCTCTATACGTTGACACTCTAAAATCGTTTCCCCTACAAAATAGTTAAATTGATCTAGCGCACCATCATTTTCTCCTTGGTTAACTGAAATACACAATAAAAGCGAACCCGTCTCCTAAAAGGGAAACGGGTTCACCTTTAACTTGTTTGGTGAGCCAAAACCTAAGAAAGTCTAACCCTTTGAGGGGATTCTATCTCGGTCCAATAAATCTATCGCCGTTAAGATGAATCATATGATTAGGCATTGAGGCAATCCATACTTCCGTATCCCACGCAAGAGAATCTGAAAACTTTTTGAATGTCTTAAAATCTAAAAACGCCGTCACATAAATCTTTCCAGCCTTTACATTAGCCGTCATTTCGCTTATTTCTTTTATGCGCTTGGGGTCCATAGGGCCAACAGATGTTACAGATTCGATAAAATAAATCCAATTTTTATCGTGAGAATATAAAACCACATCAGGCATTTTGTCGTGCAAGGTAATGGCAAACCCCAACTCGCTTAATTTCGCCTCATTTTTCACAAGGTCTTTTTCGGTAGTATCTCCAACATATAAACATTCCGTATCAGGTGCGAAACGCGGAGCGAACACTTCAATAATAGCTTTTTGCAGTTCGTTGTGTTTGCCAGGAGAGAAAGAGAGTTTTTCTCCATTTATCTGCACAGGCATTTTTTGTTTATCCTTCTTGGAAGTGTAAAGACTAATAAGATTTTCATGATTCGCCAAGAACCGCGCCTTGTTTTCATTCCACTTATCTGACGAATAGCTTTTCAGCAAATTAACCATTTCATCAGTCAAACGATAGCGATAATTCGGGCTATTAGTTGCCATTCCATTATCTTCAATAAATGCGGCATTTCTAAAGTGGTGCATGGCTTGCTTACGGAAAGTTTCCCTGCTATTTTCCGCATATTCTCTACCATATTGTTCTTTTGCAAAAAGAATCACATTGTGTATGCGAATCCATTGATTTGTAGCATGGCTCCATGTATCATGTTCATTGATATTTGCCATAGCTAAAATAGTTAAACAACACAAATCAGCATATTGCTTGGAGGGGACTTGGAGTGCCTTAAGAATTTCCCTTGCTTCGTCAATTTTGCTCATAGGTAGCTCCTTAAAATATCATCACAAACTTGTTCAGATAAATCTTTAATTTTAATCAATTTTTTGCCCATCTCTTCTATTATTTCTAACGGCGGTACGGGCATGCTATTTATTTCTGTAGAATTTACTTGAGTGGACCCATTCAAGATTCTATAATATTCATCGTATAGTGTTGAATTGAACAGTACATATAACCCAAACACCACACATTCAGACAATCCTTTAAGCCCATCAATGAAATTGATTTTATTTTGAGTGCTAATGTAATTATAGTTGGATAAAAACCTGCACAGATATATACCACATTGTAAACGACGATGTTCTTCTTTTGAAGTAAATCGCTTTACGAAAAGATAATTACCATTGTGTTGTAAAAGTCCGCTGCAACTTATATCAATATATTCGTTCTCTTTTCCAATCGGAAAACGCACTCTACCATTTTTTATATGGCTCGGATAAAATAATGGAACAACTTGCTCATCGGATTCATTACGCAACCGTTCTCGATTCCTGAAATCAACAGTCAATCCTGTTTTCATTCTTAATCCAATGCTCGGGAGGGTATCACGCCATTTATTCAATAACTCCAATGTAGCCAATTCACTTTCATTGCAGACTAAATATACATAAAAATCGGTACCACTTACAACAGTTTCATAGGGGGCAATAAATATTGTCCTATTTGAAAAATCATTGCAAGACTGCGTGGTAGTTATAGTCACCTCTGAAGGTAAAACAGTTGTTTTCCTGACTTTTATAATTATTGTTTCTTGCAATACTTGCTCATTCTCAAATATATCGTCTCTATTGATGAACAGATGAATATGCTCCAAGACACATTGACTGAAAAAGTATTCACGGAACCGTGAAAAGTACGCTCCAGAAGTCCAAGAACGCGGCATAATATAAACCATTTCGCCTGAATGCTCCAAATTAAAAGCACTCATTGCCGCAAATAAAGCGTACATATTGGGGGCGCCGCGACAAATGCTTGCCATTGCCATTGACTCGGGAGCGTTTTTCGCCAACTTCATGTAAGGCGGATTGCCAATAATTAAATCATATTTAGCAGGTGTAGGATTTGTACCTAATTTATAGTTAAAGTCCATTTCTTGGCTCAAGATATAGTTTTCGAATCTTATCTCATAATTCAATTCAAGCGTTAAATTGTCATGCACCCACGCCAAATTTGATTGCAATAAATCAATAATTGAACGGTCGTTTTCATAGCAAACCAAATTAATCTTTCTTATAGTGGAGTAGCTCTGCAATCTCTCGATAAGTGCAATAGAAAGAATACCCGAACCAGCACCTGCATCAAGGATAAAGAGTTCGGATTTGTCAGTCGGAATATCAAACAACTCCGCCATAAAAATAGCAGTTTCTTTACTTGTAAAAAACTGTCCTATCTTCTTACGAAGAGCTTTAGACATACCTTCTAAATATTCTTTTGTTGACCTTACGGCGTAATCAATTAGCTTCACTTGTGCCTCTATGAAAGTATTATAGCATATTCGCACCCAAAAAGCAAGTTGGAATTTCGTCTTGATAAAAAACAGCGGGCGGTTTGATCCCGCTGTATTTTATCATTTAATTGTTTGTTTTGCATAATCAAAGATAGTGACACCAAAGCAACGGAAAAATAAGTCGTTAATCATGAATCCTTTGCCCGTTCCCCATTCATATTCATACCTGTAATCATAAAATGTGGTTGCAATCTTTTTTAAGTTAGAATAAAATGTCTCAGTCGAAAATTCAGTATTTACACATTGTTTTAAGATAATATTGAATTTCCGAATAATATTATCTTGCGTGGTCTCTTTCAGTTTTGAAAAGATTTTTGACAAGTCGTGTCCTGACTGTATTATGTTGGTTTCATTTTTCGCTATAGCCTTCAAACACAGTTCAAAAGATAATGCGAAATTTGCATAAGCAGGCACAAAAAGCATTTCGCCCGTTACACACCATTCAAAGACCGTTGCAAAATCGACAGCTCTTTTATAAATATCTAATGGAGAAATCTCTTCATCCTTTTTTCTATGACGCTTAATCATATCATAACCAGATATGGCAATTTTAATTTGCATTGCAGTAGCTCCTTTTTTCTATGATATCATGAATTATACAAAAAAGCAAATCCCCAAAATCAATTTGGTATTTAGGCGTCAGTTTGTCTTGACAAGTGCGCCGCAAAATAAAAAAACGGCCTTTCGCAGGAACTTCTCAAAGCCGTGCCGGGAATTTGCCGATATCCCTGGAGGCCCCCTCGGCAAAGCGTCGCCTTGCAAGCAAGGCTCGCGCGAACCCGCCGTGTTCATCTTTTGCCCGGCAAGGTCACCGGCGCGAAAAAGCGGACACCAATAGGTGTCCGCCGCGCTGGTGACCCCGACGGGAATCGAACCCATGATTCCACCGTGAAAGGGTGGTGTCTTGACCGCTTGACCACGGGGCCGTGATTTAGCTTGTCTATTCTATCATGCCGCCGATTTTTTGTCAAGCGTTATGCGCGACATTTTATTTTGCTGTAATTTTTCGCCGTTTGCTTGTCTTCTCTGCCCCGCTCATGCTATAATAGCCCTGTCGCGGATTCTAACCAACGACTCGAGGTAACCGCGACTTTCAAATAATCATCCGGGATAGTGTAGCAAAATTTTATCGGTCATAGCTACGACAACAACAACGGATTTGCAATGACCGTAACGCAATCCGTAAATCAATCTGCAATTGTGGCGGACAAAGATTTCGATTTTTCCAAAATAACGAGCGCGCGCAACAAAGAGGAATGGCAAAAGGCGTTTGACGAGTATTCCGCTTTTCTCGAAAGCGGCGGCGATGCTTCCGCTTCACCCGAAACCGGCTATTCCCCCTCACCTCGCGCGCAGTCTAAACCCAAAAACATCCACACCGGCCACCGCGAGCGCCTGCGCCGCTCCGCTTTCCACAACGACAATCTCTTAGGCTTCACCGACATAGAGGTTTTGGAAACGCTGCTGTCGTACTTCATTCCGTACAAGGACACAAACCCCATTTCGCACGCGCTTCTCGACAAATTCGGTACGCTCGCAGGCGTGCTGCACGCCTCGTCGGACGAACTGTTCGCCGTCGGCTCGATGACCAAAACCGCGGCGGAAATGCTCCCGCTGATAGCCGCCGCACCCATCCACGCGCATAAGTTTAACATCGCACTTCAATCTCCCCGTGCCGCCGCGCAGTTTTTTGCGTCGGTGTTTGTCGGCGGGGCAAAGGACGGTGTGTACATTGCATTCCTCGACAGGCGCTACCGCCTAATCGCCGTCGAGCGCCACTCAGTCAAAAAGTCCGGGTCAATCGACGTCCGCGCCATTCTCGGCTCCGTGGCCAAGCACGGAGCTAAGAGCATAATCGTAGCCAAGCGCGACGGCGTTCTGTCTGACAGGAAAGCCGTCGACGGCATGCGCGTCATCAAGGACGCGTTGAGCTACACGGACATAAACCTCCTCGACTGCATGATCTTCCTCGACTACGGCTACTACTCCATGGCGCTGTCGGGCGCGGACAACGAGTACATATTCCTGCCCATTATCGGCGCGTCGTGCTCGCCCGAGCTCGCGGACGCCGTAATCCACAGCGACGCCGTTCGGACCGACCGTGATAAGGACGACATGAATTTCTGATTTTTCGCTCCGTCGCAACAAATACACTCGGCAATCGCATATGTGCGATTGCTTTTTGTTTTATAACTAATTTGACACAGTTTCCCCTGTTACGTTTTGAACGTTTTGTGTTGATTATTGTCGAATTTCGGGGTACAATGTGGGCATGAACACTCCGACAGCAAACATCGCGCTCGACCCTGCCGCGCGGCGCGAAGCCGAGCGCCTCGTGCTCAAGTGCGGCATTCACGCTAATCTGAAGGGCTTTTCGCGCCTGATAGACGCCGTCGTCCTCTACGGCGCGCACGATTATACTTTGTGCGAGCTATACCGTACGATAGCCGAGCTCCGCTCGCTCAAGCCCAAAACGGTTATACGCGAAATTTCGTACGCGCTTTCGCAATCGCCGCGTCTTGAAAAGCGCTTGTCCGAGCTGGTCGGGTCGGTGTTCTGCTCGGACGAGATACACAGCGGACTCGTCATTGCCGCGCTTGCCACTCTTCTCAAATCCAAACACGCGGCGCGCGACGTAAAGACGTAAATTCGCCGTTGCATAAATTTCGCAATTCTGCAAATACCAAAGTCAAAAGGCAATGCCGCAAAAGAGGAATTCATTATGTTTGGTATTTCGGGAATATATTGGGTGCTTATCAATTCGACGATAGCGTTTGTCTATCTGTTTGTTATATCGAAACTGCTCGGCAAGAAGCAGATTGCACAGCTCGAGTTTATAGACTACACGGTGGGTATTTCGCTCGGCTCGATAGCGGCGGAAATGGCGATCAATGTGGAAACGCCGTTTTGGTACTTCTTGATCGCGATGAGCATTTTCTTTGCGCTCGCAATCGCCGTCGCACTGATAGGCAGAAAAAGCACCGTATTAAAACGCATAATCAAAGGCAAACCCGTCACTCTCATATACGACGGCAAGATAAACTACAAACAGCTCAAGAAAGTCAAAATCGACGTCAACGACCTGCTGTCAATGTTGCGTGAAAAAGGGTTTTTCGACATAGCTGACGTGGCATACGCCGTGTTCGAGCCGAGCGGCGAGCTGTCCGTGCTCCCCGTCGGCGCGCAAAAACCGCTCGTCATGGAAGACCTCGACGAGAGCAAGATAAAACGCGCGTCGCTGTCCAATCCGCTGATCGTCGACGGCGTTGTGTCGGGCTCCGGCCTGTCCGAAATCAATAAGGACAAGCAATGGCTGTTCGGCCGACTGAACATACAGACGGAATCCGATCTCGACGACATCATACTCGCCGTGTACAACGACCAAACCGACGAGTTCAACGTCCATCGCAAATCGGAGTCGATGTAATTTTATATATATGCAAAACGCCTTGATCTACAAGGCGTTTTTAAGTGATGATTTGCTTCGGAATAATAGGTCGCCGCTACGGCGCCATTTTTCCCAAAAAGTCCGTAAATGCTATGCGCCAATATTCTTCACTGTGCCTGCCGCCCTCCACGTAGTTTTCGACGACGCTCGACGCGGCAAAGCCGACTGCGGTAAGCCCGCTCTTTATCTTTTTGGTCTCTGTGACGAGCATATCCTCGAGGTCGTGATCCCCGTATCCGCAGTAGACGTAAACCTTGGGCTTGCCCGCGGTAAAGCCGCTTTTTCTGCTGTAGAAGTTCGTCCAGGCGCTTGATACGAATATTCCGTTAGCCGGCGAGAAAGCGCCTATATAACCGTACAAATCGTTGTCTCTGAGTCCGACGTAGTATGCGGCAAGCCCGCCCGACGACGAGCCGGCTATGCCCGTCTTCTCGCGGCTGTCGTCCACCGAGTAGTGCGACTTGACCCACGGCATGAGCGTTTCTTTAATAAAGTTGCCGAGATTGTCGAGCTTGCCGTTCTTGAAATCGCCGTACTGCTCACTGCCGAGATTTGTCTGCGCGCCGAAGCTCATGCTCATAGTAAGCTCTTGATCTCTGTACCCATCGGTGTTGTCGATAGCGACGATGATGACGCCGTCACCGCCGTTCTTCATAAGGCTTGTTACCGCGACGTCCACCGCCCACGGTTTGTCGGCCGGCTGTGAGCTCGATCCGTCGGTATATAGGTTTTGCCCGTCAAACATGTACAGCACGCCGTACCTCTTACTCGAAGAATAGCCGGGCGGGGTGTATACAGAAATCTTCTTAGTCGCGACACCCGCGAAATTGTTGTTCTGCGGTTTTGCGCCTGTCAGATAGCTCAAGTTCTTCGTGTCTTTAAGCGTGGTGTATGTGACGTTGCCGTAGTTGCTCGTATTCATGGTGAATATCCCGTCCCTTCCGTAATATCCGCTCGTCGCTCTGCCGACGATCAAGTCCTTGGTCTGTTTGTTGCCGCCGTCGTTGAAAATAATTCTGTCATATTGCGAATAGTCAACTTCTACCTTGAACTGTTGCTCGCCAAAACCCGATGTGCCGAAAGAGCTTAGCTTGGTGCCCGGCCACACCGCCTTCGCCTTGCTCGTGGCACTGTTCCAAACGTATGCGTACACGCTCGACCAACTTTCGTTGTTGGTGTAATAAACATTGACCTTGGTGTTGTCCGGGGGCGGCGTGGGGGTGGGTGTCGGTGTAGGCGTAGGATCGGGTGTTGGAGTCGGTGTAGGATCGGGTGACGGCTCGGGCGTAGGCGACGGGCTCGGCGCGCTTTGCGGAGCGGTAACATTGACTACTCCGCTTGCTCCGATCAAATAAAACTCGAATGTGTACTCGCCCGCAACGGCTGCCGTGCCGGTAAAGGTCGCGGGATTGTATGTATTGTATGTAACACCGTTGCTGTCGTAAACCGAGACCATATCTCCTACGGCTAGCGTGACCGTGGCCGAATATGATTCGGCCGACCCGGATTTTTGCATGGGGACCACCATTTCGTCGTTGCCCGTGACCTTGAGATAAACCGTCCACTGACCGGGACTGTTCTGTCCGCCCGAATTGTCGTCGGGCGTTGTCGGGTCGATGGGATTTGTTTTGCCGCAACCGAAAGCGAACGTTCCGGTCAGCACCATCACCATTATCATTATAAATATCTGCAAGCGCCGTTTCATAAAACCCCCTGATAGCAAATCGTTTCGTAACGTCGAAAGTTTTACTTATTATAGCGCACCCGTCCGCAAAAGTAAAGATTTTTTAGATTAAAACGCTTAAAAAAGTAACGTTAAAGCGAAAGTGCGTTTTGCGTGCCTCGTCTTGCGAATTATCTTGCGCCTCTTTTCCGATAAACGCGGGATAGACAATCGCGTAAGCGCCGCCGCCAAGCGCGAGCGCTTTCTTGCGCTTCTATCATTTTCACAATTTACTGTTGTTTATTACTTACCGAAAATCGGCGTAGGTAATGGCGAAGAGTGAAGAGTGAAAAAGTAAAAATCGCCAAACGCTTTGGCGTTTGACGATTTTTGGAGCTACTGGGCGGACTCGAACCGCCGACCTGCTGATTACGAATCAGCTGCTCTACCAGCTGAGCCACAGTAGCACAATCACAGATTGTTTCTTTGATTTCGTTACAAGTGCTGTTATTCGCCCTTATGCTTGTAACGCGAAGCTATTATATCACAACTATTTGAACTTTGCAATTATTTAAAGGGCGTTTTTGAATTTTTTTGCCGACAAAACAATCATACTAACATTATGCTACTTATCGACAGAGGAAGCGACGCGGCCGGAACGGTGTGCAATGCGCTCGACGGGACAAACTTCGTCGAGCGGCTTGAATGCGCGCTGACTGATATGTATTCGCGCGACGTGATTGCGCTGTCCTCGCCCGACGGCGCCATCCATACGGCGCTACACCTTTGCGGGGTCGGTGCGGGCGATTACGTGTTCGTTCCCACTTACACATTCTATTCGTATATTGCGACTGTTTCAAATCTCGGCGCAGTCCCGGTGTTTATCGACAGCGATCCCGTAACAAGGTGCATGTCGTCATCGGCGCTCGAGGCGGCGTTTACCTGGGCGGAGCTACAGAGAAAAACGCCCAAAGCGGTGATTGTCGACAACGCGTTCGGCTCGGTTGCCGATTATTCGACACTGTATCCGCTCGTGCGGTCACACGGCGCATTTCTAATCGAGCTTGCCTGCGACGCGCTCGGCGGAGACTATTCGGGCGTGCCTTGCGGCGGCAACGGCGACTACGGCATACTCTCGTTCGGCAAGAGGCTGGCCGGCGGCGGAGCGGCGCTGGTGTGCGGCGGCGAGAAAACAGCCGCGGCACGCTTTACCCGCGCACAGTATTCGAGCGGCGAAAGCCACGACTACCGTTTGCATAACATTGTCGCCGCACTAAGCTTCGCACTCCTCGGCGATATCAAAAAGATAGCTTCCCGCGGCCGATCAAACCTCGCCGCGCTCGTCTCGGCAGATCTTGCGCTTCCTCTCGTTCCCGGCGATGCGGGCGCATACGCAGTCTGCGATTTGGGCGCGGGCTCGCCTCGTCTATCCGAAATGGGCTTTGACGTGAAACGACCGCCGCTCGTCCACACGCTGTACCAATACTCGCACTGCACATATTTCGAGCACGAAATTCAATACTCGGTCGCAGAACACCTATCCAAATACGCCCTGATAGGCATGGATATATCGACCTTCGCTCGGCGAAAGCTGACGCATATTCTCAAAAAATCGAATATTTAATTTTTTCTATTATATATGAATTAAGGTTTTGCCGTCAGCTCGGTGACGGTGCCGCTGTTCTCGAGTTCGGTAACGGTGTATTTGCCGTTGCGGTAAAAGCATTTGCGTGCCTTTGCGGTATCCTTGCATTTCAGAACTTCGTAATTGTCGCCGTCGATTTTGAGCGCGGCGCAATTGTCAAACGCGAGCGCAACACCGGAAGTTCGCTTCATCATGCGCTCCAAATCGGGCTGACGGCGCGGCTCGGTGTCGTAATGCGGGCAGTACAGCGCGTCGATAAATCCAAGCCCGGACACCTTGATCAATTGCAACGACTCGGACGTAAACTTTCGCGAATCGCTGTTGCCGAACTTATGCCAGCATATCCCGCCCGCGCTCACTCCGCACATGACGCAACCCCTATCCTTTGCGGCGGCAAGTATCTCGACCATGCCGTAACGCTTGAACAGATTCATCAGCCGAAGAGTGTTTCCACCGCCTACATAGATTATATCCGCATTATCGATAAGCGCCTTTATCCTGTCGCGATCGGGTAAAAAGCTCTCTTTGAGATATTCGCACTTGCAGCCGAGCGCGGAAAAGTTTTCGTCAATCTTGTCAAAATACCCGTCGACGTACTCACCCGCAACGAGTGCGAGCCCGATAAAAACCAGCCTCGGGTTAGGCTTGCCTGTAAGCGCAACAATCTCTTCGTCTATGCTCTTCAATTCGTATTCGTATCCGTTTCTCCCTATCGACCCGCCGCCGATTGCAACAATCTTCATAGCTTTCCTCGATTTATGTAAATAGTATTAAACTAAGCTAAGCAAATTCAAGTTGTCGTCATTTCGGTAATTATAACATATTTCCGATGATTAATCAACTTTTTGCACCGAGGTATTTCCCGCTATGCTTGACATTGACGCAATCGCATGCTAAAATTTTCATATTAAATTCAGAAAACTCGACGTCAATGGAAAAACGAGAGAAAAAAAACATAAGATCGCCGATAAATTTCAGAGCGTTCCTTTTGGTCGCGTCGGCAATCGTCGGCGCGATTTTCTGTGCGTATATCTTTATGCTGTCTAAAGCGGCGGGTATAGCAATCGGAACGAGTTATCTCGCCCTTCTTCTCGCTTTGACGGTTATCAAGTCCGTCGCATTCAAAAAGAACTCTTATCCGCTGAATAAGCTTTTGGCCTTTGTGATAGCGACGGTCCTGTCGGTGAGCGCATTTTCCACTGCGGCGGTTTATTCTTCTTTCCGCGTTTCCGCGCTCGAAAAATCGGGCGAGCACTACATAGTCGGCAGGCTGTGTGACGTCGACGTGCGCAACGGCAATTACACCCTCGTGCTCGAAAACCTGTCATTCGACGGCAAGGATGTAAAGGGAAAAATCAAAGTATCGGTGGTTGACACCGGCCGTAACCGCGCTTCGTTCTTGGACATAGGCGATCGCCTTTCCTTTCGGTCGAAGGTGAACGGTGTGCCGCTCGTATCGGCTATGAGAGTGGACGGGAATTCGTTTCGTACGGGCGTGATTTATACGTGCTCGATAGGAAGCGACTCATTCGAATTCAAGCCGGGCGCGCCTAACGGAATAGAAAAATTTCTAATCGGGCTAAAGCGCATTCTCGTCGACAATATGGGAGCGCGGTACGGTAATATCGCCTACTCCATGATAACGGGCGATAAGTACGGACTGTCGTATGTCGTAAGCGACACTTTCTCGGCGGCGGGACTGGGGCATGTGCTCGCCGTGTCGGGATTGCACGTCGGATTCTTGATACTTCTTATCGAGCTGGCACTGTTCCGCGCGAACAAAATTGTAAGATTCTCGGTGACAACCGCTCTTCTCGTCGCCTACGCTATACTCGCCGATTTTTCTCCGTCCGTGATTCGCGCTGTGATAATGGCCACGGTGGCGGGTGCGTCTGTATTTGTGGGCGGGCGGCGCGACATACTGTCGTCATTGACATGCGCGTTCTCTCTGATCCTCGCCGTCAGGCCGATATATCTGTTCGAGGCGGGATTTATCTTCAGCTTCGGCGCGATATTCGGCATTGCGATGTTTGGCAACACGATATCGCGCGCCATGACCAATCGCGTCAACCGCAAAATTTCCGAGTCTGTCGGGACAGCAGTCTCCGTCCACGCCGGCATTCTCCCCGCGCAGACATATTTCTTCGGCTCGATCCGTCCGCTGTCGATATTGGTAAACATCGTAGTGCTGCCCTATTTCGGCATTGCCTTTGTCGTAATGCTGTTGTGTCTGCCGTTCGCGGCGATACCGGGGCTGGGCGGAGCGGTCGGTTGGTGTAAGTATCTTCTAATGCCCATCGATTACATCGCGCAAGGCGTTGCCGCCGTTCCCATTGGTATTTCCTCCCACCCGAGCTGTGCCGTATTCCTATGCTACCCGATAATGTTCTGCATGAGCGACTACTTCATGCTGCCTAAGAGCAAGCTTCCGCTCGTCCTGTACTCCCTCGTACTCTGTGTAATCTTGTGCATAGTATAAATCGGATATTAATGTCCCGTGGCGCAATCTCCGCATTTATCAGATGAATTTTACGCGCTCCGTCTCGAAATTCCCGAACGGAGCTTTTTTGTACGGTAAAAAATTCGGCTCAAATCTTGATTTGCTAAACCGTCGGTTTAGTATTACGTCGGGGTATCCGAATATTGCTACCCTCCATGTATTTTTCTGTCTGAGAGCGACCATCGCGCGGACTAAAACAGAAAAAGCCCGACTGATACCAGTCGGGCATAATGCTGCGATATGATTTTAAGTCCTACAACTTCGATATTCCGAGAAGATGTGTGGAAAACCCGATTATGTCCTCTCTGCCGTCCACCAATCTCACGGTATTCATAAGCGCGGCTCTTGCCTTCTCGTCCTTCCACAGCTCGTCGAGGTTTGGAGCGATCCACGCCGCGCCGACCACGCCGTGAATTTGCGTATCAGTAAAGCCTGCTTGCTCTAACTCCGATTTCAGCCGCTCCGCGCTGTGGAAATGCGAACGCCCTATCCCTCTGTAGCTTGTGATCGATTCGTCCGGCCGAACATGCTCCCCGTCGCACAGCTCGCGCTCCACCATTTGCATAAATGCCGGCTCTTCAAGCAAGCGATTGTCCTTGCCGAAAACGGAAGTAGCCCATAATAATGTCGCATATGGGGTGATTGCCGCGGAGAACAATACGCCGTTATCCTTTAACAGCCTTTTGCTTTCCTTGATTGCGGCTATTCGTTCGTCACGGTCCACTATGTGATACAGCGGCCCCATCAAAAGGATTGCGTCGGCGCTTTTGTCCGCGCGATTGACTTTCCGCGCGTCACACACCTCTGCCGCCGCCAAAGCGCAGTTAGGGTATTCTTCTTGCAGTTCGGCGCTCATTTCGATGTTTCTTTCGGACAAATCGAACAAATGCACTTCGTACCCGAGTGATGCCAGCCACCACGAGTATTCGCCGTATGCTCCGCCGATATCGTAAATGACGGCGGGCGGCTTGGGTAAATGCTCTCTCAACAGCTCTTTTGTCCGCTCGAATTCTATCAAGCCGACGTCCATTCGCAATCGATTGCGCTCGATTCCCGTGTTGTAGCCGGCTAAAACTTTTTCATCTATGGTTTTCACCGTTGTCAGATCCACCAATGTGGGGTCAATTCCTCCAATGTCACGATTTTGTTATTGTCATAGTCGAGCATAATTTGTATCTGCTTATAATTCTTTGGCATGAGCTGTACCATAAATTCGCGGCAAGCGCCGCAGGGTGTACCCGTCTTTCCGTCCTCCATTATCGCCAAAACACGCGATATCTCATGCTCGCCGTTAGTGAGCATATTGAATATCGCGTTCCTTTCGGCGCAGATTCCGAGAGTAGAACAAGTGTCCACGCACACGCCCGTATATATCTTGCCCGATTTCGACTGTACTGCCGCCGCGACTCCGCCTGCGGATATGTAATCGGAAATTTGCCGCTCGTTCTGTACCGAACGCGCGGCATTATAGAGTTCTTGCCAAATCTTGTCCATTGATATTCCTTTATATATTACCGAAGTTTACTGTATTACTTCTTTGCTTTTGTCGCGGATTGCTTTGCTTTCGCCTTGTTCTTGGCATTGATCGCGTTCTGGATATAGTCTACGTGGCGGTGCTTGTCGTTGCGCGTAAGCATGGATATGTTCATAGTGTACGTTATCAGCCTTTGCGCGCTGTCGATATTGGTCGTAGATACGTTTAGCCTGGTCTTGAGCGCGCCGTCGTCTGCAACCGCGCCAAATTCCTTTACCCCGTCGGGATCGACCGCTACATTCAGTACCACCTTGTTCCCGTCTAGCGAAATTTCCGCTTTCGTCTCTGCGGCAAACGTGAACGACTCGCTTTCTTTGCCGAGCTTGGCTTTCATTCCGGGATAGGACAAAATCGCGTTCTTGAGTTCGTTGTATATTCCGTGCACTTCTTTTGCCGCGAGCAGTCTGTCGATAAACGGTTTTTGCGGTTTCTTCGTCGCGGTCGGCTTCTTGGCCGTTGTCGGGCTCTTTGTCGCAGGGGCTTTTTCCGCCGCCGGCTTGATTTCGGCCTTGTTCGCATTGACTAATATTATTGTCGGCTGCTTTTCTTCTTTCTTCTTTCTTGTCGCAGGCTTCGGTTGTTCTTGCTTTTGTTCCTCTTTCTCCGCGACAACTTCTTCGGGAGGTGCTACGTATTCTTTTGCTTCGGGCGCGTTTTCGATTGCCTCCGCTGTCGCCTCGGCGCCTTCGTCGACTTTTTTCTCGTCTGTATCGGAGTGTGTATCGGCTTCTTGGACAATTTCGCTGTCTTCCGCCTTTTCTTCGACTGCGGAATCTTGTTCGGATTGCGCTTCGGGAGGGAGGGTGTCGGTTATTTCAACGTCTGTCATCTTTTTCTCTTCCGCGGCGTGTTTTCTCTTGGAAACAAGCACGAATATCACAAGCGCCGCGATTATCAGCACCAAAAATGCCGATCCGACGACGTAATACCACGGACTGTTCGGGTTTGTAAACGCATCATTTATTGAAATAAACGTCATTAGTAGTCTCCTGTAGTCTCTACTGCTTGTAAAACCATTATAGCAAACCGATTGACATAAGTCAAGCGCGTTGTCATGCAGATGGGTTTATCTGTAATTATTTATCTCTCTCTCGGCAGTGCGACCGATGTCGCGTTCTTTGATGACCTGTTTCTTCTCGTAGTTCTTTTTGCCGCGGGCGAGTGCGATCTCTACCTTGACAAACCTTCCCTTGAAATACATTTTAACGGGAACTATGGTAAACCCTTTTTCGCTCGCCTTTGACACGAGGCGAGACAATTGTGTTTTGTGCAACAACAATTGCCTGTCGCGATCGGGCTGCGGCGCGAACGCACCAACCTTGCTGTACGGAGCAATCCGACAATTCTTAAGCTGTAAACCTCCCTCTTCCATATGGCAAAAACTGTCGCGCAAAGAAACGTCTCCGTTCTTGACCGACTTGACCTCCGAACCCTCGAGCGAGATTCCCACTTCGAACGTTTCCACAAAGTAGTAGTCGAACGCCGCTTTCTTGTTGACGGCTACCACTTTGTTTAGCTGTTTTCTCGCCTGCTCTTGTTTCTTCGTATTTTTTCTTTCCGTCTTGCTTTTCATATCTATGACCGTTACCTCATGTCACAAAACTGTTTTGAAAATACTCTCATGCGCCGGGTGGACAAGCAGCCGAATGCTGTGCGACGTATAGGTTACCGCTCACCTCGCTATTGTGATATGATTGCACAGAATCAACCTGTGTCTGCGCCGAAGAGTACGTACATAGACGTACATGACCGAGGCGGCAACCGTTAATGTTGAAAGAACTGTGCCGACGGCGAATCTACGCCGTCAAAGACGCGATGAATGTACTTTCAAACTCATTTCCCGACGCAAAACCTCTCAAACACGGCGCTTATCACCTTCTCGTCAGCCTGCTCGCCGTACAGTTCCTCGATTGCCGAGTATCCGTCATACAGCGCGGCGGCGACAATCTCCAATCCTTCCGCTTTGCCGCTCTCCGCCATTGCCGTCTCAAGCGCCTCAATACACCTGACAAGACAAGAATACTGTCTGTGATTGCATATTCCGCCTGCGTCTTTCGGGCAAAGCGACAAAATTTTCTCTTTCAACGCTGTGACGTTCTTGCCGTTCTTGGCGCTGATTTGCAAGTTTCCGTCTTTTTCCGCTCGCTCGAATGAAGTACCTACGTCGGAAATTTCGTCGCACTTGTTTATTACACCGATTATCGGCTTGTCGTCACCGAAATATTCTTTATCGCATGCCGCGCAATCGTCGCTCGTAACTATTACGACGGCGTCGGCGCTTTCCGCCGCCGCCCGCGCTCGTAAAATACCGAGCTTTTCCACATCGTCGACCGTCTCGGCGTTTAGTCCCGCGGTGTCCGTCACGACGAACTTTTTCCCGTTGTACACGTAAACTCCGTCTATTGTATCGCGCGTTGTGCCCGCGATCGGTGTGACTATTGCTCGATCGCTGCCCACCAAAGCGTTGAGAAGGGTAGACTTCCCCACATTTGGCGCGCCTATAAGCGCTATCTTAAACCCGTCGTTGATTATCCGCCCGCCCGCGTATTTCTCCTTCTCGTCGTACAAAATTTTTAGAGTTTTTTCTATGCCGCTATATA
The DNA here is from genome assembly GCA_022508425.1 of Clostridiales bacterium. Lineage (GTDB taxonomy): Bacteria > Bacillota > Clostridia > Christensenellales > Pumilibacteraceae > Anaerocaecibacter. The sequence continues at coordinate 22,620 of JAFLVF010000007.1, read as the reverse complement.
CATCTATGCTTATAGCCGCGCTCTCCTCGCCCGCTTCGAGCTCGTCACCGTAATGAAGAGACGCTTCCACCGTCGAAAGAGCTTTTTTCAACATTTCCTGCGCGACGCCGAGTCCCTTAAAACCATTCTCGTATCTCTTGTTGCCGTAAACAAGCTGTTCGGTCGTCTGCGCATCTATAATGTCTGCGAGCGCTTCGCACTGCATCAGATTCAATTTCCCGTTAACGAACGCCCGTAAAGTAAACTCTCCGCGCTCGGCGTTTCGTGCGCCGTCGGCTAACAGCGCTTTGACTATTCCGTCGCATACAGTCATATTGCCATGTGGCATGAGCTCTACTACGTCTTGCCCTGTGTACGAATTGGGCGCGCGGTAACAGATTGCCATCAATTTCTCGGTAAAACCGTCAGCAACGAATTCGTTTACCGTCAATCGCGAATTACTGAGCGGTTTGGTCAATCTCTTTTGTACAAGCTCTATACAACCTCTTCCGCTAAGGCGTAAGATAGCTATTGCCGACCGCCCGTACGGGGTAGCAAGCGCAATGATTATATCCGAGTTTTTGTTAATTGTGTTCATAAGATTTTTACAATTTGTTTATAACCTTGTAAATCGATAGCCTTTTATTTTGTTTTTATATTCTTTATTTTTTCGTCTTTTTGTTTTGTGCACACATTCGTCCGAAATAGTTCGAATATTTTCGTAAATGTATGTAAAAAGTGTACATATTTTTATGCTTATATCGTGCTATATTTGAATAACTTATGCTATATATTGTTGATTTTTCTTGTTGTGAACATATACACAAACACTATTAAAAATCTTTACTATCTAAATAAATAATACTTCATCACTATTAGAGATTTGTATGATTTTTCTTATATACAAGCAAACGCCGTTTTATATCTGTACCCGGTAATACGTAGTCGATTTGATCGGCGAGTGTAACCTTGAATTTATTGATAGTTTGCTGTTTTGCCTGATTGTCGTTTTGTGTGCGATAAAGCAATACTTTTCCGCCCGGTCTTGCCAAAGGAGCGCAAAACGATAAAGCTTTGTCTACGTCGCCGAGTGCGCGAGCACATACTGTGTCGTACGAGCGGTGAAGCTTTGCAAGGTCTTCGGAGCGAGAGTATTCCGCTTTGATGTTATTTATGTAAAGTTCGGACGAGGCGCGTTGTATAAGAAGAAGCTTCTTGCCGACGCTGTCAAGGCCTGTTATTTGACAATCGGTGACTATGGAGAGAGGAAGAGACGGAAAACCGCCGCCGCAACCGACGTCGCATACCGTGCCGTCAAAATGTTCGTACGGAAAAATGCTGTCGAGATAGTGTTTGATATATACGCCGTCGACGTCTTTGATTGCCGAAATGTTGACTATTGAATTAACTTGATAGTAAATATCCGTGAGCTTGTCGAACGTATCAATGAGCTCGGGGCGTTTAATTTTGTCGGTCAGAAAGTCAAGAAGCAACTTTCGTCCGTGAGAAGAATCGAGTTTTTTGAGTTCTTCGATCATTTTTTCCTCAAAACATGAAATCGAGAAATTTGTCGGCCGCACTGCCGTATTCGAGTATAGCGAGTAATTTGCCGCGAATACAAGAGTTATTACGCGTGCCGTAATATCTAGAATCGCTTGAATTATTTCTGTTGTCGCCGAGAAAATAAAAATGGTTTTTAGGCACTTCGATAGTTGCGCCCAATAACATCTGTCTGCTCTCCTCGTGAGAAGAAATCGAATTTTCCTTTGTTATGTCTATGTTTTCTACTGTTTGTTTGTCGATGTATGGAACAGTCTTTATAGTGATAAATCCGGCAAACTTTGCATAGAGCATGCGTTCTTTGATATACGGCTCTTCCAACAGTCGAAAGCTTTTCTCGCCGCTCTTGCATAGGTAGAGGTCGACGTAAGTATTAGATTTGTCGCGGATATATACAATCTTGTCGCCCGAGATTGCGATTACGCGCTTGATCAGTTCGTGCGGCTCTTTTCCCGTACTTACATTGAATGTAAGAATATCGCCGCGCTCTATATTATATCCGCGTTTCAGTATAAACACGTGTTGTTCGTCGTATATCGTATTTTCCATGCTCTCGCCATCGACGTACGTCAGCCCGAAAAACAGGTAAAACACGCAAAGTACGGCGAATAACAATATCAGAACAAAGGCAATAACGGATGGTACGCGAGAATTTTCCCGTTTGAGTAGAAGCGTACCGTTATTTAACTCTACGTCCATACCGCTATACCCAGAGCGCAGATCCGACGATCAACTCGTCTTTTGACGATATTTCGAGCATAATCACGTTTAACCAATTGTTTAATGTTCCGCTCTTCACGTTCTTAAAGTCGGAGCTTGACAGAGTAAACTTGTGCCACTCGCCCACGCTCGGTATATCGCGTATGCAGTCGTATTTGTCCACCCCGTCAGACACGGAAACGGTGATACTCTGCTGTTTTCCGCTGACGCTTAGCTGTAAAAGGGAATCTTTTTCGCCGCGGTACATCATATCGCCCGGCTTGAAAGTAGCAAGGCTAAGCGTATCGGAGCATACGCCGTCTATGCCGTAAGGCCCCGTCTTGACCTCTACGTTTCCGCCGTCCGCAGACGTCCATACGTCAAGCCCCATGCTTCCGTCGTATATCAGCCTGTGCGGCATGCGCGGTACGGCGGGTATGCCCAGCATCTTCGGCACTACGCAAAGTAACGGTGACGACGAAACGCTCCCGTCCTCGCATTTTACGTTAATAAATGCGTACGCCGGTTTGTCATTTTGCAAAACGTCTGCGCGCGCCATGTATTCGCCGTCCTCGGCGACTGTTATTACCGGCAGTTTGGTCCAGTTTCTGTGAGTGGGATTTTCTATGCAAAACGCCGCAAACATTTCGGCTTGAGCTACCTTGCCTCCGCTAACTTTTATATTAAAATATAACCTATTTTCGGAGTTGGAAGCGGTTACTTTGGGGCGTGGAATATTGGGGGTGCCGACGTCGTACGACGTAAAGAAAGCGTCGATTTGGCCGAAAACCTTTTTTATTCCGCTCGAGAACGTACGCTCTACTATGCGGAAGCATTTCAGTGACGCGGTGTTTTCGGCGAGCGTAGACATTTGATCGAGCGAACCGTCCTCGTCGTTTGACGCTACTGCCATAAACAGCGGTATCTTCGCCGTCTGCGAATACGAACTGCTGTCGAGCGCGGCGCGGTAGTTGATAATAAAGTTGCCCGTGCCCGAGACGTCGGGAATTACGTTTAGCATAGTTGCGGCGGCGGTCAGGCCGTCGTCGAACGAGCACAGCTTGTACACTATGCTCCCTCCTAAACCCTTGCCGACGGCGAATAGCTTTTTGCCTTCGTACAGATGTTTTAGCAGAAGTACCGCTCTGCGCGCCACGGCGGTCCACACAAACCAACAGCTTTGCAGTGCCGGACTGTCAGCGACAAACTTGGTCTTGCCGAAGGCGTTACAACCGCTAAGCGACGCAGGATAGAATGTGAAACGCGGATATTTGTCGGTCTCGCCTGTGTAGTCGAGCATCGCGACGGTGTAGCCGTGGTTAAACAGCATGGCGATATCGCCGTCCTCACCGCCGCTGTGATTGGGCAACAGCAGAATAACCCCTTTTGGATCGGGGTTTTCGAATATGCGCACGAACGCACGCACACGCCCGTCGGTTGTAGGCAGGCCGTCAAAATACAGCTCGCGCGCGGTCATATTGCCTATCGTCTTTTTGGAAAGCTCGGTAATGTTAAACGGCAAAGCGTCTGCAAAATAATCTTTCCATAGATTGCTTGTTCCGACTATCTGCAATTGTTTACACTTCCTCTAAAACAATTCATAGTATTATATACCTTTTTCCATGTTTTGTCAAGTGTTCGACCCGCCGTCGACTTTATTAGACAAAATATAAAATTAAAACTATTATTCGGCGCTCGGAATATGCAAATAACCGCATTTATTCATATGCGCCACCCTATGCATCGAAATGTGCTTGACAATTATTTGTATGCGCTATATAATATACAAAAATACACAAGGAGAACATAATGGCTACTGTCAGAAAAGGCGGGCTCGGGCGCGGGCTCGGGGCGCTTCTCGGAGATATCGAAGAGGAATCCGTATTTAAGGGCGAGGACGGCGCCGCGGCGACGAGCGAAATGCTACTCGAAGAGATAGAGCCCAACGCCGATCAGCCGCGTAAGGAATTTGATGACAACGCGCTCGCCGCGCTTGCCGAGAGTATCAAGAAGCACGGCGTAATCACCCCTCTTGTCGTCACCCCGAGAGCGGACGGAAAATATATGATTATCGCGGGCGAACGGCGCTACCGAGCCGCAAAAGCGGCCGGACTGTTGTCCGTTCCCGTCTTTGTGCGCGACTGCACCCCCGTCCAGATTGACGAGCTGTCGCTGATAGAGAATATTCAGCGCGAGGACCTTAACCCCCTCGAAGTCGCCCAAGCGATAAAGAAACTTATGGACGACTATGGCTATACGCAAGAGCGCGCCGCCGAGCGCATAGGAAAAGCGCGCCCCACGGTAGCCAACCTGCTCCGCATACTCGATCTGTCCGATGACGTGCAAAAGCTGGTGTCGACAGGGCGCTTGTCGGCAGGCCACGCGCGTTGCTTGGTCGTCGTTACCGACGAAGACAGACAGTATGAGCTGGCGATCAAGGGCTGTGACGATAAGATGAGCGTGCGCGAGTTTGAAAAGTTTGTCAAAAACGCCATTAAACCAAAGGCCAAGCCGGCGCCGCAACAACAGAGCTTAGAGCTAAAGGACATGATTACGCGCATGCAACGCACGCTCGGTACCAAGGTAACACTCCTCGGCAACGACAAGAAAGGCAGAATATTTATCGATTACTACACCCCGGACGATCTTGAGCGGATAGAAAGCATGCTCTCCTATCTCGAAAGCAATTATAAGAACTGATATTGCCGAAAATACGAGAAAGAGCGACGATGGAATTACATCGCCGCTCTTTTTTGTTGTGAAAACGCCGATATCCCGTTTTTATGCCCTAATTTTGCCTATATCGTGCGTAATGTCACGGTCGACTATTTATCGTCGAGACGAAAATGACCGAATATCGCACAATTTTGCGGCATAGACGTTAAATAGACTGTTTTGTGTGCTCGGCATGCCGTTAGATAGTTGCTTCGGGTCCCATTTGTTCCACGTGGAACATTTTCTGACGAAACGGAGCAAAACGGTTGAACAAATGTTTCACGTGAAACATTTGCCGAAGTTTGCAGATGCGCAATTATGCAACTGCCCAATTGCGCCGCGGCGCTTTTGTTCCACGTGGAACATTTTAATCTTTCTTTCGCCCAAGGGCGGTGTTGTCCTCTTTTCTATTGCGGAGCGCCTTGACGGGGTGTTCCGATACCGTGAAACGGTAGTCTTGCCCGAATTCGGCGATATAGTTGTCTATTACTTTATGGCTGGCGACGTACGAAGGATTCTTGTTGACGGCGTTGTTGTACTTGAAATACTCGTAATCGTCCGGGACACTGTTGATGTCGGCATAGTCCTCGAGCACCGACGTATTGCCGACGGTGTTTTTGAGGATGTTGCGAATATAGTGCTTGTTCTTCTCGTAATTGTTGTTGAACGACAGCAACTCGGGGAATTCGGCGTTGGGGATGACTTGTTGCCACTCCTTGCCCTCGTATTTCCGCAACAGATTTGCGGCATACTTGAGGTGCGCGAGCTCTTGCTCGAAGTGCAACGTCCATATCTTGCGCGCGACGTCGTTTGTTTCGTCGTTCATTGCCGAATAGTACAGGTAGCATTCGCCGTACTCGTGCATCAATAGGCATTCGAGCCAGGTTGTAGTCGGGTCCATGAGCGATTCGTATTGCGTAACGTGCTCTTCTTCGACCATGCCGATCTCGAGGAACAGCTTGCGGCCGATGTCGGAGACGGGATAGAACGTGCCGACGTTCATATAGAAGTTCATCGTCTGCTGTTCCGCCGCAGTGATAGTCATTGTGTGGAGCTTGGTTGCGAGCGAAGCTGTGGGCTTGATCGGGCGACGAACGTTATCGAAAGGATGGCGATGCTCGGCTATTGTGGGGCGACCGGGCATTATCTCGGTATAACTGCACACGAGCTTTTCTCCCGACATCCCTTGCTCCATTTCCAACAGATCGCTAAACCTATACAGGTGGTCGAAGTCCTCGAGGAGAGCGAAGTCGAGCGCGGCTTTGACGTTTCGGTCTTTCTCGCTCTGTGCAAGCAGGGCCGTAAGGTCGACGGCGAGCTGTTCGTACGAGATGGTTGTTTCGAGCAGTGTTTCGTCTTTCGGTTTGAAATATGAGAGCCGTTTTTGCTGTTGCTGTTCGAGGTTTCTAAGCCTCGCGACGTCGCGTCGCAAATCGTTGTCGGCGGTGTGGCGGCACAGCTGATGCATAAACCAGTTTTCTTCGAACTCGGTGCCGTTCATGAGGATAGTGCGGACCTTGGTGTACGCGTCGGCGTCGTGCTTGCTGTACGGTGTGGGGTACAGCTTTTTCCAGTCGTCGACGCATTTGTCGATATTCATTGCTTTCTCGTTAAATGGATTCATGTGTTACCTCCGTGACCGGATTATGACCAATTGAGCAAAAGTTTAATCATCAATTCCGATATAAACGTCATATCGACACGACGACTAAAACGATTATAAAATCATAATAATAATATTTTGAGTGACTTTTGACTATAGGCGAGAGAAGAGAATGCTTTGCCTTTGAGCACGATATAAAATCATAAATATAAGCGCTCTCAGACAGAAAAATCTAATTTCGGTGAATTTTTCGAATACCCCATACCGTTAACTAAACCGACGGTTTAGTAAATCAAGATTTGAGGAAAATTTTGTCGTGCTCGCGTGTTCGTGCGGGCGGGTCGTAAGATGTATATTTTGTGTAAGCGGACACAAACTATATTTGCAAAGCCGCGCGGCAAGAAAATCGAACGGGTGGCGTTGCAAAATATAAGGAGGTGAGTATAATGGCGACGAAGAAGAATTCTAAGAGCACGACTCGCGCTTGCAGTTCCAAGAAGTCGGGCACTAGCGCGAAGAAGACCAACACGACAAAATAATTTCTATTACATCAAAGCACCCGAGAATGAGAAAAGACACTCGGGTGTTTTTTTGTGCACGAATTTACGCCGAACATTAAACCCGCGGTTTTGTAATTGCTTTCGCTTGAAAAAAGTAATTTTATATTGTACACTATAGTTATGAAGAAGCCTATAAAAATTGTAAGCATATCGTTGTTGTCGATAATCGCGGCGGCGATACTGATAGTCGGCGGATATTTGTTGTATGTGGTATTCCAATATTACCGCATAGTCGACAATGTCGAACTCGAGGTCGTCAGCCCTGTGCAGACCGAGATAAGAGCGGGCGAGGACTATACCGTCGTTTCGTACAATCTCGGCTTCGGCGCGTACTCACCCGAGTATTCGTTTTTTATGGACGAGGGTGTGATGAACGACGGCACGAATGTAGTCGGCAAGTACGCCAAGGGCATGAACAAAGCGGACGTCGAGAAAAACATAATCGGGCAAATGACCGTGGCCAAGGAGCAGGCCGCCGATTTCTATTTCTTCCAAGAGGTGGACGTCGACGCGGACAGAAGCTATCACATCAACATGTACGCACGCGCACGAAACGAGTTGTCCGATTACTCGTCGGTCTATGCGGAAAACTTCCACACGGCAAAGCTGTTGTATCCGTTTAACGATCCGATAGGTAAGACGGCCTCGGCCGGCATACTCACCATGTCCAAGTACAAGATCGACAAAGCCGTCCGCCGCTCCTTCCCGCTGTCGAAATCTCTGTTGGACAAGCTGTTCGACCTTGACCGTTGCTTCTCCGTCCAGCGCTTGCCGATATCGGGTAGCGACAAGCAGCTCGTCATGATTAACCTACATATGTCGGCGTACGACGAGGGCGGCACCGTGCGGGCCAAACAGCTCGAAATGCTGAACGCCGTGCTCGCCGAAGAACGCACGGCGGGCAACTACGTGATTGCGGGCGGCGACTTCAACCACTGCCTGATTGCCGATCAATTCGACAGCGACGAAGCGGCGCAAAATCATTTCCCGTCCGGACAAGTGACGCCCGATTGGGTAAAGAGCTCGGTGCTTCATAACGCCGAGCTTGCGGAAGGATTTAGGATTGTGGCGGACAGCGGGGTATCGACATGCCGCGGCGCGGACATTCCTTACACGCCGGGCGTAAACTACACGACGGTAATAGACGGCTTTGTCGTGTCAGACAACGTTACGGTCAATTTCGAGCATACCGTAGACACTCAGTACGCCTACAGCGACCACAACCCCGTAATAATGAGTTTTTCGCTAAACGGCTGACGAAAACAATAAATAGGAAAAATTGCAATATGGTTATAGCGGATTTCGGAATAATATGTTTAGGGCAAACGGAGTGTAATTATCCAAACGGAACGGTAGATATTTGTTTTGAAGTACATAGGCGCTTGGCCGATTCAAAAGCTATGTACGACAATACGTATAATTTTCATACAGCAGACACACTAATCGGGAACTGGTATTTTGTATGGCCGAAAGAGGAAATTATGTACGAAAAGCCGTTCTTTGACATTGGTCCTAAAGGAAGACCGTGGGTATGCGTCGCTCGGGAATGGCGTGAAACAATAAGAAAAGTCTTAGAATTCTATATATGTCAATCGCCGGAACAAAAGGTGGCGGTTTTAATTCGCGAACAAGACAATTCCGATAATATTGTTCACCCGATACTCAAAATCGACGAATTTATGAGCAAGTTACTGTCTGGCAATATCAGATGGAATGAATTGTACTTTATCGAAAAGTAGGTTGTCAAAAATCAATTCTCGAATCGGCACGGAGATGTTAAAAGAAAACCGATTTCTTCAGCAAAACCGTACACATGAGTTTTTCGCTGAATAGTTAATGGTCGGGACAATTCCGCACACGGAAATTAAAAGTATTTGGGGGCGATTATGCAATTAGTCGAATATAACGACCTGAACAGCCACGCCGAGTATTTGAAAATAATCGGCCTGCTGGAGCGGAAAAGCGAATATATAGAGTACGTTTTAGTCGACGAGGACGATACAAGACTTGTCGATAAATTCAGCGATTATGTAATATCTCTACGGCAGAAGAACGAATGGTGGGGAACTAAATCGGCGCAAAAAGCCAAGGTATATAAAATAAAAGCGTCAAAAGAGCTATTTCAATATTTGCGAAAATTCGACACTTTTTGCAAATTTACAACCACAAGAAGCGGAGATATTGCGAAAATTACGAATTTCGGCATCAACGACATAGCTTTCTTCGATAACCATGAGTTGCCGCTTTTGTTCACTACAACGCATGAAGGCTACGTTTCAATTCGTGACGATTTACTGTAAAAAGGTATTTAGCAGAGGTATAATATGACACAAAGAAAATATGCGGTAATTATATATCCCAATTTTTCGTTACAGGAAATAACTTGCTTGACTTCCTGCCTTTCTATCTGGTTTGACGAAAAGATTGATTATATCGCAAGCGAAAAGAAAATTTACAGCAGTGAAGAGGGATTTCAAATCACGCCGACAAAAACGGTCGACGAGGTAAACGTATCAGATTATACGTGCGTTATTCTTCCCGGCACGGTTTTTCCGTTGCCTGCTTTGTATGATGACAAGCTGATTGATTTCTTGCGCAAAGGGAAGGACTCCGACACATTGTTCGCGGCTATATCATCATCGCCCATACTGCTGTCAAAGGCGGGCGTTTTGGACGGGAAAGACTTTACGTCGGGGTATTTTATGCAAATGGCGGACACTTTCCCGTTTGTCGAAAAGAAGCATTTCGTGCACAAGCCCATTGTAGAGAGCGGAAACGTTATCACGGGAATAGGCATGTTTTTCAGAGAGTTCGCAGAATGCGTGCTGCACAGGCTCGGTTACGATATCGGAGATAATTTCATGAACACCGCGGGCGCTAATTATTCGGAAGAAGAATTGACGTTCTATTGGACCGATGATGAGTACAAAGAATTCTTGGAAGAGCTGAAAGAATACACCGAATAAAATCGATTAACGGGAAGAAAACATTGGAATGCGTAGAGAGAAACAAGAGATATAATATGGAAAAAATAAGCGTAAACGGAAAGCAATACAAGATTGTAAAGCTTTTGGGCAAGGGCAAAGGCGGATATTCGTATCTCGCGCTCGACGGAGACAAAAAGGTCGTCATAAAGCAAATTCACCACGAGCCTTGCGATTACTATACGTTCGGCAACAAGCTCGAAGCGGAAATGAATGATTATAACCGACTTCTCGATATAGGCGTGCCTATCCCAAAGATGATAGACATCGACGTAGAGCAAGAGCGAATAGTCAAAGAGTTTATAGACGGCCCTACTGCGTATGAGCTGGTGCTTAACGACCGCCTGCCGCCGCACTGCAAAGAGCAGGTTAAGAAAATGTGCACTCTGTTGTACGCGAAAAACACCAATATAGATTATTTTCCTACAAATTTTGTTATGCAAAACGATATTTTGTACTATATCGATTATGAATGCAACGAATATACGGACGAGTGGAATTTGGAGAATTGGGGAATTAAATATTGGAGCAAAACGCCCGAATTTATGGAACACGCAAATTCACGCAGGTAATTTAACAGGTGGGTATAGTGGAACGCCGTCAACTAAATGACATATACAAAAAACTTGATAAGAAAGCGCACGAGATAGGCGAGCGTATTCATTGCACGTTCGGTTATTACAACGGTCATTATTCCAAAAACGGTTTAGGCGACTACGAAATCGATTATTATCCAATACCCGTTATCTCTGTCAAAGGAATATGCGACATTGAGATTGGTTTAGATCAAATAACCGTAACGACGAAACTGACAAGAGAACAAGTGCTCTCTAATCAATTCGAACACATAAAATCATATAAATTCGAAGTTTACGGCGTAGATAATTATTTAGACGATTTCTACCTTGCGGGCGACACGATAGGCGATATGATAGAAAAGATAAAGGAGAGCAAAGAGCAAAATGTTTTCGTCACTTTTTGTTTTCCTTTTGAGGCGTCGCCCGACGAACTATCCGAACTTGTGAGTTTGATAAGCAAAGATGGATTTTTCTACTAAGGGTCAAGTCGATAAACTCCCAATCATTTAGGAGGAAAACAGAGTGAGTAACGAAGGGAAGTTCAGCGGAAAGGCGGCGCATTACGACAGTGCGCGGCCGACGTATGCGGAAAGTCTGATAGACGCAATTTACAGCGAGTGCGGCATGTCCGTACAATCGAAGATTGCCGATATCGGCTCGGGTACGGGAATATTCACCGAACAATTGCTTAGGCGGGGAAGCACCGTTTACGGAGTTGAGCCCAATGCGGATATGCGCGCGGCGAGCGAAAAACGGCTTAAAGATTACAAAAGTTTTGTTTCGGTCGACGGCGGCGCGGCGCACACAGGTTTGCCCGAATCGTCCGTAGACGTAGTGACGGCGGCGCAGGCTCTGCATTGGTTTGACGTAGACGAGTTCAAAAAAGAATGCAAGCGCATACTTAAACCTAACGGTTATGTCGTCATCGTTTATAACCAAAGGCGAAACGACCCCGTCAACGAGAGGATAGACGCCGCCAACGCGCACTACTGCGACTTGGTAGGCGCAAGCACGGGGAAAGCTTTCGTCGAGCAAAAGAAAAAGAAGATAAGCGATCTGTTCGACGGCAAGTTCACGGAAATCTCCAAGAGCAATCCGTTGAAAATGGACAAGAACAAATTCTTGAGCTATCTGCTTTCGCGCTCTTACGCGCCGCGCGAGGGTGACGACAGCTACAATCCTTACGTCGACGATATGACGGCTATATTCGAAGATTGCGCAACAGACGGCATAATCACCATCGAGCAGGATTCGATCGCGTACATAGGAAACATATAATAGTATAGTATGAGTAAAGAATTATCCGATATGACGTTGCAAGAGCTGTGGGAGCTTTTTCCCATCGTGCTGACCGAGCATAAAGCGTGCTGGGCGGAGTATTACGCCAAAGAGCAAGCGCGGTTAAAAGATTTACTGCCCGAGGGCGCCGTAGTCAATCATATCGGAAGCACGGCGGTAAAGGGAATTTGGGCAAAACCGATAGTCGATATATTGGTAGAGGTAGGCGGAAATTTGCAAGATATTGCCGCAATTCTTCAAGACAACGGCTATACGAAAATGAGCGAGGAACAAAACCGCATCTCGCTCAACATGGGTTATACTGTAAACGGTTTTGCCGAAAAGGTTTTTCATCTGCACTTGCGCCGCGTGGGCGATCACGACGAAATATATTTTAGGGATTATTTGATTGCGCACCCCGATATAGCCAAAGAGTACGAGAAGCTCAAGCTCGGGCTGTGGAAAAAGTACGAGCACGACAGAGACGGCTATACTCGACAAAAGAGTGAATTTGTTCGTAAATATACAGATGTAGCAAAGGAAAACAAAAGCTCAGTGTAATTCCGAAATGAATTGTTGCATTCTTTCGGTGATGAGCTTGTCTTTGTTCATATTCAACAGTTCGTTGCGGCTTACCCACTTGTATGCTATCGTTTCGCCTTCTTGGAGCTCGACGGCATTTTTGTCGCAGTTTGTGATACAAAGGAACTCTACGTATATCGAATGTGTGCCTTTATCCACCACACAGCCCACTTGCGTTATGTCTGTGGCCGTAATGCCCGTTTCTTCTTTCAATTCTCTTTTCGCGCACTCGGCAGGCGTTTCTCCGCATAGCGCCGAACCGCCCGCGGTCGCCTCCCACGTGCCGCCGAAAGATTTTCGCAAATCGCGCTGCATCACCAGATACGTGCCGTCCGTGTGCCTGACTAAAATGTCGCATACAAGATGAAATATGCCGTCGGGAATAATCTCTCCGCGCACAAGCGTTTTGTTTTCGAGCTTATTCAAATTCACGTCATACGCATCCCAAATTTCCATTGTATGAGCCTCGCAAACGGATTACTGTATAAAATCATAAAAAGAGTCGTAACTTTGCGGTCGGATCCGGGCTACAATTGCCCGGTGCTCTTTCCTGTTACGACTCTGATATATTATACGTCGATATAACGAAGATGTCAATCTCTTATTTCAAATATTTTTGTAAGCTCGGAAATGTTCGGTGTCGCGTGAATATTTAGAGCTTGTGCTTTTACGTTAAACGCTCTCGAGCAGCATTTTGTCGGCGACGAGGGCGATAAACTCGCCGTTGGTCGGCTTCTCGTTGTGGTTGTAAACGCGCACGCCGAACAGGGTGTTGATGTTTTCTATTTTGCCCCTGTTCCAGGCGACCTCGATTGCGTGGCGAATTGCGCGCTCGACCTTGCTCGGGCTGGTGTTGAAATGTTCGGCAACCTCGGGGTAGAGTTTCTTGGTGATGGAATTTATTATGTCGGGGCTGTCGATGGTCATCTTGATGGCTTCGCGCAAGTATTGGTAGCCCTTGATGTGCGCGGGAATGCCGACGGTGATGAAGATGTTGCTTATCTTCTCGTCCATAGAGCGGTTTTTGGCCGTCGGACGTTTTGTATTGACCGCTTCCAGAATGCGCTCGTCGAGCACTCCGAACGACACCGGCTTCATCATGTAAAAGTCTGCGCCCAGACTCATAGCTTTGGATATGAACGCGTCTTGCGACAGCGCCGACACGACGATTATCTTCATGCCGCCCTTGTTGACGCGCTCGAGTACGGAGAACCCGTCGAGAGTCGGCATGACAAGGTCGAGGAGCAGTACGTCCGGCCGCGCGGCGTCTATGCGGTCGAGCGCTTCTTTGCCGTTAGCCGCGGTTTCCACCAGTTCGAACTTGTCGGAAAGCGCAAAATGCGCTTTCGCGTCCGTCATAAATTCCTCGTTGTCGTCGCATATCATAACGCGTATTTTCATAGTCTATGTTCCCTCCGCAATCACAGATTGTTTCTTTGATTTAGTTATAAATGGTTGTAGTTTACCGTTCTGTCCGCAACCGCGATTTACAATATTATACCAGTTTCGAGATAAAGTGACAAGGCCCTCATACGTGAGAAAAACCTCTTGTTTTGGCAACCTTCGTCACAATTTGGCGAAATAAGGCGAAAAGTCTGCCCGCAGTATCGACTTTTGTCCGACCCGTTCCGCCGCGCGGTAATAGGTTCGTTTAATGTCGATTATTGTGCGAAAAAGTGTCACAAACATGCTAAAATGTGACATATGTGCCCGTTTTAGGGGTATACAATCGCCAAATTCGGCAAATTACTATGAAAAAGCATATATGTGCAGTATAATAATATCAGTCGAGAACGTTGCCGAAACGATTTCGGCAATCGCTACGAAGCACGAAGAAATTTCGTGTCGAAACTAATCAGAGGAATTATTATGAGTTTCATTTTAGCGACGGACACTTCTTGTGATATACCCAGAGGCGAACTCAGAGCGCGCGGCATAGAATATAAACCGCTCGTGTATACGATTGAGGGTGCGGAGCATCCCGACGAGTTTGACTGCGACGAGCAGTACAAAGCGTTTTACAGTGAGATACGCGCCGGCAAGCTGGCGTCCACGTCCATGATAAACTTGATCGAGCACGAGGAATTTTTCACCATGCTCGTCGACAAATACACAGAGGACATAGTGTACGTTACGCTGTCGTCAGGCTTGTCCGCGTCGCATTCGAGCGCGGTGCAGGCGGCGGAAAACGTATTTAAGAGCACGGGGCGCAAAGTGTACGTAGTCGATAGCCGCGGCGCCACAATCATGACGCGGCACGTTGTGGACGAAGCGCAAAAGCTTCGCGACAGTGGATTGAGCGCACAAGAGGCGGTAGAGCAATTGGCCGATTTCGTGGCGCATTTACAGACTTGGTTTATGCCTGTCGATCTTATGCATCTAAAGCGAGGCGGCCGCGTTTCCGGCCCTGCGGCGATTATCGGTACAGCACTCAAGATCAAGCCTATACTCAATTTTAGCGAGGCCGGCGGCTTGGTGGTTGCCAAGAAGATTCACGGTGTGGCAAAGGGCCTTGCTTTTATGATAGATATGTTCAAGGCCGACGCTGTCGACGGACCGAGCAAGTTCTACATAGCCAACGCCGACAGCGAGTACGCACCCGAATTGCTGGAGCGAGCCAAAGAGGCGCGCCCGGACTGGGAGGGCGAGATCGGCTGGATAGGGCCCGTAATAGGCGCGCACACAGGGTGCGGCGCAGTCGGAATATCGTTCCTTTCCAAAAAGACGCGAGACAAGTAATCCAATCGATTTGCGGCGCTTCTTGACCGCCGAAAAACACCGTTAATACAGTTCGCTCAAAGGCGATACTATCTTTATATAAAAATAACCGTGTCGGACGGAGCGGTCCGACGCGGTTTTTCGTGCTTCCGAAACACGACAAAATTTTCAGAAATGTATTGACAATTTGCTTTGAATATAGTATTATATTACTTACCGAATTGTTATTTGGGTTGGCGGGAGATTTCATGGCACAACATAACGATGAGAAAGTGTTTGGTAACGAAATTATCGAAGGGACCGAACCGCCCATAGTTTTTGAAGCGGAAGCGATAATAGTGGACGACGCGAGCCGTCCTATTTTTGCCGAGCCGTCGATCGACAATGCCGCCGACTCGCAGCCGATAATTACGCCTGTCGAAAACGGCGAAGCGGCGGCCGACCCGATTGTCATTCCCGTCACGCCTCCGCCGCCCGTGCAAAACGCGGAGACTGCCGACCCGGTCATTATCCCCGTTGCACAAAGCGGGAACGACGAGGCTTTAGGCGACGCGCTCGACGCGGCGCTCGACGCCGTGCTCGGCGACATGGCTCAAGCTGACAAGAAAGAGGCCGAAAATCTCGACGCGGCGCTCGACGCAATGCTCGGCGACATGGCGCAGACCGATAAGCAGACGGCAGAGGACCTCGACGCGGCACTCGACGCCGTGCTCGGCGACATGGAGCAAGCGGACAAGAAAGAGGCCAAGCTTGCCGAGGACACGGGCGAAGCGCTTGACGCGGCGCTCGACGCGATGCTGAACAATTTCGACGAAACGGACGACAAAGAAGCGCAGGCCGAGCGTGCCGTGCAGGACGCGGAAAACAAAACGGCGGAAGCCGAGCAGAAGGCGGCGGAAGCCGAGCAGAAGGCGGCGGAAGCGGCTCGCGAGGCCGAAGAGGCGGCAAAAGCGGCGGAAGCGGCAAAGCGCGAGGAAGCCGAGCGAATGATGGCGCAGGCGCAGGCAATTATGGAACAAGCGCGCCGCGCTCAAGACCAGGCCGATCAGGCGTTCAGACTGCATGCGGAGCAAGCACAGCAGCAACAGTATCAGGCCCAGCAATATCAAGCTCAGCAACAAAATAATGCCAACAGTCAGGCAGACGCGGCGACCGAAGCCGCCAAGGCCATGATGCAGCAGGCACAGTTGATGATGCAGCAGGCGCAGGCGCAACAGGCGCAGGCCGCTCAGCTTCACGCCCAAGTACAGCAGGCGACCAATACTAACAACGCTTATGCGCAGAGCGCCGACATGTACAGGGTGAAAGAAACCGATCGGATGAGGGCGGAGCTTGACAGCATGCGCGAGCTTGTCAACAAGATGAGCATATCTCTTGCTCAAGCCCAGCACGGACAAAATGTCGCGATGCACAATATCCCGCCGCAGTATTTCGGTGGCAACAACGGATACGGCGACGACAATTACCGACGGTTGCAAAACGAGCTCGACCACATGCGGCGCGAGATGGTTGAGAAGGAGCTTAACTTCCGCGAAAAGGAAATCGAGCGCAAGGCAAAAGAAGCGGAGAAGGAAAAAGACGCGGTCAAAGACATTCGGCCGGAGATGGTGCAAATGTCCTATCCGAACGATATTGCTCCCGGTCCGCAGGGCATGGTCCCGCCCGGAATAGGCGGCGACTACATCACCCTTGCCGACGGCGTATTTTTCTCGACCAAGGACAAGCAGATTTACGTTCTGACTCCCGCGGCAAAGGCGATAGGCGCACCGCCTCCGCCGCCCGCCGCGAAGAAGCCGGCGACAAAGAAATCTGCGAAGAAGCCGGCGAAGCATGCTTTGTCCCGCAGACGCGGTCCTGCCCGCGGCAGACGCGGTCCCGCGCGCCGTCCGGGAAGGCGACCTACAAGGCGGCACTAAACGCATTAGTGAATAAGTAATAGTGAATAGTGAATAAGTAAAGAAAAAGCGCCGCTAGATTTCAAAAGCGGCGCTTTTTAGATGGTATACATATAATTGCTTGCGGATCGTCAACAGGGTATGTAAATCAGGAGGAAAGAGACGAGAAAAATTTATCATACAATATTCTCAAATTGAATGAGCACAGTATCACCTGCACACAAATTAAAGAAGACACAAACGGTATCGCACAGCCGGATATTGTTACGGCAGTTCTAGACTTTTAATATTTGAAGATATATGTTTGTATGTAAAGAAGAAAAGTGCTAATAATAACGTTTCTTTTTCTTTATTGTTGAGACATGTAAATTCGCTTGTGCAATAGCTTGTTCGCATTTTCGAATAAACGTCGGTATTGTCTTCGATTATCATCTTTGTCGAAATGCAAAAATTAAGAGCGACGCAAAAGCGTCGCTCTCTTTAATGCCGCTTCGCGGCAACTTCTTTACTCTTCACTATTACCTATTACTTATTCTATCGGGTATCCGGCTTCGGCGGCGAGTTCTTTGTACTTTTTGGCCAGAGTCTCGTCCGGTTTTGTGCCTATGCCGTCGCGGTAGCAGATTGACAGCTCGCCGTACGCCATGGGGAAGCCGTTGTCCGCCGACCGCTTGAACAGCGAGAATGCGCGCTCTTTGTCTTCTTTTATGCCGTTGCCGTCGCGGCAGCATTTTGCGAGGTTATACTGGCCGGGCGCACACTCCGCGTCCGCCGATATGGTGTACAGCTTGACGGCGTCCTCGGCGCTTTTTTCAACGCCTCGGCCCGTTTCGTGGCAGAACCCGAGATTGGCTATCGCTATGGGGTTGCCCATTTTGCCGCTTTCTTCAAACCAATGCACGGCCTGCTCGAAATCGGCTTTGACTCCGTGACCGTTGAGATAGCACATGCCGAGGTTGTTGGCGGCGGCGTCGTAACCCGCCTGCGCGGCACGGTAATAGTATAGGAACGCCTTTTCGGGATCGGCCTTTACGCCGCGCCCGAAGTTGTAGCAGTCGCCGACGTTGTTCTGCGCCGCGGCAAAGCCCCTTTCCGCCGCCGCTGAGAATAGGTTGAACGCTTCTTCGTCGTCCTTTTCCACACCCAGTCCGCGCTGATAGCAGTAGCCGAGGTCGTTCATGCCGCCCGGATGACCTTTAGTTGCCGCGTCATAGAAAATTTGCGCGGCTTTCGCGTAATCGCGTTCGACCACCGAGCCCTCGAAGTAGAAGTGCCCGAGCGTAAACTGCGCGTCGATGCTGCCTGCTTCTGCGGCTTGGGTTATAAGCTCGTATGCGCGCTGTTGGTCGGGCTTGACGCCGAAGCCGCGGATATAGCACACGCCCAGTGAGAAAACGGCGGGGATATAGCCGAGCTTGGCGCTCTGCGCATAGTTGGCGGCGGCGCGGGCAAAGTCGACCTTGCCCCCGTCGCCCGAAAAATATTTTTCGCCGATATCGAAATATTTCTTGCCCAAAAAGTCTGTGGGCGATAGAGTGCCGCTCGACGGCGTGCCGGTCGGCTTTTCGATATTGTCAAGGCTCACTCCCGAGCCTTGTCCGGCGTCAAATTCCTTCTTAGCCATAATTAAAACCTCTTTTCAATCAATGATAGCGAAAAATATTATATCACAGTATTTTAATGATTGCAACTGTTGCTAAACAAAATGAGAGCAACGAATTGCTCTCATAGCTGTAGCGCGACGGATGAATGACCTTTGCCCCTCCCGTGTAACGCCCGAAACGTCCCACGCCCTCGACCGCTATTAGTATATTCGAGAATCAAAAGAAAGTCAATAGATTGTGTGTAATTATTCCCAAACAAAAACCGATTGACATAACGGCGCGAAAAAATATATAATTGAATAGATATTTTTTAATGTAGGTAGAAAACAAATGGTTATCGGAATAATAGGGCTCGGACTGATGGGCGCGAGCGCAGGCAAATTGATGATATCGAAAGGTCACACCGTGTACGGCGTCGACCACGATAAGGCGGTGCAGAGTAAAGCGTTGCGGATAAAAGCGATCGACGGCATTTTGACCGTGCAAATACTCAAGGAGATAGACCTGCTTATTTACGCGGCGTATCCGCGGGATTTTCTCGCTTCCACGCGGGACTGCGTGCTTTATATGAAAGACGGTGCTATCGTCACCGACTTTTGCGGGGACAAGAGGATTGTGCTCGAAGGCATGCGCAAGCTCGAAAAACGTTACCCCAATCTCGTGTACATCGGCGCGCACCCCATGGCGGGCAAGGAGTATTCGGGCATAGAGCATTCCTCGGCGAGATTGTTTGACGGCGCGTCGATTATTCTCGTGCCGCTTTTGCCGGATTGTGCGGCGGTGTCGAAGCTGAAGGATTTTTATCTTTCCCTCGGGTTCGGCGACGTCGTTGTGACCGACGCCGACAATCACGACGGCATGATAGCGTTCACCTCGCAGTTGTGCCATATCGTTTCCAACGCGTATATCAAGAGCGACAGTGCTATACGGCACGCAGGATATTCGGCGGGTAGCTACAAAGATTTGACGCGAGTGGCGCGACTTTCGGCAGACATGTGGGCGCCGCTGATGATAGACAACCGCGACAAGCTGTCGGGAGAGCTCGAAAATCTGATAAACAACCTAAACGACTATCTCTCCGCGCTGAAAACGGCCGACGAGCAAAAGTTGAACAAACTCCTGAAAGACGGCAACGACAGAAAGGTAAGCATTGACAGCAAAGTAAAGTAAAAAGCGTCGTAGCGCGCCGTTTTTGCCCATTAACAAAGCGGCCACTATAGAATATTACTGCCGCAAAACGGCATATTTATTTCGTATATCCTCAAAAAGCGATAAAAAGTGCAATCAAGAGCGTGGTTTACGACAACTTAATCCGACAAACCGATTAAGATTTACAATCAGAAAAGAGAAAATATGAAGGAAAAGGATTTTCATTACTTTAACGACCCGCCCACAGACTTATTTATAATCGGTAACGGCTTTGACATTTGGCAAGGCTTGAATACTTCGTATAAAAGTTTTGCGCGTTTTTACAATGAGAATAAATTAAGCATTGCAAAAGAACTTAAATTGGAGCCGCTTTATCTCACACAAGACGGGAATCAAGTGGAAATCACTCATTTCGATTTGTATTACGGTTTGATTACCGGATGCGGAAGTTTTCTGGAAGAATCCGATATATTCTGGTCGACCTTCGAGGATTCTCTTTCCGATTTGGATCACGAACAGATTAACTATTACTATGGGAAGGAAGACGAAGATTTAGAGGACATGCAGGTTGGCATTAATCAGGCATATAGTCTTATCCGCGAACGCTTCGTTCTTTGGACTAAAACATTCAATATTCCTCAAGGCAGAACTCCATATAACTTTCAAAACAGCTTTTTCATAAACTTCAACTACACCGATACACTTCAAAGAAAATTCGGTGTAAAAGATTTTCGTATCTATTATCCGCACGGCAATGTTGCAAACCCTAAAAGCATTATTTTCGGTCACGACAGTTATGACTCCCCGCCGCCTCCGATTTTGAAGGAGCTGGGAGGAAGAAATAAAGGTCTATATCAACTTGCCACGTTTCTTTATAAGACGGACAAGCATGTGCGATTAAATATAGTTGACATGATGCTTTCGTTGTTCGAGTGCGGTTTTGATTGGGACAGAATCAAAAATGTTTATATCTTGGGCCATTCGATGAGCAATGTGGATATTAAATATTTTAAGCGGTTTGCAAAAGAAACGGCATTTACGGCGACATGGCACGTATCCTGTTTCCGCGAAGAGGACAAACCGAGAATCAAATCGCTTTTAAGAAAATTACATATACGGAAATTTATAATTTACGACACGATTGACGATGCTATCGAAAAGTTCAAGTTAAAGAAAAATCAATCGAAGAAATGAGCAAACGTCAGTATCAATTTACTAAAAATTATTGCAAACGCTTGACAAGGCAATCTTGTTTCGGTTATAATAACCGTTAGCGTGGGTTTTTCCGCGCGAGCTCTTTTTCGTTTTTTCGAACGGGAGCGGCAATACTACTAAAAGGAGGTAGAGTAACGATGCCTACGATCAACCAGCTCGTAAGGAAAGGTCGGCAAAAGGTGGAGCACAAATCGCTCAGCCCCATTCTCGACAACAACCCGCAAAAGCGCGGCGTTTGCCTGTCGGTTACGACGACCACTCCCAAAAAGCCCAATTCCGCTTTGCGCAAGATCGCACGCGTGCGTCTTGTCAACAAGATGGAAGGTACGGTTTACATTCCCGGCATAGGACACAACCTGCAAGAGCACTCGGTCGTCCTTGTTCGTGGTGGCAGAGTGAAGGATTTGCCCGGCGTGAGGTATCACATTATACGCGGTGCGTTAGACACCGCGGGTGTGGCAAAACGCAAGCAAGCCCGCTCGAAGTACGGCGCGAAGAAAGCAAAATAATTTTTCGCTTGGCTTTGGCGTAGCGAAAAGCCGCATTATGTCGCGGCGAAAAAAGCTTTCCTTGCAAGATTAGCCGCGGACTTTTTCCGCACTCGCTATACATTATATATTATATAGCGCAACAAAATAACGAAAAGGAGTATAATTATGCCGAGGAGAAGCGGGGTCCCTAAGCGGGACGTTTTACCCGACCCTATTTATAACAGCAAAGTCGTGACCAAGCTCGTCAACCAGATCATGCTTGACGGCAAGAAGGGCACGGCTCAAGCAATAGTATACGGCGCTTTTTCTATAATCAAGGAAAAGATGTCGCTCGAATCGCTTGACGTTTTCGAGCAGGCTTTGGCTAACGTCAAGCCGCAGCTCGAGGTCAAAGCGCGCCGTGTGGGCGGCTCGACCTATCAGGTTCCGCTCGAAATACGTGCCGACCGTCAGCAGACGCTCGCAATTCGCTGGCTCGTCATGTTCTCGCGCAAGCGCGGCGAGAAAACGATGGAGGAGCGCCTTGCGGCGGAGCTTATGGACGCGTACAACAACACGGGCGCGGCCGTCAAGCGCAAGGAAGAGATGCATAGAGTGGCGGAGGCTAATAAAGCATTCGCCCACTTCCGCTGGTAAACATTTTGGCTTATGCATCGGACGGATGCGGGCTACGTGCCAGAGGTCGGCTCGGTCATGTAGGTGGTTCTACACTCCCTTCGCCGACCACGTGCCTGTTGCCCGCCTGCGCCGCGCCTAAGCCAAAATACCCAACTGTTTTTGCGTATTCATTGCCGACCGGGCAATTGTGCTCGTCTGCGGCGGGACTATGCTAAAAAACATTTACTTATTAACATAGAGTTAAAGTCATAGAGGATAAAACATTATGGCAAGACAATTTTCATTGGAAAACACGCGCAATATCGGTATTATGGCGCACATCGACGCAGGTAAGACCACGACGTCCGAGCGTATTTTGTTCTACACCGGCAAGGTGCACAAGATAGGCGAGG
>JAFLVF010000069.1 GCA_022508425.1 Clostridiales bacterium | reverse complement strand
CTCCGACAGAGTCGATTATGGAGGTAAAGACTTACATGGGTCAAGAATTCGGCGAAGTAAGCAACGAAGAGTTTATCAACGCTGTAAACAACGAGGGACATACCCGCTTTAACGAGGGTAAGGTCGTAAAAGGCACCGTGATTTCCGCGGACGAAGCGGGCATTCGCGTCAATATCGGCGGGAAGATCGACGGTTTTGTCGACAAGACGGAAGCCTGCACGGGCGACGATTACAAGCCCGAGGACTATCCTGTCGGCACCGTTATCGAGGCTATGATAATCAAAAAGCGCGATGATAGTTTGGGTTGTGTGTTGCTTTCCAAGCGCCGCGTCGACGAAAGAAAGATAAACGACGAAGCGGTCGAACAGATTCGCGGCGGCGAGATTTTCGAAATGGTTGTCAGGCGCGACACAAAGGGCGGATTGATCGGCGAGCTCGGCTCGTACCGCGTATTCGTGCCCGCGTCGCAAATACGGCTAAAGTTCGTGCCCGATCTCAAGAAGTATATCGGCAAGACGCTTAAGCTTCGCGCACTCGATATCGACGATATCAATCACAAGATTGTCGCTTCTCAGCGCGTGATTTTGCAAGAGGAAAAGGACGAGAAGGACAAGAAGGCCGAGATATTCTGGGAGAATGTCAAACCTGACGTGGTCGTAGCGGGAGAGGTCAAGCGCATCAATCCTTACGGTGCGTTTGTAAGTGTTGACGGCATCGACTGCCTTGCGCATATAGATCACCTCTCGTACTCGCGCATCAAGTCGCCCGACGAAGTGCTCGAGGTCGGTAAGACATACGACTTCCTCGTTCTCAAGACCGACAGAGAGAAACAGCGCGTTTCGCTCGGTTACAGAGAGCTTCAGCCTCATCCGTTTGACAAGTGCGTTGAGAAAAACCCCGTAGGCTCGGTTGTTCAGGGCAAGATTGTCAGCGTTCTTTCCTACGGCGCATTCGTAGAGATTGAACCGGGCGTGGAAGGCCTTGTGCACGTATCTGAAGCGGCGGCGTCGTACGTCAAGGATATCAACGAGATTTTGCACGTCGGCGATGTCGTAACTGTCAAAATTATGGCTTACGATACGCAGCATCACAAGACGACTTTGAGTATTCGCGCCTGTCTCGAGCAAGCGGAGAAACCCGTTCGCGAAGAGAAGCCGGCAAAGAAGGTTGTCGAAGAGAGCGACGTGTACACCGACGACAAACCCGACAACAATGTTTTTGCCGACCTGCTCAAAGACGTTGGCGACGGCAAGGACGAAAAGAACTAATTTTAATCACAGCGCGCGTCGGTCTCGACGCGCGTTTGTTTGTATTACAACCGTACACGGTAACCGATACTGCAATTTCGGCATACAAATTGTGTATGATATTCGATTTGCACAACGATTACCCGACGGTATTGCCGCGCGGCAAAATGCTCGAGTACGCCGAGAACTTGACCGATAACGGCACAACCGCCACCGCGGCGGTGTTTACTTCCGAACTTGACGCAGGAATGGCTATGCGCACAGTAACGGAAGTCAGAGGCCTTTTGGCCGATAGCAGAGCGGATATACCGTTGTCCGTTGAGGACCTTGGTTTTTTGGCAGACGACGATATCGATACGTTTGATTTTTGCGGACTGTTCTATTGTTCTTTGACATGGAATTACGACAATGTTTATGCGGGCGGCGCGCTTGACGGCGGAAAATTAACCGACAAAGGCAAGAAGCTTATCGAGGCTATGAACGGTAAGTGCGCCGTTGACCTTGCGCACCTGAACAGAAGAAGCTTCTTCGACGCGCTCGATTGTGCGCAAAACCCGATTTGCTCGCATACGGGGTTTTCCGAACACCCGCGCTGTCTAAACAAAGCGCAAATATCTGCGCTTGCCCGTCGCCATGTGCCTATAGGATTGAGCGTCGTGGCTAAGTTTTCGGGCGCAAAGAGCGCACGCGAATTTGCAGTGGTGATAGACAAGTATGTTCAGTGCTACGGCTGCGACAATCTGTGCATAGGCACCGATTTTAACGGATCAATCGACATTCCGTACGATTTATCAGACTATTCGATGTTCGCTACGGTTGTAGCGGAGCTGGTTGCGATGGGATATACGCAACGTGACTGCAACAAAATTTTATACGATAATGCCAATCGGTTTTACAAGGAGATTGTAGGTGAAAGACATATATGAAAACCCGCTGATTACAAGATATGCGGACAGAAAAATGGCCGAAGTTTTTTCGGATGACAGTAAGTTCAAGCTGTGGCGCAAGCTTTGGATAGCGCTAGCCGAGAGCGAAAAAGAGCTCGGACTGCCTATCACGGACGAACAGATAGCCGAAATGAAAAAATTCGCGGGCGATATCAATTACGAATACGCGGAGCGCGAAGAAAAAATTGTCCGCCACGACGTTATGGCGCACGTACATGCGTTCGGCGATCAGGCTAAGTCGGCAAAGCCGATTATTCATCTCGGCGCGACGAGCTGTTTTGTCACCGACAATGCCGAACTCATTCAGATATATGAGGCGCTCAATATCGTAAAAAGCAAAATGCTCACCGTCATGGACAAGCTCAGAGCATTTGCTAAGAAATACCGCAACCTGCCTGTACTCGGATATACGCATCTCCAGCCGGCGCAGTTGACTACGCTCGGCAAGCGCGCTACGCTCTGGCTGTACGATTTGTATCTCGATTTCGAGGACTTACAGCACCTTATGAGCGGATATAAGCTTCGCGGCGTAAAAGGCACGACAGGCACGCAGGCGAGCTTTCTTTCGTTGTTTGACGGCGACGGAAGCAAGGTCAAGCAGCTCGAAAGCAAGGTTGTCAAGAAGATGGGCTTTTCAAAAGTCTTTGCCGTCAGCGGTCAGACGTATACAAGGAAGTTTGATTACGAAGTTGTGTCATTATTGGCGCAGATTGCGCAGAGCGCGTACAAGTTTGCCAACGACATGCGCATAATGCAATCGTTCAAAGAGGCGGAAGAGCCGTTTGAGAAAAGCCAGATCGGCTCGTCCGCAATGGCTTATAAACGCAATCCCATGCGTTGCGAAAGGATTTGTGCGCTTGCGCGGTTTGTTCAGTCAATGCCGATTAACGAGGCTGTAACTGCGTCCACGCAGTGGTTTGAGCGCACGCTCGACGACAGCGCAAACAAGCGGCTATCAATTCCGCAGGCATTCCTCGCGCTCGACGGCGTGCTTAACATTTTTATCAACGTCACCGAAAACATCGTCGTTTATCCCAATGTCATTGCTAAACGCATCGGCGAGGAACTCCCGTTCATGGCTACGGAAGAGATAATAATGGAGTGCGTAAAGGCGGGCGGAGATAGGCAAGATTTGCACGAGGCAATACGCAGGCATTCGATGGAGAGTGCTAAGGCCGTGAAAGAGCGTGGTGAGCACAACGATCTGATCGAGAGTATCAAGGGTGACAAGATTTTCGGCGCAGTCAAAGATACCATCGATAGTATACTCAAGCCCGAAAATTTTATCGGACGCGCGGCCGAGCAAGTCGACGATTTTCTGTCCGATTATATCGATCCGCTGTTTAAATCGGAGAAATATACGCCGTTCGAGCCCACTATCAACGTTTAATATTTATCTGTCAAGGAGATTATATCATGAGCAACAAACTTGTATCATACTTTTCATGCAGTAATTCCACCGAGAACGCCGCTAAACTCGTAGCTAAGGTGAGCGGTGCCGATCTGTACAAAATCGAGCCCAAAGTACCGTATACAGCCGCCGATCTCGATTGGAACGATACCAACAGCCGTTCTAGCGTCGAAATGCGCGATTTTTCGGCTCGTCCCGAAATAGCAGGCGGCGTGCACAATATGAACAGCTATGATACCGTTTTCGTCGGATTTCCCATTTGGTGGTATAATGCGCCGTCGATTATCAAGACGTTTTTGGATAGCTACGACTTTTCCGGCAAAAAGCTCGTGTGTTTTGCGACGAGCGGCAGCGGCAATATCGTAAAAGCGGAAGCGGTGCTCAAGGCCGCGCACAAATCGGCGCAATGGCTGGACGGAATGATGATTACCGCCGACACAACCGAAGCGGATATCAAAGCTTGGCTGACCGAAATCGGCGCGTAATTAGTATTTGTAATAGAATGACTGTTAACTGTGTGTACGAACATAACGGCAAAGACACGTTGCTGTATGCAGATAATTATGTCGGTGCTTATACTCGCGGAAACACCGTAGATATTGCTATAGCTAAAATGCCGTTGGAAATCAAATCGTACTTACAATGGCTCGGAAAACCTTCGGTGTCGGACTTTGACATAAAGACAGTTCAAGAAAAGGTGAGTACACTCAGTGTCTGCGACGCAGACAGCGATGTTATCTTTGATAGCGAGAAGTTGCCGCTTGCATTTGAGGAGTATATTCGGTTAAAAGAACTTTGTCTGAAGTCAGCGCAAGACTTTCTCAAGCAGTATGAGTTAATACCCGACAGGGATAAAAGCGCTTTACCACATAGAGATACCTTCTACGGCAAGATACCGCGCACAGCTACCGAAATGTACGAGCACACAAAGAACGTGAATAGCTATTATTTTGGCGAGATAGGCGTTGAAGCAAATAATGACGGCACTATACTCGAATGTCGTAGAATCGGTTTTGAAGCATTGGAAAAAAATCCCGATTTCCTTTCAATGCCGGTAATTGTCGGCAGTTATGATGAGCTGTGGTCTTTGAGAAAAGTTTTGCGGCGGTTTATATGGCATGACAGAATACATGCAAAGGCAATGTACAGAATGGCTCAAAAGACGTTTGATTGCGAAATTGAAAACGTTTTTAAATTTGCGATTTAAATATAAAGATTTATTATGGAGTTGACGTTATGCTGAAAGATTTGGGAGTAAAACCTTATACGTTTCCCATGCCCGTACTGATGATTTCGACGTATAACGAGGACGGGAGCGTCGACGTTATGAACATGGCGTGGGGCGGAGTGTGCGCCGAGAATATGGTCGCGCTCAACATCGACGAGGATCACAAGACATCCGAAAATATCATGCGCACGGGCGCATTCACTTTGAGCATTGCCGATGTCGACCATATCGAAGCAGCCGATTATTTCGGCATCGCGACCGGTAACAAAGTAAAGGACAAGTTTGCGCGTTCTGGATTGCATGCTATCAAGAGCACGAGGGTAGACGCGCCGATTGTCGAGGAGTTTCCGTTGACGCTTGAGTGCAATGTGGTCGAGTGTCAGCATACTATTTACGGCTTTAGAGTGCTCGGCGAGATTGTGAACGTGCTTGCCGACGAGAAAGTGCTTGACGAGAAGGGCAAGGTCGATCCGACAAAGCTTAATGCCTTTGTGTTCGATCAATTCAAAAACGGCTACTATGCAATAGGTGAGAAGGTTGGTCAAGCATGGAACACCGGCGCAAAATTGATGAAAAAAGGTAAGTAATATCAAATATAATAAAGATAGAAAAACCGTGTTTTGAGTTGCAAGACACGGTTTTTTAATCCACAGTGGTCTATCGAATTCAAATTGATTAAAAAATCAAAGCGATCTCTACATTTTCACTATGCGCTATTACTTCTTACTTACAAAATCGGTATAGGTAGTGGTGGGGAGTGAAAAGTTAATAGTGAATAAGTAAAAATCGTCAACCGTATATACGATTGACGATTTTTGGTGCCGCTGACCGGACTTGAACCGGTACGGAGTTTCCCACATTGGATTTTAAGTTTTTCTTCACATTGTAAACTGCATGAAATGACGGTGTTTTGTGCCGTTTTTTACGAGATTTTTTCTTTTAGATATTTTAGGAAGATTTGCGCGGACTTGGAAAACACCTGATACTTTTTCCACACCACGTCAAGCTCTACTTCTACGGGTGGATTTAACGGTTTGAATACAAGGTCGCTGTTTGTCGTGTTTATAAGTTTATCTATACACAGTACACAACCTATTTTGCAATACGCAGCAAACGCTGCGTTGTTCAAGAGATTATATGTGCCTACTAAATTTATGCCCTCGACGGATTTGTACCACTCGGTGATTTGACTTTTTGGCAAACTGTGGCGTGACTGCATAATGGGCACGTCTTTTAGATCGTATGGCGTTATGTATTCTTTTTTAGCAAGAGGGTGGTCCTTATGCATCAAAAGCCCCCAACGGTCTACATAAGGCATGCGAATATTTTCATATTTACTTAGATCTGCAGGTTGCATCAATAGTCCGAAATCTATAAGCCCTTTGTCGAGGCGGTCGCAAACATCTACCATGTCACCGCTGTGGATATGTATTTTGATATTTGGGTATGTCTTATGCATTTCGCGCACGGCGTCCATAAGGATTGTTATTCCGTAGGTTTCGCCGCCGCCGATAAACACTTCGCCATTAACGTCGTCAGTTAAATTCAGCCATTCGTGCTCGGCTTTGTCGTAAAGCTCGACTATTTCCTCGGCGCGCTTTCTGAGCAGCATTCCCGCCTCGGTTAAAACCATTTTGCGCCCCGCGCGAATAAACAAGGGTTGCCCGACTTCCTTTTCCATATTCTGGATTTGCCTTGTAAGGCTCGGCTGGGTGACGCACAAAAAGTCGGCGGCGCGTGTGATGTTTTCCTCTCTTGCCACTGCAAGAAAATACTTCATTTCTCTAAGTTCCATGTCGCTATTCTAACATAAAGACCGAGATAAGTCAACTATACGTTAAAGCTATACATTACCATAAAATATAAGTATTTGACATATGTTACCATGGGTTATATAATATAGGCATAAAAGGGGCACATGCTATGACTACAGAACAATACAAAGCGGAAATGCAAAAGCAAACCTATATCGTGGCGGGGTCGGAAATGCACCTGCATATGCACGAAGCTGCCGAAGCTGCACGCAAAATAATGTTTCGCATAAACAGCGAATTCCACACGTGCGAAGAGATAAGCGAATTGTTTTCCGAGCTTACAGGACAGAAGGTAGAAAAATTCGGGTTGTTTCCGCCGTTTTATACAGACTACGGCAAGAACATCACGGTCGGCAAAAATGTGTTTATCAATTCGGGCTGTTGCTTTCAAGATCAAGGCGGAATCACTATAGGCGACGATTGCCTAATCGGTCAGCAGGTCGTTATAGCTACGCTTAATCACGATTTATGTCCCGATAAGCGTGCCAATATGCAGCCCGCGTCCGTTGTTATAGGCAAAAACGTTTGGATTGGCGCACACGCAACTATATTGCCGGGAGTGACAATAGGCGATAACGCGGTAGTTGCGGCGGGTGCGGTTGTAACAAAAGACGTGCCGGCTAATACCGTTGTGGCAGGGGTTCCGGCAAAAGTCATAAAGACGATAGAATAAACGGAGTAGTTATGGAATACAGAAAGTTACCCAAAGGCAACGAACAAATAGGCGTTCTCGGAATAGGCCTAGGTGGAATACAAGATGCGCCGAGTGCCGAGATAGAGGCTGTCGTACGCAAGGCGATAGATAACGGGATAAACTACTTTGACGCTTGCGGCGGCGGAGCGAGCATATATGAGCCGTTTGGCAAGGCTATTGCCGGGCAGAGAGAAAAGGTGTTCTTTCAGCTTCATTTTGGGGCTGTCTATAACGAGAAAGGCGAATACGGTTGGTCAAGGGATTTGAATAGAATAAAGCAAACTCTCGACTGGGAGCTTAAACTGCTCGGCACCGACTACATCGATTTTGGTTTTTTGCATTGTATAGACGAGGACGAGGACTTTGACGAAATAAAAAGCAACGGCATTTTCGATTATGTGTTGAGCCTTAAAAACAGCGGTGTTATTAGACATATCGGCTTTTCGTCACACACTCCGTCGGTGGCGGATAGGGTGCTTGACGAAGGCGTGTTCGACATGATGATGTTCAGCATAAATCCCGCGTACGATTTGGAACAGGGCGACGAGTACGGCAAAGG
>JAFLVF010000068.1 GCA_022508425.1 Clostridiales bacterium | reverse complement strand
ACAGAGCCAGCCTGTGGCTGCGGCGAAGGAGTTTAGTAAAACCTAAATGACTGAGCCGACCATCCGCAAATGCCTAAAAGAGTTGTACTGACGGCGTAGATACGCGCGAGAGCAGGAAGCGCGAGCGCCGACCGACGGGAGTTTAGTAAAACCTAAATGACCGAGGGCGGCGCGATGCCTGACGAACTATTCGCGCGATATATACGCCGTCAGATTTTAGTGTTTGAAATGGCGCTCGCCCACAAACACCATTGCTATCCCCGCCTCGTCACACGCTTTGATCGAGTCCTCGTCGCGGATTGATCCGCCCGGCTGAATGATTGCGGTGATGCCGGCCTTTGCCGCCGCGTGCACGCAGTCGTCAAACGGGAAGAACGCGTCGGACGCGAGTACGCCGCCTTTTGCATGGTCGCCGGCACGCTCTATCGCCTGCTCGGTCGCCCAAATGCGGTTGGTCTGGCCGGGGCCTACGCCGTACGCCGCGCAGTCGTTGGCTACGACTATGGCGTTGGATTTGGTGTGCTTGACTACCTTGTACGCGAAGTCGAGCTGCTTCATTTCTTCCTTCGTAGGGGCGCGCTTGGTCACAACCTTACAGTCTTTTTTGTCGTACAGGCTCAAGTCCTTTTGCTGGACGAGAAGTCCGCCGTGCACGCGCTTAAAGTCGTACGCCTTGGTCACCTTGTCGGCAATGTTGGGCAGGCGCAAAATCCGCAAGTTCTTCTTCTTGGCAAACACCTCGAGCGCGTCCGCCGTAAAGTCGGGCGCAATGACGATTTCGAGGAATATTTTTGTCATCTCTTCGGCCGTGCGCTTGTCTACCGTGCGGTTGCACGCGACTATGCCGCCGAATATGCTGACGGGATCGCACTCATAGGCACGGACGTACGCCGTGTATATATCCTTTGCAGTAGCGACGCCGCAAGGATTGGTATGCTTGCTCGCAACGACGGTGGGCTCGTCGAACTCGCGAAGAAGGTCGAGCGCGCCGTTGGCGTCGTTGATGTTGTTGTAAGACAGCTCTTTGCCGCCCAGCTGTTCGGCGCAAGCGAGCGAATTTTTAGGCACAATGGGTTCTGCGTAGAACGCCGCGCCCTGGTGCGGGTTTTCGCCGTAGCGCATTTCCTGCACCTTGTCGTACGCGAAAGTGATGTGCTCGGGGAAGTCTATTCCCAGCTTGTTCTGCATGTACGAAGATATCAGCGAATCGTACGCGGCGGTGTGACGGTACACCTTGTACGACAGCATGAGACGGAAATTCTCGTCATCGGTCTTATTTTTGATACGCTCGATTACTTCATTATAATCGGTCGGCTCGCAAACGACGAGTACGTCCTTGTAATTCTTGGCCGCGCTTCTCAGCATGGTCGGGCCGCCGATGTCTATGTTCTCTATCGCTTCTTCGTGCGTCACGTTAGGCTTTTGAATGGTCGCCTTAAACGGATACAGGTTGACCGCGACGAGGTCAATGGTGTTGTAGCCCATTTCTTTGAGGCTATCCATATGCTCTTTGATATCGCGCCGAGCGAGAAGCCCCGCGTGCACCGCCGGGTGCAAGGTCTTGACGCGGCCGTCAAGGCATTCTCTAAACCCGGTGACGTCGGTTATCGATATGGCTTTGACGCCGTTGTCAAGCAGCGTCTTGAGCGTGCCGCCCGTGGACACCACTTCGTAGCCGAGCTTTTCAAGCTCCTTGGCGAACTCGACCACCCCCGTCTTGTCACTTACGCTTATAAGTGCTCTCTTCTTCATAAAATACTCCTTAAAGGTTATTTTTCTTTTTGTATGAACCGAATTGCCGCAAATGCCTCATGTGACGGCTTAGGCGCGGCGCAAACCGCTTGTGTTAGCGACGTAGACCCGCAATGTATGCGCCGTCAAGCTTTAGTTAACAATGCAACGGCCTCGACAAGCAACTTGTGCTCTATCTCGTTCAATATCCGCTGTTGCAAACTCTCGGGCGTGTCGTCGGGCAGTACGTCGAGAGAACGTTGCATGATGATCTCGCCCGTATCCGTGCCGCCGTCCACGTAGTGAACGGTCGCACCGCTCTTTTTCTCGCCGGCGGCGATCACCGCTTTATGAACATTCAGTCCGTACATGCCCTTGCCGCCGTATTTGGGGAGCAGAGCCGGATGAATATTGATTATGCGTCCCGCGTACTTGTCGAGTAGCGCCGAAGTCACTATACCCAAGTACCCCGCAAGCACGACGAGATCGACGTTGTAGCTGTCAAGTATATCGCACACGGCCATATCCCGCGCAACGGCGTCGTCGTAGTCGTTAAGCGAGCAAATGCGACAATCTATACCCGCATTCTCAGCGCGCGTGATTCCGTAGGCTTTGTGATTGGAGCAAATCGACACGACAATCTTACCGTCGAATTTACCCGCTTTCTCGCCGTCAATCAGCGATTGGAAGTCGGTGCCGCCGCCCGAAAACATTACCGCAATGTTTTTCATCACAGCTTGACGCCCCTGCCTTCCGTCGTCTCGCCTATGACGTACGCTTTCTCGCCGAGAGAGTTGGCGGTGTCGACGAACAGGTCGACGTCCTTTTTGTCCACGGCGGCGACCATGCCGATGCCCATATTGAAGGTGTTGTATAATTCTTCCTTACCGAGATGCGATTTGTCGGCAAGAAGCTCGAATATCGCGGGGCGCGGGAAAGATTTCACGTCGACCTTACAGCCTATACCTTCGGGGAAAATGCGCGGAATATTCTCGATAAATCCGCCGCCCGTGATGTTGGCAAGACCGAGAATCTTGACCTTGTCGCAAAGTTCCAGAACGGACTTTACATAGATATGCGTGGGGGTGAGTATCGCGTCGAGAAGCGTGCCCTTGCCCAAACGCTCGTGCTCCAGCTTCTCGGGGTCCTCGCCCAACAGCCGTCTGACGAGCGAGAAGCCGTTGGAATGGAGCCCGCTCGAAGCAAGCCCCACCAGCACGTTGCCCGGCTTGATATTGGCGCCGTTAATTATTCTCTCGCGCTTGACTATGCCGACGGAGAATCCCGCAAGGTCGTACTCGCCCGGGCCGTACATTGACGGCATTTCCGCCGTTTCGCCGCCGACGAGCGCACAGCCCGCCTGCCTGCATCCGTCCGCCACGCCCTTGACGACGTCGGCTACGACGTCGGGATTTATACGGCCTGTAGCTATGTAGTCCAAAAACAACAGCGGCTTTGCGCCCTGGCACACGATGTCGTTGACACACATTGCAACACAGTCAATGCCGACGGTGTCGTTTCGCCCCGACAAAAACGCGTACTTTAGCTTGGTACCCACTCCGTCCGTGCCCGCAACGAGCACGTCGCCGCTCTCGCCGTCCAGCGAGTAAAACCCACCGAAGCTCCCTAAACCCTGGAGCACCTTGTCGTTGAAGGTGGAAGCGGCGTGAGATTTGATCTTGTCTACCGCTTCGTATCCGCGCGTTACGTCGACGCCGGCGTCGGCGTATGTTATCTTCTTGCCTATCTTCTTGTCACTCATATTGCACCCGTTGATATTATTTTGTGTATATAAACGCAAAAGCGCGGCGGGGAATTTTTACGTTTCCCTCTCGCGCTTTATTTCTATGCACTTATTCCGCAAGCCCTATACGGCGCATCATTTCGTGGTATGCGCCCTCCACGCCGCCCATGTCGCGGCGGAAACGGTCCTTGTCGAGCTTCTCTTTGGTCTTGCTGTCCCAGAACCTGCACGTGTCGGGGCTTATCTCGTCGGCGAGTATGATGCGGCCTTTGTATCTGCCGAACTCTATCTTGAAGTCGATTAGGTCTACGCCCACCGTGGCAAAGAATTTCTTGAGTATTTCGTTGACTTTTCTTGCCGTCGCGGCAATGGTATCGAGCTCTTCCCTAGTCGCCCAGCCGAAGGCGAGCGCGTGATCCTCGTTGATCATCGGATCGCCCAATTCGTCCGATTTATAGTATAACTCGAGTATGGGCATTTTGGGCACGTCGCCCTCTGGATGGCCGGTGCGCTTGGACAGCGACCCCGCGACGACGTTTCGCATGATGACCTCGAGGGGGACGATCTGCACGTTCTTGACGACCGTGCGGCGGTCGGAAATCTCTTCGATATAGTGCGTCTCGACGCCGTGCTCTTCGAGCATCTTCATCAAATAGTTGCTCATTTTGTTATTGACAACGCCCTTGCCTACTATAGTGCCCTTTTTTAATCCGTTAAACGCGGTAGCGTCGTCTTTGTAATCGACAATAAGCTTGTCCTCTTCGTTCGTGGCGAAAACTTTTTTCGCCTTGCCTTCGTAAAGCTGTTTGCCCTGTTCGACCATTATAATTTTACTCCTTTCAAGTAAGATGAATCAAATTGTTATTTCGAGTAACGGTTTCGTATTTGCTCGTCGTCGCTCAAAGTTTTGTCGCGCATTGTATTTACATACTCGATGTATTTCTTGTTGACAGCGTCATCGAACGCCGCGATTATCCTAACGCACGTAAGCGCCGCATTCGCGCCGGCGTTTACTCCGACGACCGCGACGGGCACGCCGCTCGGCATGGGCAGTATTGAGAGCACGCTGTCAAGCCCGTCCAAGAATGAGGTCTGGACGGGAAGCGCCACAACTGGAAGAGTGGTCGCCGCCGCAAGAACGCCGCCGAGGTGCGCCGCCTTACCCGCCACCGCTATGATTGCGCAAAACCCGTTGTCTCGAGCATGCGCCGCAAAGTCCGCCGCCGCTTCCGGAGTGCGGTGCGCCGACAGCACTCGCACTTCGTATTCTACGCCGAAGCTGTCAAGCACTTCCACCGCCGGCTTAATCTTGTCCTCGTCCGATTTGGACCCCATGATTATGGCAATTTTTTTCATACACCGCCTCGTATGCAGTCGCTTGCCGCGACCAAAAGATATTGTATAACTCAATCGCTCGTTGCGTTCGTGACTGATATATGTGGTATTATAGCATCGCGCGAAAAATTAGTCAAATATTTAGACAATTATTTTGCCGCATATATGAAAAATACACTCATTCTATTTCGCAGTTTTCATCCGCACTATTTCGCAGTTTTCATGCGCACTATTTCGAAGTTTTCATGTGCACTATTTTGCAGTTTTCATGTGCATAATAAGGGCTGTACCCTCTATTTTTTCGTTCAAAGTCTTGACTTGCGGGAAAGATTACTATATAATGAAAGTAATAAATTTTTTTAAGGCGGACGGCATGAAATTACTGACAGCTTCTATTTGCAAACAAGGCGGAAGAGAGTACAATCAAGACTACCTCGATATGACGGTTTCTGACGATGGCGCATGTCTTGTGGTGTGCGACGGGCTGGGCTCATACTACGGCAGCGAGGTCGCAAGCCGTATATGCGCTACCAACATTATCGAGTCGTACAAGAAGGCAAAGGACGCCGATCCCGAACAGGCTGTTAAGCCCGAGTCGTGCTCCGGATATATCCAAGCCGCGCATAACCGCGTTATCGACGAGAAAGAGCTTCATCCCCCGCTCAAGTCGTCGTGCACGACGGTCGCAACCGTGGTCACCGACTTCAAACAAACCGTTATGTCGCACATAGGCGACACGCGCATATATTTCTTTAAGGGCGGCAAGCTCCACTTCCAGACCAAGGATCATTCGCTGTCGCAGATTGCGGTGGAACTCGGGCGCATAGCGCTTCGCGACATCCGCACGCACAAGGACCAAAACAAACTGACCCGCGTGCTCGGCTCGGACTACTACCTTCCTCCCGACTGCGATATCTACAACACCCCGCTCAAACCGGGCGACGCGTTTATTCTGTGCACCGACGGATTCTGGGAATATGTGTACGAAGAGGAAATGGAAGAGGATCTCGCTTCTTCGGCATCCCCCGAGGACGCTCTTAACAAGATGGAAGAGCGGCTTCTGTCGCGCATAACCAAGTTTAACGATAATTACACGGCAATAGTAGGTATAGTCGAGGAGTAAGCAATGGCTCGCGTCAGGACTAACAAAAATATCTGCTTATATTGCTTCGGCGATCTCGACTCATCGCGCGTGTGCATGGACTGCCACCGTAAGGCTGACGATACACCAAGCCCCCCGCACCATCTGCCCCAGCGCACCGTTCTCGGCATGCAAAACCGATATCTCATCGGCAAGGCGCTCGGCGAAGGCGGCTTCGGCATAACATACCTTGCCTGGGATCTTCAGCAGGGTATCAAGGTTGCGGTCAAGGAATATTTCCCGTCGGGGTACGTCACGCGCGTTGCGGGCAACAACCAGGTAATAATCAATTCCAAGCAAAATCAGGCCGCAAGCAACCGCGGATTGAAGCGCTTTGTCGACGAGGCGCGTGCGCTCGCCAAGATCAAAAACCTCGCCGGCGTAGTCAATGTGCGCGACTTCTTCTCCGCCAACGGCACGGCGTATATCGTCATGGAGTTCCTCGACGGCCTGTCGCTCAAGAAATACTTACAGAGAAAGGGCGGCAAAATCACCGTCGACGAAATTCTGACAATCATGCGCCCCGTCATGGACTCGCTTACGCAGGTGCATAAATTGGGGCTTATCCACCGCGACATATCGCCCGACAATATTCTCATCACAAAATCCAACGAAGTCAAGCTCATAGACTTCGGCGCGGCAAAGTATTCTAACACCGACGGCAAGTCGTTGTCGGTAGTATTGAAACAGGGATTCGCTCCGCCCGAGCAGTACGACGCGCACGGCGAGCAAGGCCCGTGGACCGACGTGTACGCATTGGGCGTGACCATATATTACGCAATCACGGGCACTCTGCCCCCCGAATCCATTCGTATAGTCATGGGCAAAGAATCGGTCAAACGCCCGTCTGAGATGGGCGTGGCCATCGACTCGAGCGTGGAAGCGGCGCTTCTCAAATGCCTCGCGGTCGACAGAGCCAAACGCTACGAGGACGTGCAGAGCATGATAAACGGCCTGTACAATCCGCACGCGCCCAAAAAGGCGGTGACGTTTGCTCCCACGCAGAGCGCACCGCAAAAGACAATAATACCGCGCACATCGGCAGGCACACCCGTTACGCCCACCCCCGCGCAAAAGGCGTTCAAGACGCCCACGCCCAAAACACCTATGGGCGCTGCCGCGAGCACGTCGACGGCAAAACCGACGGTAAGTATAACCCCCGCGGCCAAAACCGCGACGAGCACGGCATTGACAATCAAGACCCCCGCGCCATCCGTATCGAGAATAACTACTCCATCCACCAAAACTCCGACGGTAAAGGGCACGCCCACCATCCAACCGAGCGCACCGGTCAATAAGTCGGTCACGCTAAAGACGGCGCCCGAAAAAGCTACCGTCAAAAAGACGGACAATAAGGCAAAGCCCAATCCGTTGATGTCCAAGCTATTTAAGAAATAAATAATATAATTGAATAAAGCGGCGAAATTTTCGCCGCTTTTCTTTTGTTTTATACGACGGTCTCGCCTAGATTCTTCGGCCGTCGGCCTCAGAATGACACAAGGCTAACATCATCAGTCACTGCGCACTATGTGCTTGTGACAGCTTCCACAATCGTGGCAATCAAGAAGTGGGTCGCTTGCGCTCCTTGTTA
The DNA here is from genome assembly GCA_022508425.1 of Clostridiales bacterium. Classification (GTDB taxonomy): domain Bacteria; phylum Bacillota; class Clostridia; order Christensenellales; family Pumilibacteraceae; genus Anaerocaecibacter. Next base: position 685 of record JAFLVF010000068.1, on the reverse strand, counting down.
TAATTAAATCTGCGCGAAGCGGTCAATAATTCTTATCTATTATATTTTTCTCTTATCTATTCTATTAGGCGCAACGCGCCGCACTTCTTCACTATTATTTCTTCACTGAAAAAAGCACGGCGCTGTTATTGCACCGTGCTTTTTGATAGCTATTATTACTTTTGAAGAGATTTCAAGAGCTCGCGTATTTCGCTCAAAATATGCTCCGTCGTTTCGGGCGCGTTGGCGGCGTCCTCGGCGGCCTTTTGCGCCGCTTCCTCTTCCGCTTTCTTTGCCAAATACTCTACCATCTGCTTTTTGTTCATGCCCTGTGCTTTGAGCTCGGCTTTTGTTTGCTTGTCGATCTCGACGCCCTTAAGCTTCTCGGCGTTTGTACGGAATGTGTTGATAGCCTTTATGATAAGGAACAGAACTATCGCGGTGATCAGGAAGTTGACTATCGCCATGATAAAGTCACCCCAATTGATATACACCGAGTTAGCCATGTCAATCACCGTTTTTCCCGTCGTTTCGTCAATCATGTACGCGGGACGAAGCATGGTGATAAGGCCGGTAACGTCGCCCATGGGTATGGCGTTGATCAGCGGCTTGAATACGCCGTTGACAAGCGCGGTTACTATCGCGGTAAATGCCGCGCCGATAATCATACCGACGGCAAGATCGACGACGTTGCCGCGCGTTATGA